>CAYNPN010000044.1:0-15902 GCA_964399085.1 Hadarchaeota archaeon (SeqCode) | reverse complement strand
ACGCCCCCGAACTCGGCTTCGGAGACTCGAACGAGGTCCTGTCTCAGACATACCGTGAACCAGTTATTCTCATTCTCTCGCCCCAAGCAATTAAAACATATCGGATCCATCACCCATCCAATCCACGATTGGGAAGGTGTCTTCTCCGATACAAAGGATAAACCTTCTGATGGAGAATCTATTCTTCGCCTTCTTCCTCTGATGTATCTTCCGGCGACTCTTTGGACTGTTCCTCGGCCTCTTCCTCTTCTGGAGTCTGTTCCTCGGCCTCTTCCTCTTCTTCGACCTCTCCTTTCTCAGGTTGCTCTAATTCTTCTTCCTCTTCAGATTCTTCTTTGGCTTCTTTCTCGGTTTCTTCTTCGATTTCTTCCTTCTCCTCCAATTCACCTTCAATCAAGATAGCATCTAGAGAATCTACCTGTCCGGGCCGGCTAGTAACTCGAGCTTTTCCAAATTCCGTCTCGATCACGGCGCCTTTAGTAATTATATTTCTCCTAGCTAAGTTTGGATCCGCAGGATTTTCGAGAACTGACTGAACCTCACCTTTCTTCGTCTCTCCAGTCTCCCGGTCCGTTATATTTACCGTATCTACAGACTGTAACCTCGACTTGGTCCCTTTTCCTCTGGCCGAAACTGTGGACTTCTTTTTGGACCCGACCTTCGTATCGACCGTTTCTCTACCCAATTCATATTTACGTTTTTTGCGGCTCGGCCACCTGCGACCTCCGCTGGGTTTCTTTAATGATTTTCCTTGCCACTTTGCCATTTACTTTCACCTATGGCTAATTTGAATGCCTACATTAAAAACTCTCACCCAAACCGTCACTGAGCCATCTGCTGAAGTTTTTCCCTTATCTTGTCCATCTGATCCTCGAACCCGAAATAACCAGCAAATTTCTCTGAAGTACGTAGGACTTTAGTCCTTCCGAGTGGTTTTGATTCCACGAATCCAAGCTCCTCCAATTTTTTTACGTATTGATAAACCCTCCCTCCCCTAATCTCAGCAAGCTCGGATTGCTTAATGGGTTGTTTATATGCTATCACGGCGAGGGTTTTGAGTGTGCCTTCAGTAAGCTTAGTCTTCGGAACGACTCCTTCGACCTTGTCCATGTACTCATCGCGAAGTTGAATATTATACATGTCCTCGCTCGTCTCTTTGAGTCTCAAGGAACTATCGTCATCATATTTATCCTCCAATCTAGACAATAATTTCCGAATATAAGTTTCGGAGGAGGTTTTAACCGTATCCATTAACTCCTCCAGACTTAGCGGCCTATCAGAGGCATAAAGTGCAGCCTCTATCGTGGAGACATCATCCTTAATTCCCATAGTTTACCTCCGCTGGCTCCAATAGTTCTATATAAATATCCCCAAAGTGCTCTTCCTGATGCAAGGATATCTTCCCTTTCGAGCTCAGGAAAAGGGCAAGCAGTAAGTTACGGGCAATTTCGGTTTCATTTTCCTTCGGCAAAACTTTCGTGAAGTTAATATTATTTCCATTGGAAGCTAGGAAAGTGATTTTTTCATGGAATTCCTGTATATGCTTTTCTATATTGATATGATAATCGTCTAATTCTCGCATCACATTTTGCACTGTGGTCGTTTCTCTCTCTTCCTTTCTGGGCCCATCTTTCGGCTCTTCAAGAGCTTCTTGAAGCGATCCTGCTAAATCGGAAAGGGTTATTTTTTGTCGGTTTTGGCGAATTAGGGTAATGGGACCTAATTCAGGCATATTAAAATCCACTTCCTCTATGAATTCATCCTCCTCCTCGGTTTCATTGCTATAAGGGGGATTATCGGCTTTCATGCGAAGCAAGATAGAAGCTGAAGACAGAGCTCTCCCAGAAACCCTTAAATCAAGTTTCTCCATTTCTCGGATCTTTTGAACGTATAAATCCGCCACTTTATTGATGTCAACATCCCATGGATCTATTTTTTCATCCCGAGCTAAGTTCAACAGAATTTGAAATGGTTGATCGAATATTATCGGCATTTATTCCTCCCCCCTATACTCCTCTAAGTCTACCGAAACGATGTGTGATATGTCATTTCCGTCCATATTGACCCCGAATAACTTATCCGCAGCGGCCATCATTGGATCTCGTAAGGTTACAACGGTAATCTGGGCTTCTTTCGAGAATCTCTTTATCATATTAGCTACTTCCTTCTGATTCTCGGGATCGAGATGAGCATCAATTTCGTCGAACACGTAAAGCGCGGAAGGTCTCGTTCTCTGAATAGCGAAGATGAACGCCAGCCCGGTCAATGCTTTTTCGCCACCGGAAAGGGAAGCCGCATTCTTAAGTTTTTTACCTTCGGGCTTTGCTTCGATCTCAAGCCCTCCCTCGAAAGGGTCCTCCGGATTCTCTAACTTTAATCTCCCTATCCCGCCAGGGGACAAATCGCCGAATATATCACTGAAATGTTCGGAAACTTCATTGAACGTTTCCATAAATACTTCAGTCTTCTTCTGGTCTATCTTCTCCATGAAGTCAAGCAGAGATTGTTTTTCTTCCATTAATTCATCGTGATATCCTTTTTGGGTATCATATCTTTCCTTCACGTCTCCATAATCATCTATAGCCCTTTCATTAATAGGTTCAAGCATTTCAATCTCTTTTCCTAATTCCTTTATCTTTTCCTCTAGCTCTTCCTCACTCATAGAGACTTCAATGTCCTCAATATCATATTTATCGAACTCTTCTTCTTTTTGATCCAATTTAGTCTCAGTAGTAGCTCGTCTGGTCTTAATATCATTCAATTTGTCCTTTATTCCATCCATCTTCTTATCTATTTCCTCATATTTTCGATTTACCTCTGAAATTTGGTTGTCCAACTCCTCTATCTCCTCCTTAGCCCCTTCAATCTCTTCTCTTACCTCTTGAGCAGCCTCCTCAGCCTCCTCAAGAGAATCCTCACTCTCCTCAATTTTCTTTTCTAGACTCTCTATCTGTTCCTTAGCATCTTCCTTTCTAGCTCTTGTAGACGCCAATTTCGATTTGAGCTGTTCAAATTTTGAACCGGCTTCTTCAATCTTGTCTGACTTCTCCGCCAGTTGAAGAAAATCGCCCTTTGATTTCAGAGACCTTTGAAGGTATTCATGCAGTCTACCTATAACATCACTGATGTCCGAAAGAACCCTCTGGATCTGGGAGAAAGATGTTTCAAACTCTTCCGAATCCTTGCCGGCATTTTTAACCTTTTTCGACAATTCCTCGAATTCGTTATAAAGATGACTGAAATCCTCGGTGAATTTATCTATCTTATTGAGGGGAGATTCTTCTTCCCTTTTTTCTGCCATTTCCTTCGCTTTTTGTTTAAGCCGTTGCTCTTTGTCTCTGAGATTTTCGTAGGATTCTTCATAATCCTCCAAGCTCTCATTGAGGGTTTCTATTCGAGAATTAAGCTTTTCTACCTTGGTTAATGCCTCTGAATTTCTCTTTTCCTCAATAAAACTCTCATATTCCTTTTTCTCATTTTTTAATTCATTTTGTTTATCCTTGAGTTCCCATTTCTTATCGCCCAGTTCCTCCATTCTCTCGTTTTTATCGTCGATCTTTCCTTGAAGATCCTCCAGTTTGTCCTCATACGAACCGATCTTTATTTTCGCGAGGGAGGCCTTTTTCTCCTCCAATTCTTCCTGAAAATCCTGATGCTTTAGAGCTTCTTCTCTTTCCCGCTCTAACTTTTTCATATTCTGCTCTAATTCTTCTAGACGGCCTTTTTGACTTTCCAAATCGGTTTCAACCTTTTCAAGTTCAGAAATAGCTTTGGATTTCTTTTCTTCGAATTCTGCAACTCCAGCCAGCTCATCTATAATTTCACGTCTTTCCCGAGAACTCATTTTAATAAATTTGCCCACATCACCTTGCATTACGAAATTATGTCCACCAGTGCCCATCATTTCTCCCGAAAGGAGCTCGACAATCTCCTTCCTCGTAGAACGCTTACCATTTATACGATAGGTGCTCTTGCCATCGCGGTTAACTTTCCTGGAAACGGTGACCTCTTCCGAGTCTATAGGTAGGGAATCGTCATCGTCCGTAACATGAAGTTTAACTTCCGCATAAGGAGCAGGCTTCTTGCCATTCTCTCCATCACTACCATGATAGATCAAATCCGAGAATTCACTGGCTCTGAGAGTTTTTGAACTCCTCTGACCTAGAACGAAAGATAGAGCATCAACTATATTACTTTTTCCGCTTCCGTTGGGTCCCACAACAGCTGTGAGGCCGGAGGAGAGGGGAAGAGTAACTTTCTTATGCCCGAAGGACTTGAAGCCCCTCATTTCTAGCTTGCTTACATGTACCAATTTGACCAGGCCCTTGATTATCTTCCCCGGCCCAGCCTCCGACATCCACTTACTAATAATTATTAAGTTTACCTATACAAAGTAATTTCCCTTCTTCATGAATTAAAAATTTTCTTGACCCCATTTAGTTATTTAGTGAGAAGACAACAACTTCTTTTGGAAAGAAAATGGACCTGAGTGATATCCCAATCGGAAAATTGCCCGGAATAGACAAGCTTCAGGAAATGGTGACGAATTATTACGAGGACCGCCTATCTAAGAGAGTCAAGAAAAGGGGCAATTCACCCGAGCATATCGGCATAATTCTGGATGGAAACCGCCGGTTTGCTCAGGAGAGGGATATGTCGGTAAAGGAGGGTCACTATATAGGAGCCGATAAACTGGAGTTGGTAATGGAATGGGCCAGGGATGTCGGTGTCCGACACATCACGGTGTATGCTTTTTCCAAGGAAAATTTCGAAAGATCGCCGGGAGAGGTCCGAAATCTGATGAATCTCTTTTTCGAGAAGTTTAACGAATTAATTGAAGATGAGAGAGTACATGAAAACGAAATTAGAGTACGGGCCGTAGGAGAGCTAGACCTATTGCCCGAAAAGTTAGTAAATGCTATAAGAAAAGCCGAAGAGGCTACTAAAGATTATGATGAATATTCGCTTAATATCGCAATTGGATACGGGGGTAGAAGGGAAATCATAAACGCTGTCAAAAAAATATGTAAAGGAGTGGAGGAGGGTGATATTAACCCTGACGAAGTTGATGAAGATCTATTTGATGAAAATTTATACACTGCCAATCTACCGGATCCCGATTTGATAATTAGAACCAGTGGCGAAGAGAGGCTTAGCGGGTTCCTACTCTGGCAATCGGCATACAGTGAACTATATTTCTGCGAAGCGTATTGGCCCGATTTTGACAAAATAAATTTTTTACGAGCTATTTCCAACTACCAAGGAAGGGAAAGGAGATATGGAAAATGAAGGCTCGGCTGCCAAAATAGGGATAATAGGCGGTTCCGGAGTCTATTCTCTAGATTATATGGAAGATTCCCAAAAGCATGAGTTGGAAACGCCTTATGGTAAATCGCCTGAGATACTTACCGGGAAAGTAAAAGGACGTAAAATAGCCTTTATGCCCCGGCACGGCGGAGAACATAGCAATCCTCCTCATAAAATCAACTTTAGAGCCAATCTGTGGGCTCTAAATGAATTGGGTGTAGAAAGAATTATAGCGACCACAGCGGTAGGATCTCTTAATCAGGAGGTTGAACCGGGAGAATTAGTGTTATTGGATCAATTCCTAGACTTCACCAAAAACAGGCCTCTAACCTTTTACGATGGAGACGAGGGGGAGGTATATCATGTCGATATGACTGATCCTTATTGCCCCGAACTCCGAAAGGCTATAATTACTACATCGCAGGAAATGGAAATGTCTCTACATCGCTCGGGGACTTACGTCTGTACCGAAGGACCTAGATTTGAGACTAGGGCTGAAATAAAAATGTTCAAAAAACTCGGAGGGGATGTAGTGGGGATGACAAACGTGCCCGAAAGCGTATTAGCGAGGGAGCTAGAGATATGTTATTCCACTACTTCAGTCGTTACAAATTTCGCCGCCGGGATTAGTAATGAAAAGCTAACTCATAAGGAGGTAAAGGAAATCATGGACAAAAATATAGAGAGAGTACAGAAACTAATACTTTCAGTTATTCCTAACATTCCTAAGGAAAGAAATTGCCCTTGCAGAAAGGCATTGGAGGGAGCCAAAGTAGAACCTTAGGACTATTACTCCCCGTAGAATTCCATTGCAGCGTCTGTGTCCAGGTCGTAATCCGGCTCCTTGATTTCAACTTCACTTTCTTCCTCAACGACTGCCACTTTTTTCTCTTCTCCTTCCCTGCGTTCTTCCTCGATCTTATAGTCGTCTTCTTCCTTCAGTTTCTGATAACTTTCACAATTCGGGCAAACCAACCAGGTATTCTCCCCTTTTTCCTGAGGCATCAACATTGTCCCACACTCAGGGCAAAATTTCATGATTAATCCCCCTTTCCATCCCAATTTTAGGGTAATTCTTATTTCAGGCGACATCTCCTATATAAAAGTTATCTTTTTCTCCTTTTGGAAGAGGTGTCATTTATAAGGAAATAATGCATTTTGGGTCAGCCCAAAACGCACAGGATGATTTGAAGGTGTATATACAGATATTTTGAGGTTAAATTCAGATATTAATAATCCGAGCAAGGCGTAAGTAAGAATGTATTTATTATCCTCTGGTGGGAGGGAATATATTTATCTCATTGAGCCGAGAAGACACCTTCCCAATCGTGGATTGGGTGGGTGATGAATCGGCGTTTAGTTCCACTGCCCCCTCCCGATATGGTCTCCACCTCTGGCTCGACAAGTGGAGAGACTGAGGAGGGAAGCCTCTTCCTAACGAGGGAGGTGATTTAGGTGAAGGTAGTTCACCCATAATTCCTTTAGATACCAAGGGAGTTTAATGGAAATAGAGGAAAATAGAAAAAGGTGTAGTAAAATTGTATCTGATATTTGGTTGCGGTGACTTAGGATTCTCACTCGCCGAAAAACTACTGGAAAAGGAAGAAGAAATACAGATTATAGAACAGAACGAGAGCAAAGTTCAGCAACTTGACGAAATAGGAATGGATGTATATCAAGGTGACTTCACTGATCCTGAGGACATCAAGAAAACAGATTTAGAAAAAGCCGAGGTAATTCTAATTCTCACATCGGATTTAGAAACAGTCGAACAAAGTCTTGGAGCTATTAATCAGCTTAAACTGGATATGGACATCAACCCTATAGTGATTGCTCGAGCGAGGGACTCAATCCTAGAATCGGAGGTAAAGAATCTGGGTGCAGATGAAGTGATAGTCACCTCCGATGTAGTAGCGGAGGATATCTACGACCGCTTTCAGGAATTCAGAAGTAGAATTAAAGAAAGAAAGCTTAGGAGAATACTCGAAGATCATGAGGGAAAGATGGGTATCATCCTTCAAGACAATCCGGATCCCGATAGTATCGCCTCGGGGATGGCCCTTCGAACTTATGCTGAACCTCTCGGAATCGAATCCGAATTAATCTACGGGGGTAGAATAGGACATCAGCAAAACCGGGCGCTCGTTAATACTCTTGACGCTAAAATGTTTGAAGCCGAAGATGTGGATTTTGAAGATTATGAAATCTTTGCTATGGTAGATGTCGCCACTCATGGGAATTGCTCCCTTCCTGAAGATATTAATCCTACCATCATAATCGATCATCACTCAGCCGTCTCAAACGTAGCAAGTGCAGAGTATGAAGATATTATAAACGTTGGAGCAACAGCAACCATACTCGCTAACTATCTAGAATACGCTCAAATTGAAATAGATGAATCTCTAGCCACCGCGCTTGTCTTTGCTTTGCTCACCGACACCCTAAATTTCACTAGAGGTGGAACTAAACTAGACTTCAATACTCTTGAATTCTTGCTCCCCCTTATCAGCAATGAACTCTTGCAAAAATTTCAATCGCCCCCTCTATCTGCTGACACTCTAGAAGTAATTAGAAAAGCCATTAGGAGCAGCCGGGTTAAGGGTGGTTATCTGATATCAAACGTCGGGGAGGTTAAGGATAGAGACGCAATCGCCCAGGCTGCAGACTACCTTCTCCGGAGGGAGGGAACTCTCACCACCCTCGTCTACGGGATTGAAGGAGATATGGTATATATTTCCGGTCGGACAAGCGATGTGAGACTGCATATAGGTAAAACAATGGAAGAGCTTTATGGGAACATAGGTTCCGCGGGTGGACATCCAACTTCAGGTGGAGGAAGAATCCCTCTCGATGCTTTCGACGAAGATAAGGACAACAAAAAGGCCCTACGAGGAGAAATGGATCGGATAATCGGGCGTAAATTCTGGGAGACTTTCGGCGCACTGAAATCAGAGCGGTGAAAATCCGGGGGAGGAAAAGAATCGACCGTCCTTTTTTTTAATATGAACTCAATGGTTAGACCGAGAGGTGTCTCAATGTTTGGAAGAGGAGGATTTGATTCTGGACAGATGCGAAAAATGATGAAACAGATGGGAATCGAGATGAATGAGCTATCCGACGTGGAAGAAGTGATAATCAAGCAATCCGATAAAGAACTCATTTTTCCAAACGCCCAAGTTCAAGTGATCGAGGCAGAAGGTCAAAAAACATATCAAATTATTGGGAAGGCAGAAGAACGTGAGACGGAAGCCGAATTAGAAGAGGAAGACATCGAAATGGTAATGGAAGAAGCAAACGTAGACAAAGAAACGGCAACTGAAGCACTGGAAGACACTGACGGAGACATAGCCCAGGCAATAGTGAACCTGAAGGAATCCTGAATTCGTTGACTAAGAAATCAATATCTTTGCAACTAAGAAAATCACAAATGCTAAAATCAAAATTGGCGAAGTGACAAATCGAAAATTCCCGCTACTGTAAACAAAAATTAGCCAAGAAGGGATATCTGCCAGGGCTATATACTGATCCAGGATAGGAATCAATACTAGAACTATCCCTAAAAGAATTAGAAATATCCCGACCCACATTACCGATTTCATCATTTACCCTCTCCCGTGAGTTAGTTATTTTTATTTTGACGGTAATATTTTCTCCAACATAACTGCCATGGTATTCAAGAAATTAGCATGTGGATGAGGATAAAAATGCTACCTAGAGAATTCTATAGTAGGGATACCGAAAAAGTCGCCCGAGAATTATTGGGGAAGTTATTGATCAAACGGGAAAATTCGGGGAAAACCAGCGGAGTGATAGTAGAGACCGAGGCATACTTCGGGAGGGACGACCCGGCTTCTCGAGCTTCCAGCAAGAAAACTAAGATAAACAGGATCATGTGGAAAAGAGCCGGTCTATCACTGGTCTATATGGTCCACGGCAATTGGCTTTTTAACATCGTAACGGAGGGAGAAGAGACTCCGGGGGCAGTACTTATTCGAGCCCTAAAACCGGTCGAAGGGATAGAGATTATGCGGAGGAGAAGAAATAAGGATGAGAAAAGAGAGTTGGCCTCGGGTCCGGGAAAGCTGACACAAGCACTTGGAATCTCAAAGGAACATCATGGAGTAGACCTCATCGGCTCAGAAGAAATTTTCATTCAAAAATCCGATCACGATGTCGAGGAATCCGAAATTTCTTCCTCTCATCGGATAGGTGTAAAGGAAGATTTAGATAGAGAATTGAGATTCTATATTGGTGGCTGCAAACACGTCTCTCGCTGAAAAACAGTCGCTAATCGTGATTGAAAATATCCCGGGCGCTTGACTCCAAATCCACACCTATCCTCCCATATTTGGTGGGTTTAGAGTTATTTTTGATGAAATCGGGCAACAAACGGAAGAAACGTCGGTCACCATATCTTTCATCTCCACAAACGAAGATACCTCTGTCGTTTTCCGAACGGAGGACTCTCCCCAGGGCCTGAGAAGCTCTCCTCAAAGCGGGGACGATATATCCATAATACATCCCCTTCCTCTCTCCGTAGGTTTCCTTGTAGTAATCCAGATAAATCTCAGTCCTAACACTCATCCGGTCAAATGGAATTCCGGCTAGGAAGATTCCCTCAAGTTCCTCTCCCGGAAAATCCGCTCCTTCTGCAAACCTACCCATAGCAGTGGCGCAAAGAAATCCTTTCCCTCCATTCTCGGTCTCCCTTTTGAAGTCGTCGAGCATCCTCCTGGCCAAGCTCCCATCCATCCCTTGCTTCTCACGATAGAATTTCCTTCCCTGCTCTTCGATACGGTCCCTTAATCCCGCCTCCAAAAGTCTCCTCTGAATTCTGTAACTAGACGAGAAGACAGCGACATTGGAATCTATGACTTCGGAGAACTTTGACAAACTGTCCACGTAACGTTGGGCCATGTCGTCCGCCAACTCCTTTCCCTTAGTGGTCAGGCCGGAAGGAATAAAGGAAACTACTTTTCGGGAATCATAAAAGGAGCCGATACTTATACTTTTCACCTTATCCAAACCGGCCGTGGTTGCGAAGGCTTTAATCGGCTTCAAGGTTCCCGAGCAGAAGGCGCAACCCTGGAATTCCTTCCACCTCTCTCTCAGTATTTCCGCGGACCTCATATCCCACATCTCAAATACTAAAGTATCTCTCTCCCGTTTCGCCAGAAAGGCAACGCCATCTATATCCAAATTATCCAAAACACTCAGCCAAAATCTGCCTAGATGATGTAAGGACGATCTCGGCTTCTTGCCCTCCTCAAGTTGCTTCCTCCTGATCTGGGTTCCGTAGGTAAGCATCTGCTCGCAAGCGAGTCTGAACTCGAAAGGGTCCATATCCCCTCTTTCCAACAAATCTGCCAAAAATTCGTCCATGTCCATTTCATCTTCGTCGAAAATATTCTCTCCTAAATCCTCCATCTCGTCCCTTATCAGATTCACCAGTTTAATCAGCTCCTCTGATTTTTCCTCCTCTATCCTCTCAAGTTCACTTATTGACCTGGCCAGGGTTCTCAGGGTAGTTTGATCCGAATTTAAACCCGAGGCTACTTTTTGTAGATTATGGGCCTCGTCGACTACGAGAAAACACTTCTGAAAAGGGACTTTCTTCTTTATCACCCAGCTCAAATTTTCATCTATGACGTAATTGTAACTCAGAGAGATTACATCCGCCGAGGGTAAGAGTTCCCTCTGGAGATAGTATGGACACACCTCAAGGTTCCTAGAAGCATTCAGTATCTCGGAATAGAGGAGGGGATTTTCAGTCAATCTATCTGGATTAATATCCTCCAGATTTTGCCTGTATGGACAACCTTTTCCCTGATCCTTGCATAAAAACGACACGTCGCTATAGCTGGGATTTCCGCCCATGTCCCTCTCCTTGGCTAGGAGGCACATATCCCTCTTACCTCGGTAGGAAAGCCCGAAAAAGTCACTTCCGGTCTCCCGATTGATAGTTTTCAACTCCTCGATTGGTCTATCGGTCTCGTTGCCAGTCCGAACCGACCACAGAATTTTGTAATCGGGAGTATAGGGGAGAAGGCCGGCCAAAATGACGGGCGTCTTTCCGAAACCAGTAGCCGCGTGTACGCAGATCGAAGAATCCCATATCTCATCATGAATGTTCTCGAGCATCTCTTTCTGATTCTTCCGGTAGGTATAGGGAAACAGGTCTTCCTTCATTTTACATTCAAACTGTTTGTTTTCCACTCTGATATGGATATCGATATCTCTAAATTTTTTCGGGAGCGAAAATTAGGATTTTTTCAATCCAATGGAGATGGCCTCTTTTCTCCTCCTAATTTTTAAAGTAATTTACGAAAGCTACAAAGGGATTGAAATTGGCCTGGTGGGAAGCGTTTATAACTCTAGGGTATCCCGGAATATTGCTGGTAAGCTTCCTGGGGGCAAGCACAGTTGTTTTCCCCATACCTTATCATTTAGCACTACTGGCGGCGGGATACTCGGGCCATTTTAATCTCATTCTAATAGCGGTCTTCTCTGCGATGGGTTCCGGTTTGGGAGAATTTGTAGGTTATTTGGGAGGATATGCCGGGAGGAGATTTGTTGGTGAAGAACGGGAGAAGCAATTCGATGCCATGCTAAGAATATTTAATCGTTACGGGGCTCCGGCCATCTTTTTTTTCGCGCTTACACCGTTGCCCGATGATCTTCTCTTCATACCTCTGGGACTCGCACGTTACAACTTTTGGAAGGCTTTTATCCCCTGTGTAGCAGGAAAATTCGCGATGGCTTATATAATCGTCAAGTTTGGAGAGATGGTAGGATATTTTACCGGCGGAGGGTGGCTCACGGCACTGGCGACCGCAATCATGCTCATTTTGGTTATCTACTTCGTATTCCGCGCCGATTGGGTAGAAATTGCAAACAAGTTGGCTCCTGAAGAGGGAGAAGAAAATTCAAGACTGGATTAAACTAGTCTGACTTAGTTTCCGAGAATTGATATATTTCGGAAGAATTAAGAAAAAGAAAATAAAAAAGTTGGAGAAGTTTTCTTCTATCCAGACGTTTTCTTACATTCCGCCTGGCATTCCACCCGGCATACCTCCTGGCATACCTCCCGGCATTCCGCCAGGAGCACCGCCAGGTGCACCTCCGGGCGGGGCCTCGCCGCCCGATTCTCCACCTTTCGCGGCTATGACGTCGTCAATTCTCAGTATCATGACAGCTGCTTCGCTGCCCGAACTTACTGCTTGGGTTTTAGTAGAGAGAGGTTCAATAACTCCTTCATCCAACATGTTCTTCAACTCTCCGTCATAAACGTCGAGTCCATACTCGGCTCCGTTCTCTTCGTGTCTCGATCTCAGCTCAACGATGGTGTCAATTGGATCAAGTCCGGCATTCTCCGCCAGAGATCGGACAATTGACTCCGCTGCATCCGCAAAGGCCCTAACGGCGAGAGCTTCCTTTCCTCCAATGCTATCCGCATAATCGGAGATTTTCATGGCAAGCTCAATTTCCGAGGCGCCTCCTCCTGCGACTACTTTACCACTTTCGATCGATCTACCGACAACGCTTATGGCGTCATGGAGAGATCTCTCTACTTCGTCTACAATATGTTCGGTGCCTCCGCGGACCAGAATGCTAACTGCCTTGGGATTCTCGCAATCCTCGATGAACGTCATTTCTTCTCCGGAAACTTTTCTTTCTTCGACAATTCCTGCGTTGCCTAGGTCTTCGGAAGAGAGATCATCAATGTTGGTGACCACTGTTCCACCAGTGGCACGAGCTAGCTTCTTCATGTCGGATTTCTTGGCCCGTCGCACTGCGAAGATTCCTTCCTGAGCTAGGAAATGCTGAGCAATATCGTCTATTCCTTTCTGACAGATGACTACGTTGGCTCCCGATTCCTTGACTTTGTCAACCATTTCTCGAAGTTCCTCTTCCTCCTGATCGAGGAATTTCTGAAGCTCCTCGGGACTGCTCACACTTATCTCGCTGTCAGATTCAGTTTTCTGAACTTCCATAGCCGTGTTTATGAGTGCAATCTTGGCATCTTCGACTTTCTTCGGCATTCCGGGATGAACTCTATCCTTGCTCAAAATGAGGCCGTTTACCAGTTTACTATCGTCTATACTTCCACCTTCTTGCTTTTCCATTCCTATGTTGTCTATATCAACAACATAGCCTTCGTCGTTCTCCTCGGCTACTTGCCGATCGGCTCTGACCGCAAGATCGGAGAGGACCTCTACGTTGGCCTCTACCTTCTTTCCGGTCATAGAAGTGTCCGCAACTTGCTTTAGCTTCTCTTCGTCATCAATGTCTATCTCGTGGGCCATATCTGCCAGGAACTCTTGGGACTTTGAAGCAGCCATAGAGAATCCTGAGGCTATTACAGTTGGATGGATGCCTTGATCTAGAAGCTCCTCTGCTTCTTCCAGCAATTCGGCCGCCAATACAACGGCAGTCGTTGTACCATCTCCTACTTCCTCTTCCTGAGTTTCCGCGACTTCTGAAATCATCTTCGCTGCCGGGTGTTCTATATCCATCTCATCTAAGATTGTGGCACCGTCGTTGGTTATGACGACGTCACCCAGACTGCTCACCAGCATCTTGTCCATACCTTTTGGTCCTAGGGTAGACCTGACCGCATCACCGATGATCTTGGCCGCTCGGATGTTGGATTCTTGGGCATCTCTGCCTTTCCTTCTCTCCGTATCCTCGGAGAGAATAAAGATAGGCTGATAACCACCTTGTCCATTGGGCATAATTTTTCACCTCCTTCTCGCTCTTTTGGTAGTCCGATTATTTGACTTGATTTTTCAGTTAAGTCTATTTGATATTACGGTATTTAATTGGTTTTCTATCGGAAATATCTTCTCATTGGTAGATGATTTTTTTCAATATAAGGAGGTCAATCGGAATTTTCTGCCAAAAAGGTGCCATAAACTTTATATGTATATTTGTTGCATTTGTGTGCACAAATGAAAGAACTATTCAAGGCGTTGGGCCAAGAAAACAGGATCAAAATCCTGGAGTATCTCTTAGAGAAAGATGAATTCACCTGTGTATGCGAACTTGAGGACTTAATCAACCGGGACCGATCAGTTATCTATCGCCACTTCAGAAAACTCGTATCCGCAGGTATCCTAGAAACTAGGAAAGATGGACTCAGAGTTGAAGCGAGGGTAAAAAATGCCGAAAAAATGAAAGAATTATTAAAAATTTCCGAGGAGGTGACCGAGGATGAAAATAGAAGTTTTGGGAGCGGAAGGATGCAAAAGGTGCTCGAATCTGAAGGATGACATAGAAAAAGCCGTGGAAGACATGGGACTTTCTGACGAAGTCCAGGTCGAAAAAGTGGACGACATGTCCGAGTTAGCAAATCGAGGTATAATGGAAACTCCAGCTGTAGTCGCCGACGGCGAACTGAAGTTCAAAGGGCGCGTCCCAAATGAAAACGAAATTAGAGGTATTTTAGAATAAAATGATTTTTGATCAAATTGCCAGCTTTATAGTCTCGGCTTCGGGCCTTTCCGGCAATGCAGCCGCAGCTCTGGAATTTTGGATTTACGACAGCCTCAAAATCGGCTTTCTACTGACTCTTGTCGTTTTTGGGGTAGGATTTCTTAGGACTTATCTTCCCCCCGAAAAGGTAAGAAATTATTTGGAGGGCAAAAATATAGTCATCGGCTACTTTCTCGCAGCAATGCTTGGAATAATCTCTCCTTTCTGCTCCTGTTCCACAATTCCCATATTCTTGGGATTAGTCGGGGCCGGGGTACCATTCGGAATGACTATAACTTTCCTAGTCACATCACCCATGATAAACGAGGCTGCCATCATCGTATTGCTAGGAGTACTGGGAATAGAGATTACCAGTCTTTACATTGTAGGGGGAGTAACAATCGGGATCCTTGGTGGCGTGACTCTAGACAGGCTCGGATTCGACGAGTACGTTATGGATTTTGATTTCGGCGGTCAATGCGCATGCGAGGAAAATCCCAGCAAAACTACGAGAATAAAACAGGCCTATACGGAAGCAAAGGACATTATTGGCAGAGTCTTTCCATATGTCCTCCTGGGAGTGGGAATCGGGGCCCTGATACACGGCTTCGTTCCCCAAGAGGTTATTACCGGTTATTTGTCGGGTTCACTGGCCGTTCCTGCAGCGGTAGGGGCCGGAGTGCCTATTTATACTAACATTATGGGGGTTATTCCCGTTGCAGAAAGTCTAATTGGCAAAGGGTTACCCATTGGAACTAGTATGGCCTTCATGATGTCCGTCGCTGCCCTCTCGCTGCCGGAGTTTGTGATGCTAAAGCAGGTGATGAAGAAAAAGCTCATAATTTCCTACGCAATAGTCATAGCAGCAGGAATCATAGCGATGGGTCTAATCTTTAATGCTATATTCTAAGATGCGTGGATCTGAATCTATCGGGAGGGGGACGAACTCGCTGTTTATAAATTTGATACAAAATTTATGTGAACAGAGTGACATCCTCTCCGACCTGAAGGACGGAGTTTCCACCCATTCACACCCTTCCAGTCCGAGGTTGAGGTGTTACCGATAGAAGTGGCGTGAAGAGCCACCGACTCTTCATAGCCATTATTGACGGTCCTCCTCC
>CAYNPN010000043.1:0-16129 GCA_964399085.1 Hadarchaeota archaeon (SeqCode) | reverse complement strand
GTAGACTAGGTTTACCCACTAGTTTTGGTCGGTGGAACCATTTAGCAGTCCTGTCGATGAGAGTTTTGAGTCTACCTGTTACATTACCCATATAAACGGGAGAGGCCAAAATGACTCCGTCAGATTCTCTGAGTTTTTTCAGGATCTCATCCACATCGTCATTGATCGGACATGGATTTCCGTGGAGACAATTTTGACAACCAGTGCAATCTTGAATTTGAAAATCGTGCAAATTAATGATTTGAGTTTCTATTCCCCTCCCGCCGAATATTTCGCTTACTTTTTCGATGATTTGGTAGGTGTTTTCCTTTCTATTGCTACTATTTATCGCCAGCACAAATTTTTCCGAATTCTGTGAGTTCATTTAAAAATCAGACCTCTTTTTGAGGATGGGTCTATCAAGAATCCTGAAAAGGTTATGCTTCCTTTGTAGTACCCCTTCATATTACTTAGAATTTCCCCGTCTTTTTCCAGAAGTTCTGATAGTTCCGATTTTATTTCTTCATCTTCCATTCTCATCTCAAACTGATCCCTATCACGTAGATTGGAACTTTCTCGTTTGTAAGATATCGCTTCTTCTCTAATTATTTTTCTTATTTGTTGGGAGGTTTTGAGTTGTGCCTTGGAAGTATTGAACTCCTCTCAATAAAGCGTTATCCTAGTTACGATAACATAAACATGATACATCGATTTAGAAAATTTGAATATCGAAGATATGCTAATATATAAAGCCCGATCCCGCCGCAGGATTCGATGTAGCCCAATAATCTTTTAAGCAATCGAATTGCGTTTTCCTTTCCTATCCATTGTGGAAGAGTGTCGAATCTGTCTAGGATTATTCTGCTTGGGTATTCCTCCTCCATCAGCGTGTCCAATAATTCTTCATATTTTGAAGGATTTTCAGGATTGTTGATGTAATATTCACTAGTAGGTTCACCTACTCGCCCGGGATAGGCATCGACTAGAATATTTTTCTCCTTTTTCTCGTAGGTTTCCACCCAGTCAACTCTTTGTCGCACGCTTTTTAGAGAGTGAGAAGTGCAGAAATAGATACAATTTTCATCTTCTTCCAGCGCTTCTAAAGCGAACTTTCGAGTTATAAAAGATCTGCCTGTACCACCTTCGCCGATTAAAAGGATTGTTGCGGGTCCTTTGATTCCTCCTTCGATTATTTCGGGAAAAGCTGGAACGTTACTCATCGTTTATCTACTTGTTAAAAAAGAGCATGATGTTATTTATTTTCAAAAGAATGAAGGCATGCATTAATTCTAATTAGTCAAGAACTGATTGGAATTTTCAGAAATTCAGTAATAGAAGCTGAGGATTTGAAATTAAAACATTAGTTTTTGCTTATAAGCTCTCGGTGAGACCGCTGTCCCATGGGGGTTCGTGGGTTCAAACCACCCCCGCACCATCTATATTCTAGAAATAAATAGGGAGCATGCGATTTGAAAATTTTTCATTTCAGGTTTCCCCTCATATTTAATTCGAATAAAAAACATACAATAATGAGGGAGGAAAGGTTGGGAAAGAGGCTTTCTCTTTACAGCGAATTTGTACCCGAGTCAAGGATATCGAGCATTTATCGTAAAGGAACGAAGCTTTCTAATTATCACTTACTCCACATAACCTCCACATATTATGGTGGTGGCATTGCTGAAAACTTGAGGAATATGGTTCCGTTGTTGAATGATATTGGGGTAGAGACTGGCTGGAGATCGATGGTAGGGCCCCCGGACTTTTTTAGGGTATGTAAAAAGTTCCACAACGCACTTCTCGGCGAGGAAATTAACCTGACTGAGATGAAGAAGAAGGTTTTTGAGGAGACAAATAAGGGTTTCGCCAGTTTCACTCATGTTGATCATGATATGGTGATAATCCACGATCACCAACCTTTGCCCCTCATATCATTCTACAAAAAGCGGCAACCCTGGGTTTGCAGGTGTCATGAAGACTTTTCCGACCCGAATCAGGAAGTCATGGATTATTTAAAATCCTTCCTTATCCCCTTTGATAGACATGTTTTCCAGATGGGAGAGTGTGCTTTCCCTTCTTTCCAAGAAATTTGCAACTTTATACAGCCCGGAATTGATCCATTATCGACAAAGAATGAGCCGATTGGTGAGAAAAAGACCAAAAAGTATTTGGATAAGAACGGAATTGATTCCTCCAGACCGATAATTTCTCAAGTTTCCCAGTTCGACAAACATAAGGACCCTACTGGAGTGATTGAAGTTTTTAAAAAGGTTAGAAGAGAGATGGATTGCCAACTCGTTTTGGTCGGGGCTATAGACAGAGACGATCCGGAGGGTCAAAGAATTCAGGAAGAGGTCTGGAGGAAAATTCGAAAATTAGATGATGCGTTCCTAATTTTAGATCCCCACGATATTGTGATTAATTCAATTCAAAGAGCCTCGGATGTCGTATTACAGAAGTCCCTAAAGGAAGGCTTTGGACTAGCAGTTTCCGAAGCATTGTGGAAGGAAACACCAGTTGTAGGATCCGACGTCGGAGGTATTCCCACTCAAATTACTGATGGAGAGAATGGGTTCTTGGTCAATCCTCTCGATTATGATGAAGTGGCGGAAAAGGTCTTAGAACTGATATCTGACCAAAATCTTCGTAAAAAGATGGGCAAGAAGGGTCGAAAAAGAGTGAAGAAAAGATTCCTGATTACTCGTGAGATAGAGGATTGGTTGGATCTCTGGATGGATGTAATTAGACAGTCGGAAAAACTATGATTTTTCAGAAGAATAAATTCTCCAATCTCGTATCTGTTGTTGTGTTTATTTTACATTGTTGTTTGAATTTATCCCTTCTTCTTTGACTAGATAAATTTTTTAGACTCAAGAAAGTACTATTCTCTGTTTCGGACTTATTAATATTTGTAAATCCATATTACGTTTCTATTTTAGGTCTTTTTACAAGGGCTGAGCAGGTTTTCCGTCTTTCTATTTTTGTATTTACCGATTAATGATAATTAGTATTAGTGAATAACTATGTTTTTAGATTAAAATGGAAGAGGAGACAGGAGAGTTTGAGAAAAAGGAATATTAATAAACTGATTGATGGAATGAACGATGCTGTTTTCATTCACAACCTCGAAGGAAACTTCCTTGCAGTTAACGACGAGGCTGCAGAGAGGCTCGGATATTCGAGAGAAGAACTGCTAGATTTGAGACTCCAAGATATTGATACCCTAGAATACTCGGAAAAGGTAAAAGAAAGAATTCAGGATATTGAGGAAGATGAAACTCTCGTCTTTGAAACCGTTCATGTTTCCGAGGATGGTGAAGAAATTCCAGTTGAAATTAGCTCCAGTCTCATCACTTATCAGGGAGAACCAGCTGTCTTTAGTGTTGCTAGAGATATTGCCGAAAGAAAAGAAACAGAAGAAAAACTAAGAGAAAGTAAAAGGCAACTGGATGCGATTCTTAATGACTCGGAATCGTTTATCGGAGTGATAGATACTGATGGTACCCTTCTTGAAGCAAATGAGACTTCTTTGAGGTTTGTGGATTCTTCTCCCGC
Organism: Hadarchaeota archaeon (SeqCode); assembly: GCA_964399085.1. Classification (GTDB taxonomy): domain Archaea; phylum Hadarchaeota; class Hadarchaeia; order Hadarchaeales; family JAGGTB01; genus CAYLJV01. Next base: position 12,598 of record CAYNPN010000043.1, on the reverse strand, counting down.
TGAGGTGGAAGGGGAAAAGTTCTGGAATACTCCTTGGTGGAATCATTCCGCAGAGTTACAGGAAAAGTTGAAAGAAAGCATTGAAAAGGTAAAGGGCGGTGGAATTGAACGGTTCGAAGCCACCCACGTAGGAGAAAACGGAGAGAAGAGAACTGTCGACTTTTCATTAAGACCAGTTAGAAATGAAGACAATGAAATTGTTTCACTCATTGCCTCCGGAAAGAACATCACCGAGCGGAAAGAACGCGAACAGGAATTAAAACGCAAGAATAGATACCTTGATCATATTCCCGAGTTTGTTACTGTAGTCGACGAAAAGGGCGAGGTAAAATATCAAGCCCATGGTGCTTCCGAGTCTACAGGATTGGATGTAACCAAAGTTATAGAATCTAGCGGATTCGAATTTATTCACCCTGAGGACAGGGAACAAGTTCAAGAGATGTTTTCTGAAATCCTCGAAAATCCAGGTGAAGAATACAGGATAGAATTACGAGGAGAAACAAAAGACGGTTGGACATGGTTTGAAGTGAGGGCGGTCAACTATTTAGACGAGCCTGAAATAGACGGGATTATTGTAACCGCACAAAACATAACGGACAGAAAGAAAGCCGAAGAGGAACTGGAAGAATATACTCAGGAACTTCAATTTATCAATGACACCGTTTTAAGAGCGAGTCGGATGGACGAAATAGGTGAAATTTGTCAATTTGTGGCTGAAAAAGTTTACGAATATAATAAAGATACATATGTTTTAGTTTCGCTTTATGACAGAGATCTTGACCGGATAAGGTTCAGGGGGATGGCGGGGTTCAATGAGGATTTGATCGAAAGCATAAACGAGGTTCTCGGCACTGATTTTAGGGAGCTTAAGGTCGATTCTGATGAGGTAGGTGAAGAAGCCTCTTTGTATATATCGGGTGAGCTTGAAAAGGTTCCGGGAGGCTTGTATGCGTTATCGACGGGAGAAGTGCCGCGAGAAGATTGTGGGAAATTAGAGGATCTAATGGGTATAAAATCTGTCTACACGGTTGGATTTTCCCGGGAGGGCGAGTCCTATGGTGGAATAATCATTTTGACTCCTGATGATAAAGAAATTCAATACGAGTCCGGTATAGAAACAATATCCCGCAATATTTCGGAAATGCTCCAACATAGACAGGCAGAGGAGGAACTAAGGAGAAGTGAGAAAAGAAAAGACTCTTTGAACACTCTGCTCAGGCAAGACTTAAAAAATAAATACATGATTATTCACGGATACCATCAACTGCTTGAAGACGCGGACCTTTCAGAAGAAGAAAAGAAATACCTGGAAAAGAGCATAAAAGCCGCTAGTGAGGCAGATGAAATCCTGGGCCTGGCGAAAAAACTCGACAAGATAGAAGGGAAAAAACGGATTGAAGAAAAAGATATTATTAATATTCTGAAGCTTGTCATTGACAATGTTTCAGGTTTGGTTGAGAGAGAAGGTGTCGAGGTAGAGGAAAAATATCCTGAAACTATCAGCGAGGTGGAAGGAGACTACTCATTAAACACCCTTTTTGCACAGCTTCTGACGACAAGAATCCAACTCGGGGAGTGTAATAGAATCAGAATAGAGGCTAGAGAGAGGGGAGAAGACGTTTTGCTGAGAATCGAAGACGATGGAAAAAAGTTGCCCGGGGATGTCAAAAACCTGTTCACAGGAAAAGTCTACAAAGGAGATACTTCTGGCGTTGGGGGGGTCCGATACTACATTCTTAGAGAAATAGCAAATCACAATAACGCAGAAATTGAAGCCAAAGACTCAGATTTAGGCGGAGCAAGATTTGACACTCACTTACAAAAGGCCTAGTTCGAATAACTCTTTCGAGTATTAGTTAAAAAGTGATGATGGATATGTTACTCGCTAAGCCTCTATCTTCTCGTCAAGTTCTTTAGCTATTTCGCTGTATCTATTTCTTACCGTGACTTCGGTTATGTCCGCGACTTCCGCAACTTCTCGCTGCGTTCTTCTCTCCCCGGCTTTTAAAGCGGATATATAGAGAGCTGCAGCGGCAATTCCGGATGGAGATTTCCCGGAAGTTAACTTCTGATTTTGAGCCTTCCTTATTATCTCTATAGCTTCTACTCTCGCTTCGCCCGAAATGTTTAGTTCACTTCCAAATCTGGCCACGTATTTGACCGGATCCGTGGGCGGGAGATTGATACCCAGTTCTCTTGAAATAAAACGATAGGTTCGTGAAATTTCTCTCTTATCCACTCGACTCGTTTCTGCGATTTCCTCCAGAGTCCGGGGGACCTCTGCCTCTCGACAAGCGGCGTATAATGTGGCCGATGCACATCCTTCCATCGACCGACCTCGGATAAGTCCCTCATCAACTGCCTTCCTATAGATTTTTGAAGCTATTTCTTGGACACTTTTCGAAAGTCCGAGCTGAGAGGACATTCGATTAATTTCTGATAATGAGAAAGCCAGATTACGATCTTTTGAATCAGTTACTCTCCCCCTCTTGTGCCATTTTCTCAGGCGATATACCTTCCGTCTCCTTTCCGGCGAGAGCTTGTTTCCTTTAGCGTCGCGATTTTTATAGTCGATCTGCGTAGAGAGGCCTTTGTCGTGAATAGTCTCGGTTGATGGTGGACCTGCACGACTCTTCTCTTCCTTACCTTCTTGGTCGAAAGCTCTCCACTCGGGCCCTCTGTCCTTTATTTCGTCTTTCAATACCCGTCCGCAGTTCTCACAAACAACGGTGCTTCTTTGATAATCCCTGACGGTGATTTTGTTTTCACATCTAGGGCATTCAAGTTCCTTTTCTTTATTTTTCTTTTCTTTTGGAATAATATCAGACAACAGGTTTTATTATCTTCTTCTTCCTTGTTAGCTGTTTTCTTTATAAAGAGAATCTGAAAAGTGTTCTCTTCCTGCAACCTGTGGTTGGGAGGTTTAAGCAGTAATGGATATCATTTCTTTTCTTAACATTTCCTCATATTTCTGGAAGGTTTACTTTCAGCTCCCTCCCCAAAACGGTGAAGGGTTAAAGGATTTTGATAAACGGAGGGGAGGGAGAGTGTGTGCCCGATCGCCGGGTTCACTCATGGAGCCTGTGGAGATTGACGAGGGACCTACCCTCCCACAAAGGGACGGGCTACAGGCATCCGGACCAGTCCCCTGAGACGATCGGGGTGGAAAGTTCGGGAACGAGTAGTTCAACCGAAAGGAGCCCGGGCGAAGGCGGTTCACCCGGAGGAAAGACCGTCACTCCTGGTAGCGGTCCGCCTGCACAAGAAGTGGCAGCGTGAAAACGAACCATATGAAGAAATATAAGGTTACGAGTACCAGGTTAATATGTGATGTATTTTTCCCTGTTTTCTTGAATCTCCGTTTTATGTTCATCCCTTTCTAGAACCGCAATTATCTCTTCCGGATGATTCATCCCTATCCTCGAAATAACCTTTTTCAATTCGCTGACTTTGATGTCCTTTAGATTTGGATATTCCTTTGATAATTTCTCATACAACTCGAAAAATTCGGGAGAGTCCTCAGTGTCAGGGAGGATTTTTTCCCCACCGCGTTCTTTGGCTTCTTCTTCCAGCCGACGGACGAATCGATTTCCTAGTCGGGGCTCCCTTTCTCTTCTCCCCTCCCCCTTTCGTTGGGATAGTCTTTCGGCTAATTTTTCTGTATCTTTATCCTCAGGCATTTTTACCATCCTCGACCTTGGATATTACTAGGTCGGCTAATTTTTCAAAGTTCTCCGTTTGATCGCAGGAGGGTTTAAAAGAGAACAGGCTGGTTCTGTTTTTCATGGCCCTTCTTATAGCCACCCTTTGCCTTATTTCGAAAGGAGTTAAAAATTCCTTTATGCCATCCGCCTTTCGGAGATTTTCCAGAGTCGACGTAGCTACTCCGTCTCTTCTGACAAGGTTTGGAACAATGCCCAGGATTTCAACTGAAATCCCGAATGCTGTCTCTATCTCATCTATCTCGTCGAGTGCTCTATGAATGGATGTCACACTCATGTCTTCGTCCTTAATGGGGATAACCACTTTTTTACAAGCAAGAATTGCGTTGTCGTATAATATCCCTAAGGTAGGCGGCGAGTCTACGAGGATATAGTCATAATACTCATCAACTTCGTTCAGAATCATTCTTAGTCTCATTTCTCGGTTTCTCTCCGTATTAAGCCTGTCCTCGACGCCTCTCATATCATAATTGGAGGGTATTATATCGACTCCAACTCCAGATTCCCTTATCAAATCCTCCGAGAAATTTTGAGGGGGGTTGATGAGATATTGGGCCAGGCTCACTTCGCTTTCCTCATAGTAGTCTTCAAGGCCCAACTGTTTGGAGAGATATGCAGATGGGTCTAGGTCGACTAAGAGGACATCTCTGTCTTTTTGGGATAGAGCTACCCCTAGGTGTAAACAGATAGTGGTTTTACCGACTCCACCTTTTTGGTTTGAAACTGCAATTCTTTCGGCCATCTTCCAAATTAATTCTGTTTTCTGTAAAATTAAAGTTAAGCACCGAATTTTGAAATTCAATCACATATCTTTTATGTTAATCTTCTCAAACTGTATATGGTGATTTGATGGCCATAGTAGAAAGTCTTGAGGGCCTATTGCCAATAGTTATTCCTTTCGTGATTGGGTTAGTAGTTGGACTTTTGATTAAAACGGCATTGAAATTTGCAGTAGGGGTTTTAGCCCTGGTAGTACTGCTGTCCTTTGCAGGCGCCTCAGTCCCTTCTGTTCGGGGCCTCATGGAAAGAGCTGTGTCCAGGTTGCCGGCTCTATTTGATAAGGGGCAAAGTTTACTTAACGCTCTACCCTTTACTGCACCGGCCTTCGTCATAGGATTGCTCATTGGAATCTGGTGGAAGTAGAAGGCGTTTTTAAGTGCTATTCCGAGGGCAAATCTGTATCTAGACTAAGCATACTTGATTGATGCATCCTAGGCATTCATAGAGCATACTTTTTAATCCAAAATTTACTTAAACTCTTCTTGTCCATAACGTTTCCGTACAGGTGCTACCAATGAGTGGGAAAGAAACACCGACCAACCCGATATTACGGGATTTGATTAGAAGGCTCCGGAAGGAGGGGAAGGAATTAGATGTACAAATCTGGAAAGACTTAGCTGAAAGATTGGATAGTTCGAACAGATCTAGGGCGGAGCTGAATATAAGTCAATTGAATCGAAATACAGACGAAGGTTCGACCGTAGTTGTCCCCGGGAAGGTTTTAGGATCCGGGAGGTTGGATCATCCAATTACGGTGGCTGCTTTCGATTTTTCGACCCGAGCTAGGAGGAGGATTGAATCTGTTGGCGGAAAAACATTGAGCATCCATGAACTTCTGGATGAAAGCCCGGATGGAGAAAACGTTCAGATTATGGAGTGATTATCATGATACTCGATGCTACTGATTTGGTCTTAGGTCGGGCGGCAAGCCAAATAGCAAAAAAGCTGATGGAAGGAGAGGAAGTTGTGATAGTCAATGCCGAAAAAGCCGTAATCTCTGGGAAGGAAAAATCTACTTTAAGCGAATACGATGCTTGGACGGAGATAAGATCACTCGTGGATCCTACTCAGGGTCCATTTCATCCTAAGAGACCGGGAGATTTATTCCGTCGTACTGTTAGGGGCATGCTCCCTATCAAGAAAAAAAGTGGTCGTGAGGCTTTCAAACGATTGGAGGCCCATCCCGGTATACCCTCGCAATTTGAGGGTGAGGAGATGGAAACCTTTCCTAAATCGAACGTGGAACAGCTGAATACCCGTCGTTTTATTAGGTTAGGTGAACTTAGCAAGCATTTGAAAGAAGGGAAATAAAAGGTGTGCGAAATATGAATGCGATTCAGACCACCGGGAAGAGAAAGTCTGCGGTTGCGAGAGCGACCATCCAGGAAGGCTCCGGAAACGTTTACATTAATAATCGGGCTTTGGAGGTTTTCGAACCAGAACTGGCCAGATTGAAAATTAGTGAGCCCCTTCGTTTGGCAGAAGATGTGGCCGAGGAAGTCGATATAAAAGTTAACGTTTCGGGTGGAGGTTTTATGGGACAGGCCGATGCCAGCCGAACTGCAATTGCCAAGGCCTTAATCGAGTGGAGCGATGAAGAGGAGCTATATGAGAAGTTTAAAGAGTATGATGAGACACTTGTAAAAAGTGATATGAGGAGAAAGGAATCCAAGAAGCCTGGAGGAAGAGGAGCCAGGAAAAAGAGACAGAAATCATATAGGTGATATGGAAATGATGCGTCCTGTCAGATGTTTTAGTTGTGGCAAGCCTCTCGCCGATAAGTATGAGGAATTCGAACAGAGGGTCGAAGAGGGGGAGGATCCTGAGGAGATTTTTGAAGACATGGGCATTGAAAGATATTGTTGTCGAAGAATGCTCCTTACCAGCATCGATGCCACCGATGAAATGATGAGATACGAACGTTAATCGGTAAGTGGAAGTTTGAGTTTTTAATGGCCCTTTTCGTTAATTATAAGTTCTTTGAGAATCCTATAAATTCACAAGTAGCTTTTGGAAACTTATTAGTGGGAATCAAATCGAAGGTACGGAAAAATGAGATATGAGGACTATATTGATAAAGGATACGAACCGGGGAAGAAGGAACTCGTCTGCGAGTTTAGATTTGAGCATGACTCTTCAGTTTCATTTGAATGGGCTGCTGGAGGCATAGCGGCTGAGTCTTCAATTGGAACTTGGGATCCCAATCTCTCAACTATGAAGGAAGGAATTGAGGAAATAGCAGCTAGGGTCTTTCACCTAAATCAGGAAAATAATTGGATAAAGGTAGCGTATCCTCCTGAGTTGTTCGAAGCTGGGAATATGTCCCAAATTTTGAGTTCAATATCTGGAAACATCTTTGGTCTTGATGAACTCACACGACTACGTCTTTTGGATGTAGACTTTCCCGAGGAAGTATGTGAGCCCTTTTTGGGCCCTCAGCTCGGCTTGAATGGAGTCAGGAACCTGACCGGCGTTGTGGATCGACCATTGGTGGGAACTATTGTAAAACCAAAGCTCGGGTTAACCGCTGAGCAACATTCCGAGGTTGCATATAAGGCTTGGACTGGCGGCTTGGATATAGTCAAGGACGATGAGAACTTGACTAGCATGACCTTCGATAAATTTGATGACAGGATTCCTAGGGTTCTAGAAAAGAAGGACAGAGCGGAGGAAGAAACCGGTGAGAAGAAGTTGTATTTTCCTAATATTACGGCTCCATTAGGAGAGATGAAGGAAAGAGCCGATTTGGTAATAGATCAGGGGGGAGATTATGTCATGGTAGATATTTTAACTGCGGGCTGGTCAGCTTTACAGGAAATACGGGAATATTTGGATGGGAAGAATATCGGAATTCACGCACACAGAGCTCAGCATGCAGCCTATACTAGACTCAAGCGACACGGGATTTCCATGCTCTCAATAGCAAAGTTTGCTAGATTGGCCGGCGTGGATAATTTACATGCAGGCACTGTGGTGGGAAAGATGGAAGGAGACAAGCAAAAAATTATAGATATATATGAATTTTTGAGATCCGATTTCCATGATTTCAAAAAAATTATACCGGTAGCATCTGGCGGTCTACATCCAGGATTGGTGGATGAGCTGATAGATATGTTTGGAACTGATATAGTTATCCAGGCCGGAGGTGGCGTCCACGGTCATCCCGAAGGAACTAAGAGCGGTGCCAGAGCTTTAAGACAGGCGGTAGATGCATGTGTGGAAGGAATTGATCTTCGAAGTTATGCCGAGGAACATTCCGATTTAGCCTCTGCTTTGGAAAAGTGGGGATAGAGTTTATTTTTTTATCCCCTCGACTTTAGAACTCTATTTCCCCATGAGTCAATTTCTTCAGAAAGAATTATAACTGTGGCATAGCATAAAATAGGGACCAACGGGGGTGAGAATAAAGAATGTCTTATTATGATTATCAACTACAACTGAAGAAGGTATTAGAATATCCAGTAAGGAGAGTACCCGATAAAGAGATTGTGTATAGGGACCAGTCGAGATTTACTTACGAGGACATTTATGAAAGAGTTCAGAGATTGGCGAACGCCTTGGAAAATATAGGTGTGGAAGAAGGAGACACAGTAGCCATTCTGGATTGGGACTCTAATAGATACTATGAAACCTATTTTGCTGTTCCCTCTATGGGTTGCACTTTACATATGGTAAATGTGAGATATTCGGAAGAAAACCTAGTTTATACAATGAAACACGCGGAGGACGACTATGTATTAGTTTTTGAAGAGTTCCTTCCGTGGATGGAAAAATACAAGGATGATTTGGAGACAGTTGATGACTATGTTATTTTAACTGATAGTGATGAAGTCCCGGAAACGGAATTAACCAGTTTAGAGTATGAGGACATGTTAAATTCAGCATCTCCAAACTATGCATTCCCGGATATCGATGAAGACACCCGAGCAACCCTGTTTTATACCACAGGCACGACCGGAAAACCGAAAGGAGTTTGGTTTACGCACCGGAAGCTAATCCTTCATATGATAGGTATTTCTCTAATGACTAACTATAGCAAGCCTGGCCGCAGACTTTCCACTGAAGATGTTTATATGCCGCTTACTCCGATGTTCCATGTCCATGCTTGGGGTGTGCCTTATCTGTCGACTATGCTGGGAATGAAACAAGTCTATCCAGGAAAATACGAGCCCGAAATATTATTGGAATTACTTCTAGAGGAAGAGGCTAACTTCACCCATATGGTTCCTACCATTCTCAGAATGCTGGTAGACGGTGCCTCCGAATTAGGGGAAATTACCGAAAAAATCCGAGACTTAGGATTAAGAGTTATAATTGGAGGTTCCAGACTCCCTGAGGGGTTGGCGAGAGAAGCATCCGAAAAACTTGGAATTGATGTTTGGGCCGCTTATGGGCTCTCCGAGACTTGTCCAGCAATAACTATTGCTCAGCAAGAGGAAGAAATGTGGGACTGGGACAAAGACGAGTCGATCAAGTACGATGTCAAGACGGGGCTCCCTCTGCCGTTTGTAGATTTGAAGGTTGTCGATGAGGAAGGTAACGAAGTAGAGCACAATGGGGAAGATAAAGGGGAGATTGTCGTCAGGTCTCCTTGGCTGACCGAAGAGTATTATAAAAATCCCGAGAGAACGGAAGAGCTATGGAGAGATGACTGGTTACATACTAAGGATGTGGCGGTTATCGATGAGAAAGGATATATCCAGATTGTAGATAGGCTCGATGATCTCATAAAAAGTGGAGGAGAATGGATTGGCACTACTACAATAGAGGACTTACTTAGCGTTTACGAAGGAGTTAAGGAGTCGGCGGTCGTAGGTGTGCCAGATGAAAAGTGGGGAGAAAGACCGATGGCCTTTATCGTTCCTCAGGAAGACTATGAACTCAATGAAGAGAAGATTAAGAAACACATGGAGAAGTTCGTTGAAAAGGGAAAGATTGCGAAATATGCCGTACCGGATAGAATCAAATTTATGGATGAGTTTCCACAGACAAGCGTTGGTAAAACGGACAAAAAGACTTTGAGGGAAAAATACATTTAACCAAAAGCATTGCGACGAAATCATAATCCTTAAATCCTCCGAGCAAGATATTTTACCCAGTCGAGATTATCTGAATTAAGTAACTGAGGTATAGGTATTTTGAGCGATTCTGGAGAACTGAAGATGGGTACTGTGGGTCCCACTTTCCCACCCGCCGAAAATATTTCCAAGCAAGCGAAGAGGAATGAGGATAATGGCTATGATTCGATTTGGTTCCCCGACCATCTGATGGGCTGGTGGCCCCAATCCATCTGGACCCCCGAAATCATGCCTATAGCTTCCTTTCAGGAAAGCCCACATATCTTCATGGACACTATGATTTCTATGACTCTCGCGGCTAATTCCACTGAGGAGTTGAGAGTAGGCTCCGCCGTAACTGAGGTAATGAGAAGGCATCCTGCGATGCTGGCTCAGAGTATTCTTACAGTTGACCACGTATCTCAAGGTAGAGCAATTCTTGGCATCGGTGCAGGGGAGGCTGAGAATATAACACCCTACGGTCTTGAATTTTCGAAGCCCGTTAGTAGACTGGAAGAGGCGTTAGAGATTATCAAAATCTTATGGGAGTCGGAGTCAGGAGAAACGATTGATTATGATGGAGAATTCTGGGAACTTCAAGACGCTGTATTTGATCTTCCACTTTACGATGGGGAAGAACCACCCATATGGTTAGGTGCTCATGGCCCGAGAATGCTCGGACTCACAGCTAAGTACGGGGATGGGTGGCTCCCTACTCAGCTTCCGCCAGAAGAATACGAAGAGAGGCTCTCAAAAATTAAGAGCATGATGAAGGAAGAAGGTAGAGATCCTTCCGAATTAACTGCGGGATTTTTTGCTAGTATTATTATTGGAGAGGATGAGGAGGAGTGTTTGGAAATTATGGATACCCCCGCAATAAAGTCAAGATGCTTAGCGTTGCCTGCCGAGGTTTACGAGGAGTTCGGTGCTACCCACCCGCTCGGCGAGAAGGCTTACGGTTTAACTGATTATATTCCTGCCGAATTATCCAGAGAAGAAGTAATGGAGGCTGTAGAGTCCATTCCACTTTCCGTGGTAAAGGTGGGTTATCTGTATGGATCCGAGGAACAAATTATTGAAAAAATCGAGGAATATAGGGATATAGGAATGGAGCACTTAGTTTTTTGGAATGAGACTCTTTTTGGGGATCCAGAGAAGACAAAATCTTCCTACCGAAGAATTGGTAGGATAATTGATTATTTCAAAGGAGAATAATGTTTGGAAAAATAAAGAAAAGGAGGTGAAAAAATGACAATTATATCTCCAGATGATTATGTAGATCGCATAGAAGATATGGATGCTAATATTTATATCGGCGGAGAAAAGGTAGGTAGGACCGATGAAAGACTCCAACAAGGTATAAATGTAATCAGAGAAACCTATAGAGCCCCGCATGATCCCGATTTAGAGGATGTCTGTAAAACGGAGTCCCATTTAAATGGGGAAGATATCAATAGATTCTGTCATATTCATCAAAGCAAAGAAGATTTGCTGAAAAAGCAGAAGATGACTAGAAAATTATGTCACAGAACTGGCGGATGTATTCAGAGATGTATGGGTATAGATGCTATGAATGCTCTCTCCGTTGTTACTTATGAAATGGATGAGGCTCTGGACACGAATTTAAATGAAAGGTTTTTGGACTACTTAGAATATTTTCAAGAGAATGACATTTGTGCTAACTGTGCTCAGACCGATGCTAAGGGAGACAGATCGAAAAGACCGCATCAACAAGAAGATCCCGACCAGTATCTTAGAATAGTTGAAAACAGAGAGGATGGCATAGTGGTGAGAGGGGCAAAGCTCCACAATACTATCGCCCCCTACGCTGATGAGATAATAGCTATTCCTACAAGGTTTATGACCGGAGAGGATAACGAATATGCGGTTTCCTTTGCCGTGCCGGGTGATCATGAAGATGTTAAGCTAGTGGTGAGACCCGCTACCCAGCATAAGAGGAAAGAACTGGAGGCACCAGTTTCAGAAATAGGAGACGCCGAATCTTTCACGATTTTCGATGATGTTTTTGTTCCCAAGGATAGAGTTTTCATGAACGGAAAAGAAGATCCCAGACAGACGCCCTACGCAGGCTTTCTCGCACTTCTATTTGCGGAGTATCATAGACACTCCTACACAGGATGTAAGCCCGCTGTTTCAGAAGTTTTGGCAAGTTCTTCCGCACTGGTCTCTGAATATAATGGAATCGAAGGGACGGGACATGTAAGGCGAAAGCTGTCTCATCTTGTAGGGACTGCGGAACTTGTCTTTGCGGCTGGTGAATCCGCAGCACGCCATGCGGAAAGGTCAGAATCAGGCACGATGATTCCAGACGAAATTCTTGTGAACGCTGGAAGGAGGCTCGCGGGTGAAGAAATTTATAATGAATATAAGATTCTTGCCGATCTCGCCGGAGGTTTATCTGCTACCCTGCCTTTCGAGGAGGATTTTTACTCGGAAGAAACCGGTGATCTTTTGAATAAGTATATCAAGAGAAATCCAGAGATATCTTCTGAACAGCAACATCGGGTATTCAGGATGATAGAGAACCAGTTAGTTTCGGAATTGTCTGGTGTAATGCAGGTCGCTGGATTGCACGGAGGAGGATCTCCCCAGATGGAGACTATAACAATGATGCAACGTTATGATACTGAAAAATTGAAGGAGATTGCAAAATATTTGTCAGGACTAAAGGACGGAGAGGAATTCAAAGGATATGAGAGACCAACAGTAACTCCGAGAGAAATGCTCAAGAGATTTAGAGAGGAAGAGGATTAGACCGAACAGGCATTAGGACAGAATTTTTTTTCTTTCTTACAATCTTTTTTTCTAGCACTTCCAGCCTGGAGATGTTTTGTGCCTGTCCTCTTTCTTGTTTTTCCTTTGGATATTCTCGTAGCCAACTTCAACACATTGTAATATTTCTTAGCCCTTCTTAGCAGTTCCCTGAGTGATTTTTATTCCATTTTTAGGTTTTAAACCCGAACTTATCTTTTTATCGGAGAAGACACCTTCCCAATCGTGGATTGGATGGGTGATGAA
>CAYNPN010000042.1:0-16175 GCA_964399085.1 Hadarchaeota archaeon (SeqCode) | reverse complement strand
GAACGAGGTCCTGTTTCAGACATACCGTGAACCAGTTATTCTCATTCTCTCGCCCCAAGCAATTAAAACATATCGGATCCATCACCCACCAAACCTCCGGTTTGGAAGGTGTCTTCTCCGATACAAAAGATGATTTTGGAAAAATATACTTGAGGAATAAAAAAGATTAAGTAATGTGGGAGAGTCTCAATGGTCGATTATTTCAACCTGAACGATTTTTTGTCTGAGGAGGAACGAGCCATCAAAAGTTCCGTTAGGGATTTTATAGATAACGAGTTTCTTCCAGACGTGGACAAGTATTACCATGAGGGAAAATTTCCTAGCGATATTCCCGAGAAACTAGGAAAACTAAATCTACTGGGACCCACAATCGAAGGATATGGATGTCCTGGCGTTGGAGATGTCTCCATGGGTCTGATAAAACAGGAACTCGAACGGGGAGACAGCGGATTGAGGAGCTTCGCCACGGTTCAGGGTGAACTCTCAATGTACTCGATTTACAAATTCGGGACCGAGAAGCAGAAGGAGGAGCTCCTCCCGGACATGGCCAAGGGCAAGAAGATTGGGTGCTTCGGGTTGACCGAGCCCGAACACGGATCCGACCCCGGTTCAATGACCACTAAGGCCGAGAAAGATGGAGATGAATGGGTCATTAACGGGACCAAGCAATGGATTACGAACGGCGGTATAGCCGACTTGGCCGTAGTCTGGGCAAGGACAGGAAAAGGAATAAGGGGATTCATCGTAGAGGAGAACCGTGAGGGCTTCACTCAGAGGGAACAGAAAGATAAAATATCCATGCGTGCTTCGGTGACTGGGGAGCTCTCATTTATGGACTGCAGAATCCCGGAGGAAAATATTCTACCCAAAACGGAGGGTTTGAGAAACCCCCTACAGTGTCTTAATCAGGCGCGATACGGGATTTCTTGGGGGGTCCTGGGGGCCGCGTCAGCGTGTTACGAGGAGGCCCTGGAATACGCCGGGGAAAGGAAACAATTTGGAAATCCCATTTCCTCCTACCAGCTGACACAAAGGAAGCTCGTGAACATGCTAACCGAGATAACCAAAGGTCAATTGCTCGCCTACCGTCTAGGGAGGCTGAAGGAAGAGGGTAAAGCAAGGGCACCCCAAATCTCCCTGGCCAAGAGAAACAACGTGGACGTGGCGAGGGATGTAGCCCGCACTGCTAGAAGCATTCTCGGGGCCAACGGAATCACCACGGACTACGCCTCTTTGAGGCACGCCGTTAATCTTGAGTCTGTATACACTTATGAGGGGACTCACGAGATCCATTCACTCATAATAGGGAAAGATATAACCGGAGAATCCGCCTTTACAAAATGACGCGTTAATCGATATTGGCTTTGCTCTTCTCCAAATTTCTCGTTATATTCGGGAGAATCGGGCTGGGGGATTTCATCCCTCACTAAGCCTTTTTGAGGTGGACCTCAAAACAGACCCCACCCAATTCGGAATCCTTAATCTCTATGCTACCTCCGTAACCCTCGATTATCTCCTTCGCAAGATACATCCCAAGGCCTGTTCCCGCATCTTCACCTTTTTTATACCCCTTCACAAAGATTTTCTCCTTTTCTTCATCCGGTATGCCCTTACCATCATCCTCTATGATGCATATCATCTCTTCGCTATTTTCCCTATTCGATATCCTTACCTTGCTTCCTTCGGAGTGCTGAATCGAGTTTTCCAAAATGTTAAAGAACAGTTCGTTGAGTAGGGGTCCTCCCTTAACCATGCATCCCTCTATAGGACACTTCATTTCAATTCGGAAGTCCATCTCCGACGTTCTTGATTTGCAGGTTTCTACAGCTTCTCGAATTATAGATTCCAAATCTACCTCTTCGGGCTCCACCTCTTCAATCTCTCTCAAAGTTCTGACTTTCTCGATTAGGTCTATGCTCTCCTCAGTTGCTTGCTCTGCCTTCTCAAGATATTTCCTATATTCTTCGGGCAAATCTAGGTCTTCTAAAAGACTCAGATAACCCCCCACTACCTGTGCTTTATTCCTGACATCGTGCCTCAACAATGAATGTAGGAATTCCTCTCTCCTCCTCGTTTCCACAAGATCTGAAATTACTTGAGAGGTATACTGAATTTCAACAATCTCCCCGTCCTCAATAATTGGCATTCCGCCTGTTTTCACCCAATTCATGCTTCCATCTTTACCCACTACTCTCAATGTTTTTTCGACTTCTCCCTTTTTCTCCAGAATTTCTTTCCAGAACTCTATGAATTTTTCCTCATCTTCAGGGTGGGCAATTTTTAAAACGCTTTCGCCCACTAGCTCATCTTCTGAATAACGAGAATATTCCAAAGCCATCCTATTTACTCTCTTTATATATCCTTCCCTATCGGTGGTGACGATTAGTTCATTTGCCCCTTTGAAGAGTTCCTCGTACCTTTCCTTAGTCTTCTCTAACTGTTCCTCCATCTTTCTCCGTTCGGTGATATCCTTGGCAAAAGCAAACTCGTATTCTCTTCCCCCGTGCTCTAGATAGTGGCTCGTCACATCGACCGGATAGACTTTCCCATCCTTTGTCTTATGTTCAGACTCGAAGTTTAGAACCTCCTCCTCTTTCAATTTCTTCCAACGTTTTTTCCTCACTTCCTCACTATAGTTTGGATCGATATCCCAAACATGCATCTCTTTAAGCTCATCCTCGGGGTAACCTAATCTTTCACTGACGGTTTCGTTTGTGTAAGCAAACTTCCCTTCAGGTGTTATCCAATAAATCTCCGCTGAAGCTTGATCCAACGAAGAGCTGAAGAGTTTTTGTTTCTTCTTCATCTCTCTTCTATCGGTGATATCGATTCCTACACCAAAGAAGAATTCTAGTTCACCATCCTCGTCAAAAATTGGTCTACCATGCCATTCCACGAGAATCTCCTCCCCTTTCTTGGTAAGAATGTGATTCTCATTGAGAGTCGATTCCTCCGATTCGACGATCCTTTCGAAAATCTCGGCCAAATCCTCTCGCTCATCCTCGGGTACAAAGTTGGAAAGATAATCCTTACCTCCTACTTCTTCCTCCTCATACCCCAGAGCATCCAACATAGTCGCGTTCATCATCAAAGTCTCACCGTCGGAATCTATAGCAACGTAAAAAACAGGGGAAGCTTCAAGCAACGTTTCGACGAAGTTTTTTCTAGAACGTAACTCCTCCTCCAACTCCTTTTCCTCGGTGATATCCTGAACACTGCCAATCACCTCCACCGGTTCCTCATTTTCGTCAAATTTTATGTCAGCTTTCTCTCTCACCCACTTTGTCTTCCCATTCACAACAATTCGATGTTCAATGTCATATTCTCCAGTTTCTAGAGCTTCGTTCCATTTTTCATCCACATATTCTCGATCATCCGGATGTATTAACCCCAAAAACTTTTCATAATCCATAAGTTCTTCTTTAGGCATTTCAAATATTCGATAAGTTTCATCGGACCATGTCAACTCATTGCTTTCCAAATCGATCTCCCAGCTTCCCACATCTGCGACCTCTTGAGATCTCTTAAGCCGTTTTTCACTTTCTCTGAGCTTTTCCTCTTTTTTCTTCCGCTCCGAAATATCCCTGATGTTACACTGGACCACCTTCTCCCCGCCCGCTTGATAGGTGTTGCTGACGAACTCGACCGGGACCTCTCCTCCTTCTTTTGTTTCCAAAGGCAAGTCTTCATAGCGGATATAACCCTCCTCCACAAGATTTTCAAATCTTTCTCTATTTTCAGCGATGTTCCTAAATGTCCCGATTTCCCAGAGCTTTTTCCCCACGAGATCCTCCTTCGAATAACCTAGAATATTCTGAATATACGGATTGGCGTCCTTTATTTTACCCGTATCCGCGCTCAGTATGACCATGCCGTCCTGAGCAGTCTCAAACAGTCTTCTGTACCGCTCTTCACTTTCCTGGAGCTTCTTCTCAGCTTCTTTTCGTTCGGTAATATCCAAAGTGGTTTCAATTGCACCAATTACGTTTCCTTCCTCATCTCTAACGGGGTTTCCTCTAATTAGCCAATCCTTCTCTTCCCCGGGACGGGACATTTCTCCTTCCTCGGGCACCCCGGATTTTAAAGTCTTCTCGACTGGACAGCCCTCGCAGGGTCCCTCCCTACCCAACCAAATCTCGTAGCATTTACGTCCTTTCATTTCCTCGACACTTTCTCCGGTAGCTTCCGCATATGCTTTATTTGCCCATATTAGATTGTGATCCGTATCGTGATATGCTATTATCTCCGAAACACTGTCCAATATTAGTGATTTCTCACGCTCGGACTCTTTCCACTTTTTCTCCGAGCTCCAAAGGTTGTATTCCTGAACGATCGCATCTGCCAAGATACCATACTGCGATTTAGGATCCCCGCCCTTCTGCAGATATCTGTCGGCTCCCAGATTAAGGGCCTCCATGGCCACCTCCTCGCGGCCCTTACCCGTAAATATGATGAAAGGGATATCGTCATTTCTCTCTTCCCTCACAGTTTCCAAAAATCCAAGCCCATCCATGCCAGGCATCTGATAATCGGAAACTATTATCCCATAATCGTTCTCCTCAAGTAACTCTAGACCCTCATTAGCGGACGTAGCAGTTTCAATCTCAAGTTGTTCTTTCTCCTTTTTAAGAAAGATTTTAGCTTGTTCGAGAAAATCGGGCTCGTCATCAACCAATAGTACTTTCAAGTTAAATACTCCTCAATTATCCTATCTCTGAACATTTCTTGATAAATTTAAGTGGGGAGTTGATTCCGGCCGATTTTCCAAAAATAGATAAAGAATCCGATAATCTAAATTTTTGTTATGGGTGTAACAAAAAATTAAGAATCGTGAGAAGACTGGTTAACGGTTGATTGTTTTTGAATGTGAATGTTTGTTTATCTCTATGAATACGCTAATTTTTATAAACAATTGTTCATAAATGTAAACGTATGAAGGGAAAGTTTCGAGAAATGGAGCGCTTCTTTTATAAAAACCCTAGTTCGGAGATTCACCTTAGAGAACTGGCAAAAACCATAGATGTCTCTCCCGGTTTCGTGTCGAAACACATTCATTCATTACTCGAAACAGGTATAATCGATGAAAAGCGTGAAGGGAATATGAGGATCTTCTCTGCCGACACGTCAAACAACATGTATCGGAGGAGTAAGAGAGCTTTCAATATACGAGAGATATTGACCTCCGATTTGATTCCTTACCTGGAAAACAAGCTTTACCCAAATGCGCTAGTACTTTTCGGATCCTACCTTAAGGGAGGGGACATGGAAGATAGCGACATAGACATTGCGGTGGTTGATGGAAGAAAGAAAACCCCCGATCTCTCCGACTACGAGAAAAAGTTTGAGAGGAGAATAAAGCTAACCCAAATCTCTTCAAATGATATGGAGCCCGAGTTCATCGAAACTCTGGCAAACGGATTGGTTCTAAGCGGCTATCTGGAGGTGAACCAGCGTGCACGAGATTGATAGCTTCGAGAACTATTTGAAGGGGAAAGAAGTCAAAAAGGGGGAGCCAGATCCTTCGAAAGCTAAGGGCTTGATTCGGATGGCAGCATCCGACATGGAGAGAGTGAAAGATGAAGAAATCAACGAGAAAGGTGCTTCCTACGTGTTCAAGAATGCTTACGACGTGATAAGATCGTCAATCACTGCTCTGATAGCTCTGGAGGGGTACAGGCCTTATTCCCATGTAGCAGTGATCGCCTACGCAAGGGACAGGCTTTTCCTCTCAGATTCGAAGATCTCGAAGCTCAACAAGTTCAGGAGGTTAAGGAACAATATCCAGTACAGAGCTGAGGAAGCAGGAGTGCGAGAGGCCGAGGAAATAGTCGAATTTATGAAGGAATTTGTTCCTGAAATTGAGGAAAACCTCGAACAGAGGATATGACTGACGGATTTTTCGATGGAAAGGATCGGTTTATTTAGTAAGAGAGTCGTAGCCATTCCTGAGAAGGAATCAGAAAAGGTAATTGACTTTCTCGAGAGATGACGCAAAGGTAAAAAGTGGGCAAGTATTCCTCTTACTTTTTGTTATGGGTGTAACAAAAAATCTAAGATTTTTGGCTAGACCTCTACTAATCTCAATTTTTTGACTCGGTCTAGCCCGAAAGAAATTCCCGGACAGTTTTTTAGGATATCGTAAAATCTTCTTTTGGGGTTATTACGTGCGAGAATCCGAGGAAGAACGCGGGGAGGGGGAGATTATCGCGGAGTATTACGACATGAAGATGGAAGAGGCTCTGGAACCCCTCTATGAGAAGTTCCAAAAATGGAAGGAGGGTGAAATGAGTCATGGCGAGCTTTCCGACGCCATCCACGAGTGTCACAAGGAAATGCAAAGAATCTATTCGATATTCAACTCGAGCAGAGATTTCTTGATGAAGCTGATAGAGGCGGATGATGACATGCCCTACGATCGCAACGGCAACAGGACGGATTGAGGCACGTCTGATACTGGTTTACCAGCGAAGTGCACTAACACCCCGGATTCATGAATCCTTGTTCCGATCGGGTGGGGGTGATTCGGAATCAACTAGTAAGATGTCTCGCGGGTCTATATATCGTAAATTTTATCATTATTTTCACCCTTTGACGAATTTTTCAGTCTTCACTGAAAATATATCAAGACGGGAGAAGTATTAGACATGCAATACTAGGTGTGAAGAGGATGAAAAGCTTCTTTTCCCTTACAATACGTTTTCTTCTCTCTATAATACATCTAAATCACTCCTTTTTCCGGAAAGTGTTTTTCGTACCATTTGGGTACTTTTTTAATTTCTTCAACTAAGCTTTCCGGTGCTGACGAAACGCACTTTAGGGGATATCTAAGTTTTTCCTTAGCTTTTTCCGCAATCTTGGAAAAATAGTGAAGAATGCGGCCGGCGGGATTTGAACCCGCGTCGCTGGCTCGGGAAGCCAGAGTCTTGCCGCTGGACCACGGCCGCGCTATTAGTGTGTTCAGAACCGGAGTTTTTGTGGTTTTTGATGCTCTCTAATATCTCAGAGAACAGTTGTAAATTTTGTTTTAGCTGAGCAGGCTTTGAAATCATTTGAAAAATAGATGAATCCGCCTCCTTGGTAAACAGCGTGAGCGATGACGCTTCACTCGAATAGGAAGAAGTTATCCGGAGATTATTCAACGCTTTCAAAGTTGGAGTAAAGGTCCCGCACGGTAAAGGAAAATCATATTTAGCTGCAAACAATATCTTTAGCTCTCTGGCGACCGTAATCGGTCCAATTTTGTGAGATACGATCGCAAGTATCCTTGCGGGTCAGCAGATGGCTTTAAATCTTAACTGGACCGGACAGCTCGGAGAGTTCGGAATACGAACCCTCAGCTTTCAGGGTATGGATTTTGCCTTTTTTCTCTCCTTCCTGGCGAGGATATATTCCATCCACCGGCTGAGTCTCGTAATAGAGGAAGGGGAGATGGAGAAGGTAGTGGTATTTCAACAGCTCCTTTCGAAAGTTAAGAGACTCCTGCTGAATTTTACCACCATAGGTGTGGTTTGAGAAATGGTTTAGTACCCTTTCAGTCCGGTGAGACAAAAAGAGGAAAAGGAAAAATCGTCCGGAGCTCAAAATTTGGAAAATTAGACTATACGCAAATTAATTAGGATTTTTGGAGAAAGACTATCAATTCCCTTTCCTGTTAAATAATTAATAGAATAGAAAACAAACCTTAACCAAAAGGAGGGATTTATTCTGAACGATGAAAGAGACTCAATTCAGATGCGGGCTCTCGGTACAATCTTCGGTGTAATTTCAATTATTTTGGGGGTATTTGTTCTATTTACACCCGACGTAGCACGCTTCACATTAATTCTCCTCTTATCGGTAGGACTACTGTTTGAAGGGTTGAGAAGAATTTCCTTGGGCTTCAGGCAAAAGGCACTCTCAAAAAAGATAAGAGGTCTCAGAATCGGAATCGGGGGGGTTATCGTGTTACTTTCCTTAATAGTCATGATTATGCCGGGAATAGGGCTTCAAGCTTTGATAATTATGCTGGCTCTTGCGTTGTTCATGCAGGGTTTGTGGAGGATATCACACGGTTTGGTTGTCAATAAGCTCTCGGTGAGCGTTCGTACCGCATATATCGTGGTAGGTTTTATAACTCTGATTTTCTCCGGCCTGGCCTTGCTGAATCCTGGCCTTGCAGAGCTGACATTGGTTCTTCTGCTCGCATTCGTGTTGCTAATGAATGGAATAGGTAGTGTTCTCCATGGGATCTTTGGAATAAAAAAAGGACTCTGAAGTGAAATGAACCCATCCAAATCACTTTGTTCGTTAGGAGCGGTTTTCAACGGCCAAGGTTAAAAAGACATTTTAATGCCTCGCTTATAAGAAGGATTGACTATCATGCCACTTCCAACCGGTAAGGTCGATGCACACGAGTTAGCTAAATCAATCTTTCCTCAACTCAAGCAAAAGGATAAAAGAATTAAAATCGGTCCGGATGTCGGGCTAGATGCCTCGATTGTGGAACTAGAAGATCGCGTGCTGGCCCTCTCTTCGGATCCTATCACGGGCGCTCTCGAGAATCCGGGCTGGCTGTCGGTGCATATCAATGCCAATGATATCGCCACTATGGGAGCATCTCCCGAGTGGTTCCTCTCGACACTTTTCCTGCCCGAGGGTTCCGATCGATCGAAGATTGAGAAAATTGTCAAAAACATGGAGGAGGCCTGTGATGATTTGGATATTTCAGTGGTTGGAGGTCACACCGAGGTAACTCCCGGACTAGATAGGGTTCTAATCTCCGGAGCAATGGTGGGGGAAGCCCCGAAGGATCGCTGGATTTCTTCGAAGGGGGCACAACCGGGAGATCGACTAATCTTTACCAAAACGGCGGCTTTGGAGGGAACGTTTATTCTGGCCATGGATAGGAAAGAGGAACTTGCCAAAGCCTTGGGAGAAGACTTGGTAGAACGGAGCAAAAAGTTCAGAAATAAATTGAGTGTCGTCGAGGACGCATCTACGGCACTCGACTCGGGTGATGTTCATGCCATGCATGACCCAACCGAAGAGGGGTTGGTGGGAGGTCTACATGAACTTGCAGATGCCTCGGATATGGGGTTTTCAATCACTTCCAGTAAAGTCCCCGTAGCGAAGGAAACCAAAAAAATATGTGAACACTTTGAAATAGATCCCCTTCGAACAATCAGCTCAGGTAGTCTAATTATTTGTGTAAGTACAGAGGATAGCGAAAAAGTCGTCGGGGGCCTAAAAAAGAAGGGAATCCCTGCTGCAAATATAGGTGAAATATTGGATAATTCTGAGATGAGAGAGATGGACGAAGAAACTCTTGAATATCCGGAACAAGACGAAATCTGGAAGATCTTCGAAAACTAATAGATATTTTCCGAGTAAGACTCTTGCAGTAGGGAAATTTAGAGAAATCCGGATGGGATTTAAAGAGAAAGGAAGCTAAATAAGCAATTCCAATACATCTCTTTCCGTTATTATCCCAACCAGCTCTTCGTCTTCCAGGACTGGCAATCCACTATACCCGTTATCTTCCATCTTTCGAGCCGTCTCGCCCAAATCGTCCTTTGGAGAGGCAGACAACGGATCTTCGGTCATTATTTGATTTATTTCGATAGAGATAGCATCGGAGGCATCACCAGTCGACATGTAATCAAATATTTCGCTGGATGCAAAATAATCCAAGATGTCGACGGAGGTCAGGATTCCTTTCAGTTCCCCGTCTTCCACTACCGGAAGTCGCCGAAATCCCTCGGTAATCATTCTTTTCATCGCATCAATGAGAAAAATGTCCGGATCTGCAGTAACGACGTTCTGAGTCATATATACCCCTACTTGAACGTTCGCAGGGGAGGGGATGTATCTGGCAAAGTCTCTTTCCGATACTATCCCTTCAACGGCCTCTTTCTCGTCGAGAACTGGTACCCCTCCTACTCCTTTCTCAGACAAAAGCTTGGCCGTATCGGATATCGAGGACGATTTCTTCACAGAGGGAGCATTTGAATCCATTATAATCTCGGACGAATCATTGATCGCGGATAAAAAGTTCTTGGAGTGCTTCTTTTCTATAATCTGATGTTTATCTCCACCACCAAGGAAATTAACAATATCCCGCGAAACAATCATCCCTTGAATCTTCTTTGTGCCGGGAGAAGCGACGGGGAGTCGTCTGATTCCTCTCTCTACCATCATCTCGGAGGCTTCCTTGATGGGTAAACTCGGAGGGATGGTAACCACATCTCTATTTGCAATTTTCATAATCTCTCCCTCCTTTTCGTGGAGCTTGGATTCGAATTCTAGGGGGCCTCTATCCCCCGATTTGTAGCTCGCGGAAGGATCTCTAGTCAATATCTCACCTAAATATAAGTCCCAATTATATCTTCTCTGTCTGCTATGCCTATCAATTTTTCGTTTTCGACGATCGGTAGACGACCAATATCCTTTCTCTCCATTTTTCCGGCAGCTATTCCTATCGAACCCGAAGGGTGAACGGTTATCGGGGGCCCTTTCATAATAGTTTTGACTTTGGAAGCAGTCTTCTTCCCCTTGGACTCTCTCTCAAACCTAGCCTTTCCAGAACTGACAATATCTAATCGAGTCACGACCCCTACCACCTTTTTATCATCTTCTACAACTGGAATGCCAGAAATGTTCGTTTCCTCCATCTTATTCCATACTCTCGAGATTTTATCATGGGGAAACACGGAAATTACTTCTTCAGTCATTATTTCACCTATTTTCCGCCTATCACCACAGCACTCGGCTATCCCTTCTAAAATATCAGCAAATCTCACAACTCCCAGCAAATTTTTATCTCTTTCATTCTCAATCACAGGTATTGTCGTAATATATACTTCTATCGCTTTCTCAGCAATTTCCATAAGATTCGAGTCTGAAGTAGCCGTGAAAACAGGAGAAATCATCAAACCCGACAATTTTACATTAGAACGGGTGGATGAGACTTTTAAGATATCTCTAACCCTCAAAATTCCTTTTAATTTACCATTTCTGACCACTGGGAAAGTTTGAATCATCTCATGCCTAGCTATCTGCCGGGCCTCTTTAGCAAGGGGCTCCGGGCTCAAGCTTGGAAAAGAAGAAACTGCGGCTTCTTTTACCTTCGTCGTCTTCAAAATTTCAGTTGGATTCTTAAAATTTAACCGACCAAAAAGTCACGGCATTCTTCACAAATCCATCTGTTATTGTATCTAACCAAAGGTCTTCGCTTTTGACCGCAAATTTCACAGACGCTCTCCTCAATCTCCTCTTTCGTAGGCTCTATTTCTTCACGTTCCGGAAGTACCTCGAGAAGCTGAGGTATTACCTCAAGTAAATCTTGAACGGTAACAATCCCTGTCAATTTCTCCTCGTCGACGACCGGGAGATGTCCGATATCGTTTTTGACCATGAGTCTCATCGCATCTATTAGATCGGCTCCGGGCCGGGTAGTGATTAGATCATCTACCATAATGTCCTCGGCGGTAACTTCGCTTGGCTTGACGTCGGACGAAATTACCTTCTCCAGCAAATCACGTTCACATATAATACCGACCGGCTTATCGTCTTCCACGACAATAATGCTTCCAATTCCCTGTTCGACCATTGCCTCCGCGACCCTCGTGACATTAATCGAAGGCTCCATAGTCGTAACATTTACAGTCATAGCATCCTTTACGGGCATGCTCCGGTCCATTTTATTTTCCATAATTTCCTCCACACTTTCTTTCCTTTTCTTCTAGCTTATTAATCTCCCCCCTAAAAATGGAGCTTCCGATGACCGCTAATAGGGAACGATTCAGAAAATGCTGTAAACTTTTTTGTACGGAAGGAGATTTGATATTGATGTCAGTTGAAAATAAATGGAAGAGAAATGCCGCGGAGAAGGCGGCAGAGATGGTAGAGGATGGAATGAGAGTCGGACTAGGCTCCGGCTCCACTCTCGGAGAAGTGGTTAAAGTCTTGGGAGAGATGAAATCGAAGGCCAAGTTCGTGGCCAGTTCTTCCGCCACTCAACAATTGGTCCAGAAGATGGGTCTGGAATTAGACTCACTCGAAAGAGGAACCGAGCTCGATATAGTTATAGACGGGGCCGATGAGGTAGACCCCAATTTTGCGATGATCAAAGGTGGAGGAGGAGCACACACGCGAGAGAAGATAGTTGCGAGCGCCGGAGGTAAAATCAATATCGTCGTGGACAGGACCAAACTCTTTTCGGGGCTAGGCAAGAAAAACCCCGTTCCGGTCGAGGTGGTACCCTTCGAAATAGAATATATCGAAGGACTATTGGAAAAATTCGGGGGGGATACTCGGCTGAGAAAGGATCCCTCAGGTGGTCCTTACATCACCGATAATGGAAATTATATCATCGACGTGGAAATTCCGATAATTGAAAACCCAAAGAAACTCGAAGGAAAGCTAAACCAGGTCCCGGGGGTCGTAGAAAACGGCATTTTCGCCGACTTCGCGGACCGGCTTTTCGTCGGGCATGAAGGCGGTTGCGAAACGATTAGTTCAAAGGAGGATTTCCAGGAATTTTTGGATGAAATCAACTCCTGAAAAGAACACCCTAAGCAGGGGGAATTTTTACCTTTATACCAAAAGTATCTTTTAAGACCACGATAATGAAAGAATATATTGGCCGGGGTAGCTCAGGTGGTCAGTAGCGCGCGACTCATAGCCTCGATCAATCGGTTGTGAGTGCTGATCCACGAGATGATGTGGGAAATCGCGAGGTCGCGGGTTCGAATCCCGCCCCCGGCATTATTGCCATCGGGTTCGGCTCCTGCCTCTATTCTCTTATAAAAGAGGGTTTGCCCTCTCGTGTCTTGGAGAAGGGAAAATGCCATTGGTAGATTTCCGGGCTAAAGTCGATAAGGAGGCCAAGCAAAGAAATTTTAATCCTAAACCCCATACTCAACATAGAGAGGAAGGGAACATGGATTTTGACCCTGCTTATCTCGGATTTTTGGGTTTCTCGGGATTTCTAGGATTTTTAAATTCGAGGCTGTTTTTTCTGTTCTTCTTGTTTTTTCTGTTCTTCCTCGGTTATTTCTCCGAGGAAGAGGAACAATGACTCCCGGGCCGAAATTGTGTGGGCTTCGAGACATATTGAAACCGGTTCTCGTTTCTAGGATGATAAAACAGTGCTAATTATATGCCGTAAATAGTGAACTAACCCGGTAATGCTCGATTCCAGCACTAATTACTACTAGAAGGATTAGAGAGAACTACCAAATAAGCGTTATACGTTGTATTGTGTCACTGGTAGGGCCTTCTATCGGGACATCAGTACTTTTGTCTAGAACTTTATAGTATTCCTGACCGGCTTGAAGATCCGTTGTTATAATGGCATCATTTTGAGGTTCCACATAAATTAGACCTCTATCTACAGTTTGAAAGGCTAATATAGCGTGTGCTCCACTCTCAAATCGTATATCCACAAAGGCGGTCCGGATTCCCTCTTCCTGGGCATTATTATTGACATCCGATGCGAAATCGACACAAACGTATTCGTCCTTAATGTATTCATTTTCGTCCGTTTCGTCCTCTTGAATGAAGTTTCGAACCTCATTGTAGGTTGGATTGTGGAGTTCGAAACGTGAGCCGTCTCTCAATTCCTGAAGTTCCGACTTGACAGTGGTCAACCTACTTTGGGTATTCTCGAGGTTGTCTTCAAGTTGAGACACCAAGACCTCCTTATAGGCCAAGTTCTCCTCCAAAACCTCTATATTTTGCTTCAAGGTGGCTATCTGCTCTTTTCTTTCCCCCGAATTCTCCCGCATCTGGAAATACTCATATCCCAGAAAACCGAGGGAGCCCAGAAGCAGGCATACGGAAACTATGAGAGCGGCAGTTTTCAATAAAATTCTCCTCAGATGTTAGGTTTAACTAAGTGGTTTCGGGAACATCTTAAAAATAACTATCCCATGTATACAAAAGCTAGATGAGAGGGTTTTCCGAAATATCCAAAAAAAGGAAATAACTAGGAGAAAACCTTTCGTAAACGTCTTAAACAAGATAGACAATTCTTGATTTTGGAGGTCAAATTTTGGATTTTCCGACCATAATTGTAAATCTGAAGGCATATCCGCAGGCCCTAGGAGAGCGATCTGTCGAGCTATCGAAGGAAATCGCCGAAGCCGGAGAAGAGAAGGGAATTGGAGTGGGTGTTTCCCCCCAATACGCCGATCTATTTAGGGTAACCAGCCAGGTCGACGTGCCAGTTTACGCCCAACACGTCGATCCTCTCGAACCTGGAAGGGGAACAGGATCCCTCCTTCCCGACGCTGCAAAGAAAACGGGTGTAGTCGGGTCCTTGGTAAACCACTCCGAAAAACAGCTGGAATTCGAAGAGATCGAAAAGATTGTCGATAGATTGAACGAACTAGATCTGATCAGCATCGTTTGCGCGGAAGATGTGGAAACATCGGGGAAGGTAGCCGCATTCGGGCCGGACATGGTGGCCGTGGAACCGCCAGAACTCATAGGCTCGGGTCGCTCGGTCTCGCAGGTAAAGCCGGATATTATCGAAGAAACGGTTGAGGAAGTTAACGACGTCGATCCTGACATTCATGTCTTGTGCGGGGCTGGAGTTTCCACCGACGAAGATGTGAAAATTGCGCTTGAACTGGGAGCCGAGGGTATATTGATAGCGTCCGCCGTAGTAAAGGCGGATGACCCGAAGGAAAAAATGCTGGAACTTGCGGACGGAGCTTTGGAAGCCGAATAATTACTTGTAAAAGGTTCCCAAAACGGTATGGGAATCGATTTTTCCGGAAGGTCCGGCATCAAAATTCTAAAAATAGAATATAGAACGAAAATTAAACAGCCGATTGGTAAGAGAGATGTGCCTCGGTGGCTCAGTTGGTTAGAGCGGCCGCCTTGTAAGCGGCAGGTCGTGGGTTCAAATCCCACCCGGGGCTCTCCATTCCATCTTTTCCTCACCCTGTTCGTCAAAAAGTGGACAAAAAGGGCATAATTCTTCAAAGCGTCTCCTAATAAAGAATGTATTTGAATAAAACCTGAGCGAATTTTCGAGAAAAAATATCTTTCAGACATTTATAACTTAGAAAGTCAGAAAATTTTAATTCCTACCTACAGAAAAAATTATTTACGATGGATTGGGATGAAATTGATCCTCAGGACACGAACATAATAATGCACGTGTATCGTGGGGAAGTTCAGAGGATAAATACATGGAGACAGCGGATGGACAGGACCACGAACTGGGCGATAGTTATCACTGTCGGTGTCATAACTTTCACATTATCCAATTCAAACGTTCCTCATTGGGCGGTTCTCCCGGGTTTATTTTTGGCTTATGTCCTGCTTTTTGCAGAAGCGAGGAGGTACAGGCATTATGATTCGTGGAGGGGGCGAGTAAGGGCTTTGGAAGGAATGTTTTTAGCAAAGTTTTTTGACAGGGATATTGAAATCGACAAAAATTGGCAAAAAATCTTATCAAGGGATTTTAGTAGACCTGAATTCAAGATATGTTGGGAGGAAGCAGTAAAAAGGAGACTGAAGAGAATATATATCTGGATAATCTTCGTATTCACAGCTACCTGGATCGCAAAGATTTTCATGCATCCGGAGAGGGTTATATCGTGGAATATTTTCTTCAACAGAATATCCGGGCCGTTAGGAACACTGACCGGTGTTATTATCTTTGGAGCAATCCTGGGTATGATTGTGGTGTCAACTTTGTATTTCTTCTTGGCCTCTCCAGGCAGAGAAGCTACGGGCAAAATTAGAGAAAAAGAAATTGACGAAAGATTTGCTTCGGAACAATATATTGAAAAATTCGATGAAGAAAAGTGCGAAGACTAACAGGTTTTTAGTATTTTCCGAGGTCTTGTTTAGTGACCTTAATCACAGGTTAGCCAAGAAAATAAGATAGTTATTCGATAATTTTTGTGATACATTAAAAAGGTTGGTCGGTCTTGTCAGCGGGAGGTCGGGGGTCAAACCCGTCGGAGCATCCAATTTCAGGCGATAATACGAAGTGACATTCTCCCCTTCCTAATCTCCGATTAGGCAGGGGCTTCCACCCATTCGCACCCTTCCAATCCGAGATTCAGGTGTTACCGGTGGAAGTGGCGTGGAGAGCCACCGACTCTTCATAGCCATTTTCGAGGGTTCTCCTCCGCTCACCGACTTGTCTCCCGCCATAGACGGGTATCCAGAGGTCG
>CAYNPN010000041.1:0-16842 GCA_964399085.1 Hadarchaeota archaeon (SeqCode) | reverse complement strand
TTAGTTACCATACATGGGAAATTCAGAAAAGATGAATTGTTTGGAAAAAGTCGAACCGCGGGATTCCGACCCGAATCACATCACTTCACGCTCCCAAAACCTCTTCCCGGGGGGAGGGGGGCCGCCGAGGAGGGGCGGCATACAAGTACCCAGAACATAATGGAGGTTAGAAATATATGAATACGAAAATTCTTGCACCCGTTTTGGTTATCGGTGTAGCGCTAATGATGGGCGTCGCAGGTGGTGTTGCTTTGTTCACCGACACTGAAACTTCGGAAGGTAACACGATTGAAGCTGGAGATCTCGACCTGAAAGTCGGCTTTGCCACTGTGACTAACCAACCCTACGACACTACTGGTTCTAACCTATGGGACGATCACCCAAATTTTAATGGACCGGATGACGACTATAAGCCAGTAGATGATATCGACGGCAAACAGTTAGTAAATATTTCCGATATTAAGCCCGGTGGTTCTGGTGAGTTCTATGGTATGTTTGGCTGGTCCTTATTAGTGAAGGGCAACCCCGCATGGGTTAAATTAGATATAAATGATATCATGGACTGTGAAGGTATCATTACAGAGCCTGAAAATGACGCCGAAAGTGGCAATCCAGCAAGTGATGGCGGAGAAATGTTAGAATCATTGGAGTGGGATGTATACGTCACAAAAGGAAATCTGTACGCCAATGAAGATGAGTGGACATACTCGGAAAATTATAATTTTGGAGATCCGATTCCTATAGTCAACCAAGATAAATCCCAAGCGGATTGGGAGCCTTGTGAAGCTAATGTAGTATACTTTGTAACTCTTCAATTCGAAGTTCCAACAGATGTTGGCAATGAGATGCAGGGAGACAATCTCAGCTTCGCAATGAATTTCAACGCCACACAGGCAAGACACCAAGACACTTATCCCTGGTAATCCGTTGATTCTCTAAAAAATACAGGTGATATCTATGAGACGAGCATTATTTTCCGTGATGGCTGTAAGCCTGGTAGCTCTACTAGCGGGAGCCGGTGGTCTCGCCTACATGACCGATACGGAGACCAGCGAAGGTAACACGATTGAGGCAGGAACTCTGGATTTGAAGGTCGACGTCGAATCGACTGCCTCTTATGCGGATGATCCTATCGAGTTCCCTGAAAAGGACTTAGACAGTCCACCGCAACTGTTCTTCAACTGGAAGGATGTCAAGCCCGGTGATAGCGGTGAGGCGACGATTAGTCTCCACAGCAAAACTAACGATGCCTATATCACGATGAAGGTCGGCAACATTGAAAGTACGGAAGAGAGCGTTACAGAGCCGGAGAAAGAAGCTGAGACGGGAGACAGATGGGCTACTGGAGAACTCGCCCAACACCTTTACCTTCGAATCTGGAGCGACATGGGACAAGAAGGTTTCGGTGATGATTTAGAAGGAAACAACGAATACGATGAAACATATGAAGAAATGTTATGGCAAGGTTACGCTGACAAGCTTCCCGAAAAGTTCGACGGATGGATGATGGGATGCGAAAACTATTATATAGGATTTTCCTGGGAAGTCGATCTCAAGGTTGGTAACGAGATTCAGACCGATAAGGTCACGTTCGACATACAGTTCGAAGTTTCACAGAAGAGACACCAAAGCACCAATCCGTTCCCTCACACCGAGCAACTGTACCTGGCTGACAGTAGACCGGAAGACGGAACTGACCTTTTCAAAGTTGACCTTGTCGATAATCCAGATAATCCAGATAATGCAGAATTGACACACCTCTACACGCTTCCCGCAGACAAAGGATACAACCAGACGGATGCGATAGCGTGCACGACCGACGGTGAAAACATCTACGTAATAGATAAGCGTTCAGATAATCTCGGCAGGTATGATGTTTTGACTGGTGATTTCACGAATCTTGGCGAAATTAGTGATTGCCCGGGTGACGTTGTTTCGGCTGCAATATCATTGGATGGCACACTGTATATAGAGAGCAACAGTGAAAAAGCACTGTACGAGATAGAAAACAGAAACTTAGACCCAGAAGCTGACCATGTTAACGATGTGAATGTACGCGGGATTACCGATATAGCGTTTGACTCCGATGGAAAACTTTACCTCTACTCGCCGGACCATGGAGGCTTGTACAAGATGAACAGTGCAACTGATTCTAACGTACAACATATCGGCGACCCGGATCTTTACAAGACCGGGCTCGCGGTGAGAGACGCAGGTTTCGGTCCGCTCGTAGGGTCCGACCGCAGCGCCAACGATATAGTTGTTGTCGATCAAACAGATGCCAATATAATAAATAGTTATCAAATGACTCTGAACGGAAATCCGTATAAGTATGATTACGGCGATATGACTGTCGGTGAACTGGTCGACCCGTAAATTTCCAGGTAATTGTCTGAGGTAAGCTAAACCCAACTTATGGGGAGGATTGTACGCCTTCTTTCCTCCCTTCACACTCACATATGGTGGTGATGGTGGTGGTTCAAACTCACGCGAGATGGATAATATGAGAATGAAAAATTATGAGACCACCGTGGAGGGGCGGCATACAAGCTCCTGTTGGCCTATAAGCCACAAAGGCGAGAGGTTTGAAAACGAGAATGTAATGGAGATTAGAACTAATGAGAACTAAAATACTTGCACCAGTTTTAGCTATAGGTTTTGCATTGATGATGGGTGTTGCAGGCGGCGTGGCCGTCTTTAGCGATACTGAAACCAGCGGAGGTAACACGTTTGAAGCCGGTCAGCTCGATCTGAAGATCGACTTCGGAACCTTCTACCCAGATGGGGATCCTCCCTATGAAGATGATTCCGAATTGATAGAGGAGCCAATTAACCTGGATGAGTGGGATGACGATCAGTTGATAAAGATTTCCGATGTTAAGCCCGGCGACAAAGGGATTATCGTTTTCAGCCTGCACGTGGAGGATAATCCTGCGTGGGCACAGTTAGATATTACAGACATTAGAAGCGGAGAAGGAGCTGTCACTGAACCTGAAGAGGAAGCCGAAGGCGGAGATGTAGGTGATACGGGAGAGCTTGATGATGCAATGGAGTTCACAAGTGTCAAGTTTGGGAAAGAATCTAAGATCCATGAGGGAATTTTGATAACTGATTACGGTGAAGACTTCGAACTCTCAGCAAGGACCATACCTCTAGACGGCGTAAGAGATGAAA
Source organism: Hadarchaeota archaeon (SeqCode) (assembly GCA_964399085.1). GTDB lineage: Archaea > Hadarchaeota > Hadarchaeia > Hadarchaeales > JAGGTB01 > CAYLJV01. The sequence continues at coordinate 13,668 of CAYNPN010000041.1, read as the reverse complement.
CCACAGATCCAGATACCGAAATCGATCCGCTTGAAGCGTGCGATGAATACTATATTGTTGTCGAGTGGGAAATTCCAACAGATGTCGGTAACGAGATTCAGGGCGACACGTTGGAGATCGACCTCGACTTTAACGTGTCTCAAGCAAGATATCAAGGGAACTATGATAAAGTGATGTGGTGATGTAAAAATAGTCGGACTCTATCCTCTAGCGAGATACAGGATCTCTACCAGCAAGGAACGTAAAAATCGGAACCAGGTCGTAGTTCCGCTTGGGAGGATTGTACGCCACCTTTCCTCCCTTTCACACTCACACAAGGTGATGGTGGTGGTGGGGGTTCGAACCCACCCGCATCGTGCTAGCCGCCCCGGAGGGCGGCTAAAAAATGCTCCGAAAACAGGAGAAAAAGACAATATGAAAACGAAAAAGAAATGCCCGGAATGCGGGCAAGAGATGGTCGAAGCAGAAGACTGGTCGGACGAGTGGCTCGTATGTTTGAACTGTCAATTCACGGAGGAGTTTCAAAGAGAGGAAAGACCCGAACTTGAAGAATCGGGAGTAGAAAAAGTTCACGCTTAAAAAAAGAAAAGATAGGAGTTGAAAAAATGAGGAGAAAAATATTCACAGGCGTGCTAATCGTAGGCTTGGCTCTAGCCTTCGCAAACTTCACAGGCACCTTTTCCTATTTCCAAGACGTCGAGACCAGTGAAGGAAATAGTTTGGAAGCGGGGAATATGGACCTCCAGGTCGGTCTCGAGTGGGAGAAAATCCGTAGACCCTCTATATGTAACCACGACCAGTCCTGGGAAGTAGTAGATAGCTGGCCACTGGGGAATCTCGATGGCAAGGCAATATTCGAGGTCGGCGACCTCTATGAAGGTGTCGAGGGAAAGGCTTTACTCAAGCTTCATCTCTTCGGCAATCCTGCCTGGGTCCGTATGGAGACAAATCTAACTTCAAACGAGGACGGCACCTGCAATTGCTTATGCCAGTGTGGCAAGTTTGATGGGGAACTGGCTCAGAACGTCCGCATGATAATCTGGGAGGACTATGACGGGGACGGGGATAACGAGGCTAACGAGAGAAAGCTATTCGATGGGACAATGGACGAGCTTTCAATGGACGAAAATCTGGACGGTGATTATCTTACTGAGGGAATTCAGGCTTTCGAGAATTGCAAGGATTACCACGTGGGGATCAAGTGGTGGGTAGACATTCCGTCTTGTTGTGATAAATTCAAAGTTCTAGGAGACAGCCTCACTTTCGATATTATATTTAAAGCCTACCAAAGGAGACATCAGGACGATTACTACTCCGAGGAACGCGCTTACTTTGACATCGAAAACTCGATTGGAAACGAGTTCGAGGCGTGGAGTTTTTGTCAGGACGAGGACGAGTGGGATAAGAGCTCACTTGAGTTTCAGGATAGTTGGCACGACGAAGACGACAACTTGGCGAAGGCGGAAATTAAAAATGTAGGAGATGAGGATATGGAAGGAACTTCCACTTGGGAGCTTTACTACTCCTCCTCAAAAAACCCGATGTGGTGGGGCCAGAAGGTCGACTCCGGAACCGTGCAGTCGCTAGACAGCGGTGAATCGGCTATTTTGGAATCGGGATCCGTAGGGTCGCATGGATCAGGAAAATACAAGTTCAAGGCCTACCAGAGAGACGAACATCCGGGTACAGGAGTCCTCTGGTCGGAGGAAATTGTAGTCTCAGAAGAAGAGGAGTAGAAATGAGGCTGGATAATGCCAAGAGTATGGCGATATTGATCACCGTAGGGATCCTCTTCTTCGGAGGGACACTGGCGTACCTCGATTTTATTCAATTTAATCCTGGAAGTGGATTCACTACGCTAGCACAGTCAAACGGCTTGAAAATCAGGGACACGGATGAGGACTGGACCACCGAACCCGAGAACCTTGAGGCTTCTCTCCATATAACAGGCTGGATGCCCGGAGATACCTACCGGGGTTGGATAAGTCTCAAGAACTCAAGCGACGACAGATTCGGGAGCCTACTGATGGACTGGAGAGCGACTGACGGAGAGGGGACTCTTACGGAGGCTGAATCCGGAGCCGAGGGGGGCTCACCCGTGGATAATCTCTCGACTCAAATCATCGTCGACAATATTTTGTACGGACCCGTAAGCGACCTGGAGAATATCACGGACAATATCGAAGACAATCTAGGAGTGGAGGAACTTACCGTGAATGTCCTCGATCAAGAAAAAATCGACCTAGAGGAAATGCTGCCCTCTGCCAAATCGGGCATGGATTCGGAAGATGTCGAAAACCTCATCTTTGATTTCATATTTAATCCGAACGCCGGAAATGAGTATCAGGGCGACAATTGCGTCGTCGACATTATCTTTTACGCTTCAACTCAAACTCCGAACGATCCCCCCATAGCGGACGCCGGGGGGCCCTACTCCGTGATGAGTGGAAACAGTATCGAGTTGGACGGCACTGACAGTGGTGACCCGGAGGATGACGAATTTTCATACAGTTGGGAGATTATCGACGATCCAACCGGGAGTGCTTCCCTAACGGTAACGGGCACAGCCACGCCAATCTTTACAGCACCCTCGGTTAGCTCAATCAGGAATGTAAAGGTCGAGCTGACGGTGAAGGACGATCGCGAGCGTTCTCACTCCGACACCGCGATCGTAACCGTGAAACCAACTTCGAACCCTCCCGCTAACGATCCTCCCAATGCTGAATTCACCTACTCGCCAACGGAACCGGAAGTGAACGAAAACGTCAGCTTCGATGCCTCTGGCAGTTCTGACCCGGACGGTAGCATAGTTAGCTACGATTGGGCTTTCGGCGACGGTAGCACCGGTACAGGTGCTTCGCCGACCCACTCGTACGCAGAGAAAGGCGTTTTCGAAGTCACCCTCACCGTTACGGACGACGACGGGGCGTCCTCCACGGCGAGTGAGAACGTAAACGTAATCTCGGGCTCTTCAGGCGCGTCACCCACTGCAGAATTCGAAGTGACCGATATGACCGTGGAACCGAGCGAGGTAAATCCGGACGAAGAAGTAATCATAAGGGTGACAGTTACAAACGGGGGAGAGGTTGGAGGTACTTACACTGCACAGCCGGCGGTCGAAGAAGGTAACCCTGCCCCTCAGGACGTGTCCATTGGTCCGGGCGAATCCGAAACGGTCACATTCACCGTCTCGAGGAGCGAGCCGAAAACCTACGATGTATCTATCGAGGAACATGACGGAGAATTCACTGTCCTTCTGGAAAAAACTCCCGAGACTCCGTTCCCAACGATGGCCGTAGCAGGGATAGCGCTGATAATTCTCCTCTTCGCCCTGGTTTTCGGATTTTATCTCAGAAGAGAGGAAGAAGAAGAGGAAACTTGATTAGAAAACTTGGGACCTCTCAGCAAGACAGTTTACCTTATCTTCTTTTATGAATAATTAGGATGGGAATCACTTGAAAGAAAAAATACTTACGGGAATCGCAATCGGAATAATCTTACTAGCCGCCTTTTTCTATCTAACACCAGTTCGCCTGCTACGCGGACAAGGAGTCAGTATGGAGCCGAAGATAAGTGATGGCGACGCCCTTATTATCTACCCCACTAGCAGAGAACAGATTCAAAAGGGCGACATTATAACATTCGAATACGGGGAGGGCTGGCTGATATCACACCAGGTTATTGGTTTCGAGAACGACACGATAATTACCCATGGGATTAATCTTCCGGAGGGAGATGTGGAGAGGGTAAAATACTCTCAAGTAGTCGGGGAGGTCGTCATGGTTATCCCTAAGTTAGGTATTATCCTCGGATATGCGAATTCGGAGATAGGATTCGTTCTCCTCATACTCATTCCTACAATTTTAATAATATACAGCGAAGGGAGGAAAATTAGAGAGGAATTAACCAATTAACTATAATTAATCCTTCAGAAACTTGTTTAGGGAATGGAAACTATCATAAATTAGAATAGGGGGTTTCGAATGGAAAAGATGGATTTTGTGAAGATAGCAGTTGTGGGTGCTCTCATCATCGGGCTAGGGGTACCCATAATCCAGGGAAAAATTAAGCCATTGATCGTCCTCAGCAGCAGCATGGAGCCCGTGATGAGTCCCGGAGATTTAGTAATCCTCAAGGAATCAAATCCTCAGAATATCGAGAATGGGGATATCGTGGGTTTCGAGGACCCTTCCGGAAGGGTAAACGTCCTCATAACTCACAGAGTGGTAAAAGTAATGGAAAACCAAGGTGAACGCCAATTTAAGACCAAGGGAGATGCTGTCGAGGAGCCCGATCAATTCACGGTCCAGGGTTCGGAAATCTTCGGTAATGCGGTCTTCCTAATTCCGCACCTAGGGTATCTAATCCACCATTCACAAAACATCCTCACGTTCGTTCTGCTCATAATGATCCCGGCATTCCTGATCACAATCGGCGAAGTCAGAAATATCATGAAATACAGCGACCCTCGAAAGGCACGGATGGCCGATAAAGCGGACAAGAAAAAGAACAAATCGGACGTGGGGAAGAAGTCCGAATACAAGCACATGAGGGTCTTGGCGATTTTGCTTCCGCTATTATTTGTCTTTGGCTTCCTATCGCTTCCCTACCTCCAGCAAAGCGGATCTAATCTTGAAAATAGAAGTCTGGAATCGGGTGTTATTGGCGGGGCTGCCATGTACAAAACCGAGAGCGACTCAATCCCGAATTACGTTAACCTGCCGATGGGAGAAAATCGATCAATCGAATCCAACGATTTTGCAGAACTCTCGGCAGCTCCAAAAATTCTACCGGTCTTCTGGCTTGGGGTCCTGGCCGAAGGGCACCCTTTGCTCCCGAGCCTAGCCACCACGCTAATACCGCCAACTGTCATAACGCTCCTATTATATCCAATATGGAAGAGGCCAAAAACCAGAGGGAGTCCCGATAGGAGATGAGTGAAAAATCATGGTTCTCTCAATCACCTTTAAAATATATAAAATCCAAGAAAGATGGTAGTGGGGTTGGGAAATAATGAATTACAAACTGGCATCGGCGATATCCAAATATTATCCACTCATGGCTATTGGTCTGGTTGTTTTGGCCGGAATAGGAGGTTTTTGGCTGTATCAAACTTCTCGACCAACCTATCAGACGAAAACCCGCCAAGTACCCTCTTTTGGATACTCGGGAGAATTCGAACACTGGGCACAGATTAAGGAGAATAGCCTCCTTTGGCCGGATGTCGGAGAAAATCTGAGGAATAGGCCCGTCTACTTTACCGAAATAATGCCCGACCTAAACGCAACCTTCACATTCGATGGGTGGGGCCTCAATCCCGAAAACGCAAATGTGACCCTTAATTCCTACCTGACGATCACCTGTAGTGGGAATGATTTCGATTATTGGAGTGAAAGAATCCACCTGAAGAACAAAAGCTCGAGTTTTTCCCCTGGGGGTATAAAAATGGATTTCTTATCGACTCCGGAAATATCTCCGTCCTGGATAAAGGATAAAATAGACAACATTCAGGGGAGTATCGGTTTCACCGGCGGTTCCACAGATGTCAAACTTAAAGTCGACTCGACTCTTATCAGACATACCGTGGAGGGCACTCAAGAGAAAGACGATGTCTTCGAAATGCCGATCAGCCTCGGAGGAGCCACCTACTCGGTGGGGTCGGACCTATCGAAGAAGAAGGAGTTCACCAAAACGGAGTCTGAAAAAGTCAAAGTAGGCCCTTCGAATTTGTCCATGGTCCCCCCTGCCCTGCTACTGATAATCCCACTGGTCGCTTTGGGTTACGTAGTTTACGAGGGGAGGAGGATAGACGAGTCGAATCTGATAAGGATGGAGAAAGAATACTGGGTGGACGAGTTCGAAGAATGGATTAGCAGAGGGAAGATGCCCGACAAAGTTCCCGAGGTCTCCCTTGAGATGAACTCGCTAGAAGACCTGGTCGACGCAGCAGTTGACATGGACAGCAGAGTAATTTACGACGGGGAAAATTCGACGTTCTTCTTCATCGAGGATAACGTTCTGTACCTATACAGCGAACGGGGACCCGAAATCGAGGAATCCGGCTGAACTTTGGAGAAAGTTTCCTTAAAATATCGGGGATAATATTAAGCAACTTAATACGTATTAAGAGACTTTAAATTTTAGAAACCTTTAAGGAATTTCTGTCCATACTCATCATGGGCGATCTCTAATGGAAGGGGAGGAGACAGTCGTCGAGATAAAGGGCGTAAGCAAGAGCTTCAGCGATGTCCAAGCCGTGAGAAATGTCGACCTGGAGATCAGAAAGGGGGAAATTTTCGGGCTCCTCGGCCCTAACGGGTCCGGGAAGACCACGACCATGAGGATTATAATCGGTCTTTTGAAGCCGGACTCCGGAACCGTCAGAGTCCTGGGCGAGGACGTGGTCAAGCGGCCGATAGAGGTGAAGAGAAGAATCGGATACGTGCCGGAATCCTCCGAACTGTATGAGTTTTTGACCGGCCAGGAGTATCTGGACTTCGTCGGGAACATCTACGAACTCGACGAGTCCACAAAGGAGAGGAGAATAAAGAAGTATCTGAACGCCTTCGACCTAGAAGGGAAGGAGGCCGATATGATAAAGAGTTACTCCGGAGGCATGAAGCAAAAAATCGGCCTCATCTCTGCTTTTCTCCACAGGCCCGAAGTCCTGTTCATGGACGAACCCGTGAGCGGTCTCGATCCCAAAACGGCAAAGATACTCAAGGACCTACTTCGGGAGCTCACCAATCAGGGTGTGACGGTCGTTCTCTCCACTCACGTGCTCGGGATCGCGGAGGCAGTCTGTGATCGTAATGCGATTATGTTGGACGGAGAAGTCCTCGCTGAGGGGGACATTGGAGAGCTGAGGGAGAGGGCCAAGATGCCCGACTCGGACCTTGAGGACGTCTTCCTGGAGCTGACGGGGTCCGGCGACGCAAAGTCCGTCGTCGAGGCGTTGTTGGAATGAATTTTGAAAAAGTCCTCGAGCTAGTTAAGGTCTACTCGAAGACTAGAAGGGCTCTGAGAAACGAAAAGCTGAGAAAATATACCGAGAACAAAACCCTGACTTACCTATTCTACGGTGGGGCCCTTGTCGCAGGGTTTCTAATCGGCATTTTTGGAGGTCTTTTCGCGTCGGACGCGGGGTTGCATGCCCTGATCTTGGGATATTTCCCGGTCATCCCAACGACTCTCTTCCTCATCGCTCTATTTTTCAGTATATCCGGTAAGACGAGCCGGATGCAGGAGGAGACGAACGCCGAGATATCTCCCTGGCTGCCCATCACCTGGGAGGAGCATACGCTGGCGTCTCTTCTGGTCAATTTCACGGGGGTTCCGCTGGCGATATTATTGCTGGCATGCTCGGGGGCTATCAGCTTCGCATTCGTCTTTGGGGAATTCGCCATGGGGGCGATCGCTCTGATTTCCATAATAATCGCCGTCTTTATGGCCTCCCTACTGGTGGAAATCTTCTCCACTCTTATGGAACGCCTCTTTGACAGGCTATCCGCCTCCTCGGGTAGGGCAGGAATCTGGGTGAGATTCATCGGCATGATAGGGGTGGGACTCGCATTTTTCTTCTTCTGGTTTGTCATCTCTCAGGGAGGAGGTGCTTTCCTAAGGAGCTTTTCGGAAATACAATGGAAAATTTGGTTCGTCCCCTCGGTCTGGCCGGGGGTAGCCCTCGCCTTTTTCGCGGGAGGCAACTATGCCCTCTTCCTCGTCCTCCTCATCTCCACCGGAATTTTCGAATTCGGGCTCTTTCACCTGTCCACGAGATTGAACATGCGGTTCGGGGGGAGGGAATCGACCTCCTTCACAATTGGAGAGGGCGATTACAGCTATGGAGGAGGAATCCTTGAAAAATTTGGTTTTCCTCCTCTCGAAGCGTCGCTCATCAGCAAGGACTTTCGGGCCTTTACCCGGAACAAAAAGTTGATGGGGGTTTTGTTCGCTCCCCTCTTCTTCATGTTGTGGCCCCTCCTTCAGGGACCGAAGTCAACCATAGCTCTACCATTGATGGCACCAGCGATAGTATCTATGACATTGGGGTCGGTATCTTTGGGCTCGGAGGGACGAGCGGTCTGGCACCTCTACTCAATGCCAATTACCGCCGAGAGGCTTCTCAGGTGCAAGTACTATTTTGTGGTCATCTGCTCGGGATTGCTGTCGTCGGTCGGTTACGTGTCATTCGTGTGGTTTTTTCGGCCATCCCCGGTGCTCTTTATAGTTCTATTAGTAATTTCTATCATCCTTGTCCTCACTCTCCCCCTCATAGTCCTGAAGGGAGGTATCTCAGGGGCCGAATTTACGGAGTCACCGGACCCGAAAATGGTCGAAACTAGCACGAATATATTGTACTCCGGATTGATGATTGTTATCGAGCTGATTATTCTCAGTCCCCTGATCTATTTGTTTCTAAACCCTAACGTTTCACTTTCCGGAATTGTTGTACCCGCGGTCTTGTCATTCAGCGTGGGTGTAGGATACATATTCGGCTATATCTTCTACCGACTGGACCTTGCCGAAGTCGAAAGGTTCCTTGAAGAGGCCGAAATCTAATTTCCGAATAGAATACGATTTAGATGGATTAAGGTTATCATATTTTTCCAAATATGAGGCATAATGAACAAAAAAGTAAAAAAGTCAGTGCTCGCCAGTTAGGTAAGGGGAGCTGTTGGAGAAAGTCCAAAAAGAACTTGTCATTTTTTCAGTTCTGGCAATTGTATCCGGCGTAATGTTCAGCTGGTCCTATCTCCACCAACCCACCGGACATATACCCATCAATTATTCTCGGACGAGGAGTCAGAAAATAGCCCGAGACTTCCTCGATGAATTGGGATACGAAAATATCTCCGATTACAATATAGACACGACCTTCAAGTCCCAAGGCATGGTTTCGACATATTTACAGCTGAACTTTCCGCAAAGAAAAGCTAAGGAAAAGATCGAAGAATACAGTGTCAGGTTTTGGGAAACTCGATTCTACAAGCCTAAGCAAAAGGAAGAGTTCAGAGTCGGCGTCGACCCAATCACGGGGTCCGTAATCAGTCTTAACCATGTTCTGGCTGAGGAGGCCTCAGGAGAAAACTTGTCGAGAGGACAAGCTTTTGATGAAGTCAAATACTTTTTGTCGGGCCAAGGATACGAACTTTCTAAATTCAATTTCATCGAAAATTCAGTTGAAAGGAAGAAAAACAGAACGGACTATATCTTCTCATGGAGAAAAAGAGACGGTGTCGAAAACGCACCATACGAGATTGATGTAACTGTCCAAGGGGGAAGAATCGGAAAATTTAATCCTCGCCTCAATATTCCGGACGAATTCACCCATACTTTCAGGAGTCAGAGATCACCGGGGCTTGGATTCAGCATGATTTTCTTCGGAATAAGCGCGATTTTCGTGATAGCGGCGATTTATTACTCCCTTCAATACTGGAAAAGTGACGAATTTGACACAAAGTATGCCGGAATCTTGGCGATCATTACAGGCCTGTTGATTTTCTTGAGCATGGTTAATTCTCTTCCCGGCGTTCTTTACAACGCCCCGACCATCATGTCTCCCACATTGTTCCTGACGATAATGATTCTAATCGGGGTCTTTACTTGTCTAATTGTGGGGGGAATAACTTTGGTGGCGGCCGGAGCCGGAAGGAATATTTCCAAAGAGGTTCTGGATTTTGACGTCATTAGGGATATCACCAAAGCGGGACCCGATAGGGAGAGGCTCAAATACTCCACGTTCAGGGGTTTCTGTCTCGCCTTCATTCTACTTGGAATTGCGACACTCTTCTACCTGGTAGGATCCAAATTCTTCGGAGTCTGGATGCCCGAAAACTCCACCTATATAAGCGCGGTCTCGGCATACGCGCCCGCACTGATAGCTCTCACGACCGGAGGAATCGCCGCAATCGGGGAGGAAACCATCTTCCGACTCTTCTCCATTCCGTTCCTCAAGCGCTTCTTGAAGTACACGGTTCTCGCGGTCTTCCTCTCGGCCCTGATCTGGGGAGTCGGCCACTCGGCCTACGTTGTGCAGCCTTGGTACACCCGAATAATCGAGGTCACCATTCTGGGAATAATTCTGGGATGGGCTTTCCTCCGCTATGATCTCGTGACAGTGATCTCCGCGCACTTCTCGATGAACGCAATGATCATCGGGGTTCCAATGCTCCTAGCCGGGACCCAGTGGCTCAAAATCAACGGAGTCATAGCCCTGCTAATTGCAAGCATCCCGATCCTAATTTCAGTTGGGTTGACAATCTATGACAGGAAGCGTACACCAGAGGTGAATAGAGAGGAGATTTAAATCAGCTCAAAGGTATAAATCGATATGGGGGATGGTGAATAGAATGATCGAAATTCTTCAGTTATTATTTATAGGAGCTGTAGGAATTGCCGGTATAATAATTTGGGGTTCTATCTTAGCTCTACCGGGCTCTTTTTTGGTCTGGAAATTTTCCGACGGTGAAGAAATCGAGGAGGAATTTGTTCCTTTCTCTACCATGTGGGGTTAGCAGGGGCATTGATTAGCTTATTTCTGCTAACCGGTGTGCACTACCTTCTCTTGAGCCTGTTAAACTTCACATTGTATGGAATTTCGGATACGATGACGTTCCTGCTTGTGTCAATTTCCGTCGTTATCGGAAGCACTCTCTGGAGTTACTCCAAGGTAAAATACGGGTTCTAATACTTTGGACTACACCTGTATCCCTTTACCGATCATCTTTCGGCCCTAACCACCGGAAACTATTAAGATAAGAGAGTTAATGAGGTAAGGAAATTAAGGTCGATATCATGCAGGAGAAGACGGATGAAATCTTGTCCGAGCGCGGGACGGAGCGGTTGAAGAGAGGCTTCGCCCAGATGCAGAAGGGCGGAGTCATCATGGACGTCACGACCCCCGAAGAGGCGAAAATCGCCGAGGAAGCTGGAGCCGTGGCCGTCATGGCCCTCCAGGCCGTACCGGCGGACATTAGAGCTGCCGGGGGGGTCGCGAGAATGGCCAACCCTACTATAGTAGAGGAAATCCTGGACGCGACCTCAATTCCCGTAATGGCCAAGTGCAGGATAGGTCACTTCGCGGAGGCTCAAGTTCTCGAGGAACTGGGAGTTGACATGATAGACGAGAGCGAGGTATTGACTCCGGCCGATAAGGAGGAGCACGTCGACAAGACGAAGCTCCAGGTTCCCTTCGTCTGCGGGTCGAGAGACCTAGGTGAAGCCCTGCGGAGAATCGAGGAAGGCGCCGCAATGATCAGGACTAAGGGTGAAGCCGGAACGGGGAACATAGTCGAGGCCGTAAAACACATGCGGAAGACGAAGAGGCAAATCAAGAAATTAAAGGGTCTATCTCCGGAGGAGCTGGAGAAAAAGGCAGAAGAATACGCCGTGTCGAAGGAACTCGTCGAAGAAGTTGCAGAAATGCAGAGATTGCCCGTAGTCTGGTTCTGCGCCGGAGGGATAGCTACACCCGCCGATGCGGCTTTGGCCATGCAATTCGGGGTGGACGGAGTCTTCGTCGGCTCGGGGATATTCAAATCCGAGAATCCTCCAAGAATGGCGGAATCGATCGTAAAGGCGACCAGACATTACGACGATCCTCAAAAAGTTCTGGAGGCCAGCAAAAAGCTCCCGAAGGCCATGAGAGGTCAAGACGTGGAAGAGTTATCTTCCGAAGAAAAACTTCAATCTCGTGGGGTTTGATTTCTCTCACTTTAATCGTGTGGGCGATAGCCAAATCACTACTGCTACTTGTGGCTGTCCGCCGACCCAATAGCCTGGGTAAGGTGACAATCCAATTGAGTTAGGGGAGGCACCTAACTTACCTAGAACCTCTACAAAACTCCTTCCATCCAAATTGAATTGACAATGTCCAAAGCGGGTGGATTTTGATTTTCTTCCTGGTCCAAAACAGTGTCTATAACAGCGGGTTTGCCCGATTCCGAAGCCTTTTTCAAAACAGGGACGAGTTCCTTGGGATTCTCGACACGTTCTCCATAGCACCCCATTCCCTCGGCAATTTTATCATATCTAGCATCAGTAAAGTCTACGCCGACGCTTCTTCCATATGAGGATTCCTGCGAGGATTTTATCATGCCCCAAGCTTCGTCATTGCCCACAACTACATTGATGTCGGCGCCTAATCTCACTGCAGTTTCCAATTCCTGAACGTTTAGCATGAATGAACCATCTCCGGTCAAAAGAAAGACTTCCTCCGAGGGCCTTGCCAGTTTTGCAGATATTGCTTTCGGGAGCCCACCGCCGAGCATGCCTCCGTGGGGAGACGAAATGTAATAATTTCCGGGGCCATAGGCGTGTGCGAAGATATGGGCCCACAATTGAAACGTGCCCCCGTCGACAATTGTAATCGATTTCTTCGGAAAAAATTCCTTCACGACCTTCATGACCTTGACCGGGTGGATCGGGGGCTCTTCAAGCTCTGCCGAATCGTACAAACTATCCCTGAAACCCATATTCATCTCTCTGTAATCCTCGACTTTTTCGTGTTTCTCCCTCTCACCAGACGTATCTTTAATTTTCTCCAAGAGCTCCTGTAAAACGAGCCTTGCGTCTCCCAGAACGGCCAAATCGACCTGCCGATTTTCGGATATTCGCTCGGGAGATAGATCCACTTGAATAGTTTTCTGTTCCTGAGGGTCTCCCCAAAAATCGGGTTTGCCCCATCCGACGCAATCTGTGAAGCGTGTTCCCAAGGCAAGGATCACGTCCGCTTCATTTTGTGCCTCCATGCTCCCTGGACTGAGATTTGGCTGGACCGACAAAGGATGATCGAAAGGGATGGTGCCGATGCCGGACTGAGAAACGGTTACCGGGGCAGATAAGTATTCAGCCAACTCCTTTAACTCATCCTCGGCTCCAGATTTAACCACGCCTCCTCCGGAATGTATTAACGGTTTTTCCGCATCCACCAACATCTCGGCCGCTCTTTTCACCACGTCATCGCTGGCAACGGGGGGTGAAGTAGCCCTATAATTCTCTGGTTCCGGGAAAGAGAGCTCATTCTCATCTAACTCCCCGAAAAGAACATCCACAGGGAGGTCTATATGAACGGGGCCTTGCCGAGGCGAAAGGGCGGTTTTGAAGGCCCTTTGAACCAATTCCGGAATTCTCTCCGGACGGTCAACCACACAATTCCACTTGGCAACTGCTTCAAAGAGGGTCTTCTGGTCACATCCCTGCATGGATCCGTGGTCCGGATAGGATTTCCAAGTCCTGATTTTGTGCGGTTAGAACTATTACCGGGGACCCTTCCTGGAAGGCTTCATAAACTCCGGGAACCAAATCGGCAGCGCCCGGGTCGACTGTCCCGAGGCAAACCCCGGGATTTCCAGTTATCCTCGACCAGGAATCGGCCATGTGAGCCGCCGCCTGCTCATGTCTGGTCATTAGAAAATCGATTCCATGCTCCTCTCCTTTCTCTTTTATTCCATCAAGAAAGCTGATTAACTGCCCTCCTGGAATACCGAAAATATAATCCACATCTTCCTTAGCTAGGCTCTTCAACAAAACATCCGAACCCAACATATTGTGCCATCAATCCCCCCATAGCCTGATGGTTCTTTCTCCTTTTTCCTTTAACTTTTAGCGCAAAGAAGTCTCCTTCCTAATCTTTGATTAGGTGGGTGATGAATTGGCGTTTACTTT
>CAYNPN010000040.1:0-17296 GCA_964399085.1 Hadarchaeota archaeon (SeqCode) | reverse complement strand
GCGAATGGGTGGAAGCCCCTGCCTAATCGGAGATTAGGAAGGGGAGGATGTCACACATGTATAATGAGTATATGTGTCCCATAAAACTGAGATATATGAGAAAAACTCGTACTCACGGGCGAGGTAGAAACAGTCTACGAAGCAGAAGTCAAACTACGCGGAAACTCCGCCAGGGCTCACGTACCAAAAGAATTCATTGGTCGGCGGGCTCTTGTAATCGTTCTCAAAGACTAACTGATAATTCTGTCCCAATACCGACCGAACACAATACTTTTTAACAAATCACATATATAAAGGAGCAGGTCAAAGATTTGGAAGGGAAAAGAAAAGATGGAAGCGAACAATCCCAATTCCGGACCGGTAGATGAAGAGCTTGAGCAAGCATTAAGAGAGGCTCAAGCTAGAATCATTGCAGTTGGCTGCGGGGGAGCAGGTGGCAACACAATCTCCCGCATGATGGAGGTCGGCATTGAGGGTGCCGAAACACTCGCCCTTAATACTGATGCCCAAGACCTTCTTTACGCCACTGCAGATAGAAAGTTACTCGTCGGCCGGGAGGCAACAGGCGGCCTTGGAGCTGGAAATGAACCAGCAAAGGGAGAAGAGGCTGCCCGAGAAAACGAGGAAGAACTAAAAGAACACCTACATGGCGCAGATCTGGTATTCATCACCTGCGGATTAGGTGGTGGCACTGGAACAGGAGCTTCACCCGTCGTGGCCGAGGTCGCGAAGCGTTTAGGTGCTTTGACGGTGGTTGTCGTTACTTTGCCCTTTAGCGTTGAGGGTAAACGGAGAAGCCGGAATGCAGAGATTGGCCTTCAAAAGCTCAGAGAAGTTGCGGACACCGTTATAGTGATCCCCAACGATAAGTTACTTGAAGTAGCTCCCGATCTCCCTATTCCAGCTGCTTTCAAAGTTGCAGATCAGCTTCTAATGGATTCCATTAAAGGAATCACTGAGCTGATTACGAAGCCGGGTCTAATAAATCTCGACTTCGCTGATGTGGCCACTGTCATGGAAGGAAATGGAGTAGCAATGATTGGCATTGGTGAATCCGATAGTGAAGATCGTGCGTCTGAAGCGGCTACTGAGGCTCTAAACAGTCCACTGCTTGACGTGGATGTGACCGGGGCTAGAGGTGCTCTGGTAAACGTTACCGGGAGTCCCGATATGTCTTTGGACGAGGCTGAAAGCATAGTTGGTAGAGTGTCGGAGGCCCTTGACCCGGAGGCTCAGGTGAGCTGGGGAGCCCAAGTTTCAGATGACTTGAAGAAAGCCGTTAAGGTAATGGTGATTCTTTCTGGAGTTCATTCCCCGTACGTAATCAGTCCAGACGAAGAACCTACTGGAGAGACGATCAGCAGGGAAGTAGAAGGAGAGGAAGAGGAACTAGAGCTTGGACTGGAGTCTATGTGATAAATGTTAAAGGATTTTCTCCATCAGGCCAGACGAGTGCTGAAGGTTGCTAGGAAGCCAGATCAGGACGAATTTTTCAATGTAGCGAAAATTACTGGGCTAGGGATCGTCATAATAGGCGTTATAGGTTTCCTGATAAGGCTAATTATCAACCTTATAGAAGGAACCCCGGCATAATCAAGTTCAGGAGGATAAAAATTGGAAGATGAGTCCGTTGAAAGTCAAATATTTGCCATTCGAACCACTATTGGGCAAGGAAAAAATACAGCAGAAATGATGGGCTCTAGAATAGAAAATAGAGACCTTCCTATTAAGGCAGTTCTCGTGCCACAGGAGATTAGAGGCTACATTTTTATAGAAGCTGATGGAAAGAGCGCCGTGGAGAGAGCGAAGTCTGGTGTTAAGCACGCTAAGGGCCTAATAGAACGAAAAGTTCCCCTCAAGGAGATTGAAGAGCTACTCGAGCCGAAACCCACAATTAGTGGTATCGAGAAGGGAGATACCGTAGAGCTAACCGGCGGGCCGTTCAAGGGAGAAAAAGGAGAGATTATCAGGATTGAAGATACCAAGGAGGAGGCAACGGTCGAGCTTTTCGAGGCCACAGTTCCAATTCCGGTGACCGTTAAAGGGGACAGAGTTAGAGTAGTCGAGAAGGAAAGAGAGGGGGAGTAATGAAGGCCGATAGGGTAAAGCCCGGAATGAGGAATTTAGATTTAGATTTAAAAGTTGTTGATAAGGAAGAGCCTCACCACTTCGAAAGTGACAAGGGTGAAGGAAGAGTCGCGACCGCGATTTGTGAAGATGATTCCGGGAGAATTAAGGTATCTCTTTGGAATGAGGATATTGATAAAGTTGAAGTTGGAGATAGGATACGTATAGAGAGTGGATATTCGCGTCTTTTTAAGGACGAGGTGCATGTGAGCTCGGGAAAATATGGAGAGCTAAAGGTTTTGAATGATTAGAAGAAGGACGGAAAGATAGAAGGTTATATACTACCCTAGCTCTTTTATGCCTTTTGAGGTTAGAAAGTCTATTACGGTTAATAGTCCGAAAGAGGGAATGAAATGGCAGAAGAAACAATCGAGGCCCTTGTAGAAGGCGGCCAAGCATCGGCCGGCCCACCCCTAGGCCCAGCCCTAGGACCATTGGGCATAAACGTCGGAGAAGTAGTCTCTGAGATCAACAAGAAAACAGCGGAATATGAAGGCATGACGGTACCTGTCACGGTCATAGTGGACGAAGATTCGGGAGATTTCGAGATAGAAGTGGGATCTCCTCCTACAACTGCGTTGATTAGGAATACTCTAGGTATCGAGAAGGGGGCTGATGATAGGGAGGATGCACCGGCCGGCGATTTGTCCGTTGAACAGGCTCTGGATATAGCTCAGAAGAAGGAGGGCTCCATACTGGCTAAGAATAAAAAGAAAGCCGTGAAAGAAGTTATCGGTACCTGCGTGAGTATGGGTATTCAGGCTGAAGGTAAAGACCCTCGCGAAGTCCAACGTGAGATTGAAGAAGGAAAATATGACGATCAGTTAGAGAGGTGATGGGTTTGGCTCTCTCAGAAGATGAAGTTATGGAAGCAGTTAAAGAGGCGAAAGAGAATGCCACTGATAGGAATTTTACTCAGAGCTTCGACTTGTCAATTAGCTTAAGAAATATAGACCTTTCCAATCCGGAGAATAGGATAAATGAGGAAGTCTCTCTTCCAAATGGAACCGGTAAAGAACAGAAAGTTGCGATTTTCGCTCAGGGGGAGCTTGCGGAAAAGGCCAGAGATGCCGGGGTTGACCAGGTTTTCAGTAAGGATGATTTGGAGGATTTGGGCGATGATAAGAGTAGGGCCAAAAATGTCGCCGAGGAATTTGGATCATTCCTTGCTCAGGCCGATTTGATGCCCATTGTGGGTAAGGAGCTCGGTCCCGTTTTGGGACCTAGAGGTAAGATGCCTCAGGCAATCCCGCCCACGGAGGATCCTTCCGACGTGATTGAATCGGCCCGTAGCACCGTGACTGTCAGTTTAAGGGAGAATCCTGTAGCGAATTTGTCTGTGGGGATGGAAGACATGCCCGATGAAGAAATTGCAGAAAATATACAGACTATCCTGGATTTCTTGGTTTCCAATCTTCCAAAGGGTCCGAGGCAGATGGAATCTATAACATTCAAAACTACTATGGGAAAACCCATTACCAGGAAGGTGAACTAGCATGGCGGCCACTCCCGAAGCAAGTGTTGCTCCCTGGAAGCGAGAGTTAGTTAATGAGCTCCAGGAGAAATTTGAGGAATATCCCGTGGTAGGGATATTGGATATTTCCGGAATTCCTGCGAAGCAATTTCAGGAGATTCGAGACATTCTTCGAGGTAAGGCGGAGATAAAGGTTAGCAGAAAGGTTTTGCTGAGAATCGCCATCGAGAAGGCGAGTGAGGACCAGCCGGAGCTGGAGGAATTGGCCGATTGTCTAGAAGGTCCGAGCGCATTAATCTTTACAGAAATGAACCCGTTTAGGCTCTGGAAGTTACTGGAAGAGAATAGGACGACAGCACCGGCCAAGGTAGGAATGGAGGCCCCGGAGGATATAGTCATTCCCGAGGGCGAAACCGGATTTTCTCCAGGTCCTGTCGTGGGTGAATTACAGAGGGCGGGGGTCAACGCCCGTATTCAGGCTGGCGATGTGGTCGTTCTTGAGGATTCGAAGATAGTAGAAGAAGGGGAGGAAATATCCGAAGATGTAGTGGGGGTATTGTCCCGATTTGGAATAGAACCCAGGGAGATTGGTTTTGAACTCAGGGCTGCCTATGCCGATGGAATTGTTTTCCCGGGAGAATCGCTCATTGTAGATGAGGAAGAGACCAGGGATAATGTTCAGGCAGCTTATATCAATACCTTGAAACTTGCGCAGGGAGTACAATTCCCGACCGCCGTGACCGTTCCTTCAATGCTGTCGGAAGCTCATTCTCAAGCCCACAATCTAGCTCTGAACGCATCAATTTACACTCACGAAACCGTTCCTCAACTGTTGAGCATGGCCCAATCTAAAATGCTCAATCTTTCTTCTAATGTATCCTCCCAGGATCCAGAAGCACTGGGGGAAGAATTGAAATCGATGCTTACTACAGAAGCTCCCCCAGAGGAGACCGAAACTTCTGAGCAGGAAAAGACCGAGGAGGAAAAACCTAAAGAGGAACCAGAAGAAAAAGTAGAAGAAGAAAAAGTTGAGGAAGAGGAATCATCAGCAAATCTAGGTGGATTGTTCGAATAATGGAGGTGTTATGATATGGAATACGTATATGCTGCCATGATGTTGTATTCTGCTGGACAGGAAATTAGTGAAGAGAATATTTCCGAGGTTCTGGAAGCTGCTGGCACCGAAGTCGACGAAGCCAGAGTTAAGGCCTTAATTACGGCATTAGAGGGCGTAGATATCGATGAGGCAATTGAATCTGCTGCAGCCCCTGCAGCTCAAGCCCCAGCGACGCCGTCGGAAGCGGCTGAAGAAGAAGCCGAAGAAGAGGCTCCAGAAGAGGCAGCAGAGGAAGCTGAAGAAGAGGCTGAAGAAGAAGCTGAAGAGGAAGAAGAAGCTGAAGAAGGAGCAGCCGGGTTGGGAGACCTTTTCGAGTAAATTGATTAATAACCTAATCCCGGCAAGTTTTATCTCTTAGGGAAGTCCTTTTACCCTTTATTTACATATCTGCTCTTTTGGGACTTACATGAAAGGAATATATGAAGTTGAGATTTTTCAGGAGAGGGGTTTTCAGAGGAAAGAATGCGAGAGCTGCGGTCGTAATTTTTGGACTTTAGAGCCCGACCGAAGTACTTGTGGTGATACTCCCTGTGATGATTACGCCTTCATAGATAACCCACCAATCGATAAGGAATACACTCACTCCGAAATGGAAGAGGAGTTTCTATCATTTTTCGGGGAAAATGAACACGCCGCCATAGATAGATATCCAGTGGTGGCTAGGTGGAGAGATGATATATATCTTACAATTGCTTCAATAGCCGATTTTCAACCGTGGGTGACGAGCGGTGAGGCTCCACCGCCTGCGAATCCCCTTGTAGTGAGCCAGCCCAGCATCCGCCTGAATGATATTGACAATGTAGGTAGGTCCGGGCGCCATTTCACTCTCTTCTTCATGGGTGGCCATCACGCTTTCAATCGGGAAGATAACCGGGTTTATTGGAATGATGAAACGGTATTCCTCTGTCATGAATTTCTGGTAGAAGCTCTGGGCATAGACCCGACTGAGATAACATATGTGGAAGACTTTTGGGAAGGTGGGGGGAATGCAGGAGAAGATTTTGAAGTAAATGTGAAGGGATTAGAGCTGGCTACCCTAGTCTTCATGCATTATGGATTTGAGAATGGGGAGAGGCATGAACTTCCCCTGAAAATCGTGGATACCGGATATGGTATTGAAAGGCTTGTTTGGGCCTCTCAGGGAACCCCGACCAGTTATGAGGCAATATTTGCACCGGAAGTTTCCAGGATAAAAAGGATGGCCGGAGTGTCCTCGCCGCCCGAGGATATTCTGGAGAAACATTCGAAACTCGCCGGTCTTATGGATATAGAAACAGGACGAGATCTGGATATGCTTCGTTCCAAAGTCAGTGAGGAAACAGGTGTAGATATTTCGGACCTTGATAGCATGATGGTCCCATTGGAGAACGTTTATGCGATAGCAGACCATTTGCGCTGCCTAGCCTTCATGTTTGGAGATGGCATCACCCCCAGCAATGAAGCAGGAGGTTATTTGTCGAGACTTGTCCTACGCCGCACCTTACGTTTGATGCGCGATCTCGACCTTGAGGAACCTTTGACGGAGCTTATGAGCTTTGAACTCGATCAGTTGGAATCCGATTTTCCAAAACTGGGAGAGAAAAGAGATTACATATTGGAGGTGGTCGGTTTGGAAGAAAATAGATACCAGGAAACATTGGATGAGGGAAGGAGATTAGTTAGCAGGGAGGCTTCTTCTCTAAAAAATGAAGGTAAATCCAAAATACCAACTCAGGATTTGATTGAGTTTTATGACAGCCAAGGTCTTCCCCCAGAGATAGTTGAAGAGGTTGCTGTAGAGGAGGGAGTTGAGGTAGATATCCCCGAGGACTTCTATATGAAGGTTGCCGAATCTCATTCTTCTCCCGAAGAGGAGGCGAAAGAGGAGGGGAAGGAGTTTGGAGATCTTGATTTGGAAGGGCCACCGGAAACTGAGCCCCTCTTTTATGAGAATCCGTACCAAACCGAGTTTGAAGCCGAAATCCTGGAAAGGAGTGGAGATTTCGTAGTATTGGATCGTACCGCTTTCTTCCCTGAAGGGGGCGGACAGCCTTCGGATCAAGGAATCCTGAAGAGTAAAGGAGGAGGAAAGGATATCGAGGTGAGGGACGTTCAGAAAGTCAATGGCATCGTGATTCATGAGATAGGTCAAGGTGATTTCGAGATTGGAGAAGAAGTGGTCGGTAGAATAGATTGGGATTTAAGGAGTACTTACATGCGTCACCACACGGCCACTCATGTGCTTTTGGGTGCACTCAGGAAAAAGCTGGGAGACCATGTTTGGCAGCATGGTGTTCAGAAGGGGGAGGAAAGTTCTAGATTGGACGTTTCCCATTTCAAACGGATATCCGACGAGGAGTTAAGAGAGATAGAAAAGCTGGCCAATAAGATCGTCTTCCAAAATAGAGACGTGGATTCATTTTGGATGGGGAGAAACGAGGCCGAAAAGAAATATGGTCATTCTCTTTATCAAGGCGGCGTAGTCCCGGGTAGGGAGATTAGAATTGTCGATATAGAGGACTGGAATGCTCAAGCTTGTGCGGGGACCCACTGTACAAAAACCGGTGAAGTGGGCCTCATCAAGATCATTGGAAGGGAGAGGATTCAGGACGGTGTTGAGAGACTGATCTTTGCTTCCGGCGAGCCAGTTTTGGAAGCTATACAAGAGCAGGAGGAGAGGGTCATGAAAACGGCCGAAGTTTTAAGATCCGACCCCGATGAAATAGACGACGCAGTTCGGAAGCTTTTCGATCAGTGGAAAGATGCTGAGAAGAAAATAGATTCGACCTTGGCTCGCCTTGCAGAGTTGCAGGCGGACAAAATTGAGGGAAATGCGGAAAAATTTGATGATATTGAAATAATTGCCGAGGAGGTTGAGGCGGGCGATTCCGATGAACTTATTCAGATAGGAGAGTATCTAGTGGGAGATAATGAGGAGAGAGTGGTTATCTTAGGGTCTGCCAACGGTTCCGGGACCTTGGTTGTAATGGCCGGAGAAGATGCACTTGACCGCGGAATTCACTGTGGAGAGATAGCTTCGGAAGCCGCCAAATCGCTAGGTGGGGGCGGAGGCGGTAAGCCAAGAGTAGGACAGGGTGGAGGTAATAAGGCGGAAGGTCTGGAGGAAGCTATTAAAACTGGCGTTGAGATTTGTAAGAAACAAGTGAAGGGCGATTAGATGGTCGATTGGAAGGAAATAGATAAGAAATGGCAAAAGGCTTGGGAGGAAAATGAGGTCTTTGAAGCGGAGCCGGAAGACAGACCGAAATTTTTCCTGACCGTAGCTTATCCCTACGTTTCGGGGCCAATTCATGTAGGTCATGCGAGAACTTACACGGTACCTGACACCATGGCTAGATTCAAGAGAATGCAAGGATACAATGTTCTTTTCCCCATGGCTTTCCACTATACCGGAACTCCTCTAGTGGGCGCGTCCAATAGGGTCGAAAACAGGGATGAAGACTTCCTAGACATCCTGACTGGGCTCTACGGCGTGGACGAGGAGGAGGTTCCAAAATTTGAGGATCCGGAATACTTCGGCGATTATTTCGCCAAGAAGAGTAACCTCAGTTACAAAAAAGGAATGAGAATGTTGGGATATTCTATAGACTGGCGGAGGGAGTTCAGGACAATCGACGAGAGCTATAAGAAATTCATCACCTGGCAATATCATAAATTGATGGACATGGGTTTGGTTAGCCAAGGAGAACACCCAGTTAAATGGTGCCCG
This sequence comes from Hadarchaeota archaeon (SeqCode), assembly GCA_964399085.1. GTDB lineage: Archaea > Hadarchaeota > Hadarchaeia > Hadarchaeales > JAGGTB01 > CAYLJV01. The sequence goes on along the minus strand of CAYNPN010000040.1, from coordinate 8,869 downwards.
AATGATCAGAATCCCGTCACCGATCACGATTTGCTTGAGGGAGAAGGTGTGCAAATTGTTGAATACTCCATATTGAAGCACCGAGTGGATGATTACGTCTTGCCGGCAGCGACCTTACGCCCCGAGACAGTTTTCGGCGTAACGAATCTTTGGATGAAACCGGATGCAGATTATGTCGTTGCAGAGGTGGGAGAAGAGAAGTGGATTGTTAGCGAGGAAGGCCTAAGGAAGCTAAGGAATCAAAATTTCGAAATCGGAGAGGTCCGCGAGTTGGAGGAAGATTTGATTGGCAAGGAAGTAAAGGCTCCTCTCATTGACAAGAAGGTGCCGATTCTCCCGGCCGATTTCGTCGATCCCTCAAATGCGACTGGTATAGTTTATTCAGTCCCGGCCCATGCTCCGTATGACTATATTGCGCTCAAAGAGCTTCAGGAAAACCCAGAGCGACTCAGCGATTTCGATATAGGGCCGGAGATGGTGGAGGAGATCGAACCCATCTCGCTGATAGATCACTCCGAGTATGGAGAATCTCCCGGAGTTGAGGTTGTTGAAGAGGAAGGGATTACCTCTCAGGAAGATTCTAGACTCGAGGAGGCGACCGAGGAAATCTATCAAAAGGAGTTCTCGAGCGGCATAATTAGAGACTGGGTCCCCGACTACGCCGGAATGAAGGTATCCGAAGCGAAAGATGAGGTTCATAGTGAACTAGTTATACATGATGAGGGGAGCATGATGTATGAGTTTTCGGAAAAACCTGTTGTTTGCCGGTGTGGAACAAAATGTTTGGTAAAGGTGGTGGAGGACCAATGGTTTTTGAATTATTCAAATCCCGGCTGGGAAGAGAAAGCGAAACGTTGTTTATCGGATATGGACCTGATTCCGTCGGAGACGCGAGCTCAATTCGAGTATACCATCGATTGGCTGGAGGAATGGCCTTGCACTAGGAGAGTAGGAATGGGTACTCCAGCCCCTTGGGATCCAAGCTGGGTGATCGAATCACTGAGCGACTCCACGATTTATATGATTTTCTATACTATAGCGCATATTTTGGATGACATCGATTCTGAGAAACTCAACGATGATTTCTTCGATTTCGTGTTCCTCGGCTTCGGCGATTCGGATTCCCTCTCAGAGGAGTTGGAGATCGAGAAAGAGAAGCTGGACAAAATGCGAGAAGAAGTAGAATACTGGTATCCGTTGGACTACAGGCTTTCGGCAAACGAGCTAATTGCTAATCATCTAACTTTCCATATATTCCACCATGTTGCCTTGTTTAACTCCGATAAGTGGCCTCAGGGAATTACATCCTTTGGAATGGCCCTCCTTGAGGGCAATAAGATGTCCTCGTCGAAGGGTAATATTATCCCGATTAATGAGGCCACGGAGAGATATGGTGCCGATGCCGTCAGACTTTACCTTACCTCCGGGGTGGAACCCTGGCAGGATTTCAACTGGCAAGTACCTGAAGCAAAGGCCATGGTAAAACACCTGAACAGGTTCCACGATTATTCTCAGAAAGTCGTGGATTTGCCTGATATCGAAAAACCCGAACTCGGGATCCCCGAAAGATGGCTCCTCAGCCAATTACAGAGGCATATTAAGAAAGCGACGGATGCCCTTGAGAATTTCGAAACTAGGAAAGCCTCTCAGAATGCTTTCTTCCTTATGATGCAGGACCTCAGGTGGTATTTGAATAGGTCGGAAGAGGGAGAGGCTAGGGACTGGACCCTGAATAAGGTCTTCGATGCTTGGGTCCGGCTACTTAGTCCATTCACGCCGCACATGAGTGAGGAGATTTGGGACCAGATGGGAAAGGAAGGATTCGTGTCGGTGGCGGATTGGCCGGAGGTGGAGAAGGAGTTCATAGATGAAGAGGCCGAATTCAGTGAAGATTATTTGGAATCCACGAAGGATGATATAGGCCAAATTCTTGAAGTTACGGAGATGGAAGAGCCGGATAAAATTGTGATATATGTTGCCGAGGATTGGAAGAGAGAAGTTTATCTCATGGCATTGAGCGAAGTTCAGGGAGAGAAAGCTGAATTGGGCGAGTTGATTGGGAAAGCCAAGGAGGAATTTTCGGATATATCCCCGGAAAAGTTGGCCGACTTCCTTAAAGACGCAGTTCAGGAGATTAGGCAAATGCCTGAAGATATAGCTAAAATGTTAATGCAAAAGGATTTCGATGAGGCGGAGATTCTTTTGGAGTCATCAGGTTTCCTTAGAGAACAGTTCGACGCAAGGGATGTCGAGATATATGAGGCTGATGATTCGGACAGATATGATCCCGGGGAAAAGGCCGAGCGTTCTATTCCCTTTAAACCAGCAATTTATGTGGAGTAGGATGTTGTAAATTGGAGATAAAAAATTCTTGAGAAATATGAAAATAGTATATTTTACGGATAGTTTTTATGAAAAGTCTTAAAAATTCAATAGGCTGAGTTGGCATTATTGACCAAAACAATCGAGAAAAGCTCGGGGCATGATATGACGAAAGTATTGCTTATCAATCCCCCATACCCATTTTGGGAGGGAGTACCAGTCTCTCTGAGCTTGACATATCTTGCCTCTGTGCTTGAAGAAGACGGAGTTGAAGTGGAGATTCTTGATTTATTGACTACTTCGTATTCACCCCAAAAGGTAGAAAACAAAATTGAGAGTTTTGAGCCTGATATAATAGGCGCAACCTGTGTGACTAGGTCATATCCTCAGACTTTGGAGATTCTCCAACACTGCAAGGAGGTGGATCAAGATATTCCTATAATAGTAGGGGGCCCACACGTCACTTTTACTCCACAAGAGACTTTGGAGGAAGCCGAATGGATAGATTTCGTTGTGAAGGGAGAAGGAGAATATACACTCAAGGAACTCGTTAGGAAGATAGACGGAGGCGAAAAAGATTTCGAATCCGTCAAAGGAATAGCTTATAGGGATGATAAGGGAAAAGTCGTTATAAATCAGGGAAGAGAACCTATAGAGAATCTGGATGAGATTCCCTTTCCCGCTAGGGATTTACTTCCCCTTGCTAAATACAGAGCCTTAGGTTCCAGATGTGATATCATAACGAGCCGGGGATGTCCCTTTAATTGTATCTTTTGTGTGGCTCCTCGAATGTTCGGTAAGAAGGTAAGGTTTAGAGATCCGAAGAGCGTTTTAGATGAGATGGAGGAAGTCCTGGATTTGGGCTTCGAGATAAATTTTGCTGACGATACCTTTACACTCAATCACGATCACGTATACGCGATATTGGACGAGATTATCGACCGGGGTTTGGATATCACGTGGACTGCCAATGGTAGGGTTGATACCGTTGATAGAGAATTGTTGAGGAGAATGAAGGAAGCAGGATGTACTAGTATATTCTACGGTGTAGAATCGGGAGATCCCGAGGTATTGGACACTTCCAAGAAGGGAATAACCCACGATCAGGTGGAGGAGGCGGTTGAAATTACAAAGGATGTCGGACTTCATGTCATTACATCCTATATTTTAGGGCTCCCAGGCGAGACTACAGAAACTATGGATAGAACACTGGAATTTGCAGATAATCTGGGGACAGATTACACGGTCCATGTACTCGCCCCTCTGCCCGGAACCGAGCTCTATGAGAACAGAGATGAATATGGAATTAGATTACTTTCCGAGGAGTGGGAAGAGATGAATGCCGATGAACCGGTTACCGAGACTATCACGGAGGACGGTAAGATTGGTCCGGAGGATATTTCAAAAGCTCTAAATAAGTATCTAGGTAGAACCGAGGATTCAAGACGTGAGACCGAAGCGGGAGCTAAAGCTGGAGATGAAGAGTCCAAGGTTGAAGCTGAAAAATGGAAAACTCTCGATTTCTTAACACCCCTAATAAAGGAAGACTTAGTGGAGAGAAAGGGAAAAATAAATCTCGAGGGGGAAGAACCGGGTCTTGAACTTTCAGCACAGCTGTTTGCAGAAAAGATTTCGGGAGAATTTGAGGATCCATCATTTTCAATTATAGAGCAATTAAAGAAACAGGTAAAAGAGGAAAATCTAACCACAAGTATAGAGAAAAATGAGGGCGGCAGATTCCTAGTTTGGGAATGGAGTGATCTCTGATTTCTTTTAGGTATTAAAGTCAAATTAGCGGAAGAACTAAAAATCTGTCTTACCTTTTCAGGAAAGTGATATGATGAACCAGAAAGATTTAATCAGAAATGGGGATTGGGATTGTCTTATAATTCTTGATGCTTGCCGTTACGATTACTTCGAGAAAGTGTACGATGATTATTTGGATGGAGAATTGACGAAGGTTCAATCTATTGCATCCGATACACCGGGTTGGCTATGTGGGACTTTTGGGGATGGGGAATCCCTCGATGATGTGGTATATCTATCGGCCAATCCCTTCATTAATTCAGATGGGATTGAGATGGCAGAAGGATTCATTGCAACCGAATGTTTCCAAAAAATCATAGATGTCTGGGACTGGAAGTTTGATCTCGAATACATGACCGTTTTCCCCGAGGATATGAGTAAGGCGACCCGCTTAGCTAGAGCAAAGTATCCGAGTAAAAGGATTATATCACATTTTATGCAACCCCACTGGCCTTATCTCTCCGAAGAGCCCTTTAAGGAGGCGTTTCCCGGCCCACTAACTCGTGCTTGGGAGAAGGAAAAAAATAAGAATATTTTTGATTGGTTCGGAGAGAAGATAGAGAGCTTATCGGAGAAGGTATTGGGAGAATTAAGGACCCGCAGGATAAAGACCAAGTTGGGCACTAGGGAGCCGGAACCGGAAGAGCTGTTTGCTAAAAAGCATGGAAAAGAAAAATTGCGGGAAGCCTACGAAGAGAATTTGAGGCTGGCATTGAAGGAGGTTGCTAAGGTCGTCGAGAGTCTTCCCGGTAAGATCATCGTCACTGCTGACCACGGAGAGTTTTTAGGTGAAAGGGATCTCTATTCTCACCTCTCTTGGAGCGAAGATCTCATTTTGAGGGAAGTTCCATGGCTAGAGGCAGAGACCTAAGTAAAAATTTCTAAATTTCCGGAGAATTTTTAACCTTTTGAGCGGTTTCTCCAGATTGGAGGTGCTATATTTGGAAGATGCGATGAGAAGAATAGCTGAATTCATGGAAGTTTCCGCTCGAACGGCTCCAAAGGCCGGAGGTATAGATTATGTGGAAACAAAAATTCTGGAAGATGAGAAGCTCGAGAAATTGGCTGATGAGATGATTAAATATGGAGAAAAAACCGGAAAGGAAAATTTCGATCGAGATGCCGAGAACGTTAGGGACTCCGGTGCTCTCTTGCTTGTCTCCCTAAATGACCCTGGCCCCGTCCTTATGAACTGCGGTGCCTGTGGCTATTCTAAGTGCGAGGATCTAGAGAGAAAGGAAGGACCGGAGTTCGAGGGGCCGGTTTGTGCTTGGAGGCTCGTAGACTTGGGCATAGCCCTCGGGTCGGCCGCGAAGACTGCCAGTATTTTCAACGCAGATAGCCGTATAATGTATCGGGTTGGAGTAGTGGCAAGAGAGCTGGATTTGATCGATGGAGAGATAGTTATAGGAATTCCCATTTCAGCGACCGGTAAGAGTATCTATTTCGACAGATAGCGATTATCTACATCTGTCCTTAAAAACCTAAGATTCGATTTTGTTCGATGGATCGGGCATATTTAGATATTCAGGGAGCGGAGAGCCTCTTCGTGAATTTCAAGCGCATTTGAGTCATAAAGAACGAATCGAACCAACTCTATTTCGGTACCCCTCTTGAGGAAGTCCTTGACCGTCTCTAGGGCTATCTCCGCTGCTTCCTCCATCGGGTATCCAAAGGCCCCGGTGCTTAGGGCTGGGAAGGAAACGCTTTCTATATCGTTCTTTTCAGCCAGTTGGAGGCTATTTCGGTAGCAAGAGGCCAGCAACTCAGGGTCCTCCGAGGATCCACTGTATACAGGGCCCACAGTGTGAATTATGTATGAAGCGGGTAGATTGTAACCGTTGGTAATTTTTGCTTCACCAGTTTCGCATCCATCGAGCTGTTTGCATTCATCCCAGAGCTGGGGTCCAGCCGCACTATGTATGGCTCCTGCAACCCCTCCACCCGGCGCCAATCGCTTATTTGCAGCGTTTACCACGGCTTCGGTATCTTGAGATGTGATATCTCCTTCGACCAGTTCAAGTTTTGTGCCTCCGATTTTCTTTTCCATTTCAATCACCATATTTTCATAAGACAACCAACAATTTTCAGTTTAACGATAAATTTAGAGATGGGATATCATGGTTAAAACTGGGCTGGAAGACGCTATACATGATCTTCGTTATTTGCTGAACCAGGGTTATCCGAGAGACTCTGCAATAGAGTTCGTTTCCGATCATTACTTGTTGGAGAGTGACGATCGGCATTTACTTACCCGATGCGTCTTTTCAAAAGAGGAGATTGCCGACCATCGCTGTCGCAAAGTAGGTTTCGATGAGGTCGAGGATAGAGAGATAGGAATTGACGGATATAATGTTCTAATAACGGTAGAAAGTTTATTGAGGGGGGACAGAATAATTAGATGCGGCGATGGCTTTATTAGGGATCTTCAAGCCAGTTTTGGGAAATATAATATCTCTGATGATACAGATAAAGCCGTATTGAAAATTTTGAGTAAATTTAAAGAAATTAAACCTCAGGGATTATTCTTTTTCTTTGATGAACAGGTAAGCAAGAGCGGAGAGTTGGCCGGATTCGTTCGTAGAGAGCTAGATAGGATTGGAATTGATGGAGATGCACAAACTGCCAAGGGAGCCGACGTAAGGGTATGGGGTTGTGAGGTTTCTGCCTCCAGCGATAGAGTGATAATTGAAAAATCGGAAAGAGTGTTAGATATCCCAGAGTCAATTCTTCAGGATAGAGAACCAAATCTGATGGATCTTACCGAAATATGATGCCCACTTTCATTTGAGGGTCGTCTGTTTACTGGTCTTAAATCCATCTAGGTCCTTCACTATATCTCTAAGTTTCTCGAAATCCGATTCTAATTTTTGCCTGTTCCCGCCACCATAGAGAGCGGCAGCAGGGTGATAGGAAATAAAGAGCTTGCAACTCCACCCCGCATATTCGATATCCTTGAGTTTACCGTGCTCTTTACTGACTTTGACATTTCGGCCGAGAAGCAATCGAGCTGCAAATCTTCCAAGGGAGATAATAAGTTTGGGTTGGATTGAACGGATTTGTTCCTTTAGATAAGGAGAACACGTTTCAATTTCTTTTTCCGTGGGGTCTCGGTTGTCGGGAGGCCTACACTTCAGGATATTCCCTATGAAAACCTCATCCCTCCCGAGCCCGGCATTTTCCAAGAGTTCGGTCAGGACGTCTCCAGCATTCCCCACGAAAGGCTCCCCTTGCTGGTCTTCATGGTATCCGGGGGCCTCGCCTATCAACATTATGTCCGAGTCCGGGGGTCCCTCCCCTGGGACGGCATTTGTCCTGTTTTCGTGCAGTTCGCATCGAGTGCAATTTATTATTTCCTCGGCCAGTTCTTCCAAATCAGTCATATTGATGTCTCCGGACTATTAGACCCTAAGAGGAAGTTGACATTAAATTTTTTGAAGTAAGGAAATTTCTTGGAATCACTCTCCCATCATAAAGACTACTAGCTTTCTCCTCGAGCGAGGCCCGTCCTCCTCGATGACTAGGAAACTCTGCCATGCCCCACGGATTAATTTACCATCTATGATGGGTAGAACCCTAGAGGAGCCGACCAGAGCGGCCTTTATATGAGCGTCTGCGTTGTTGTCGATTCGGTCGTGTCTGTATCCGTCTTGTGGCGGAGCAAAATCATCCAACTTGTCTAGTATATCTTGTTTAACGCCCGTTTCGCTCTCGTTCAGCACCAGCATAGAAGTCGCATGAGGAAGCTGTGCTACAAAAATCCCATTCTCGATATCAGATTCCCTGACGGCGTTCATTACTTCATCCGTCAGGTCAATCACTTCCTTAGCCTTATTGGTGGAAAACTCGATTTCTTCCGAGTACGTTTTCATTTCCAATCACCTCTCTTTTAATTTAGATAGGAGACTTCTAAAGAATGGCTTTTGGCGTGAGCAATAACAAAATATCGCTGTTGATGACCAGTTTTTAAGCACAGAGTGTAAGACTGCCCCCCTGGAAAAGTATTATCCTAAAGGAAGTGTTTAAACCCTGAAAGCAAGGTGTGAGGAAAAGATTGGAGGGATTGGAATGAGTTTTGATGGACTCGAAAACGCCATTATAGATGGAGAAGATGAAGAGGTTCCGGAGATCGTAGAGAAGTTACTCGATGAAGGAAACGGAGCTAAGGAAATCATCGATGACGGCATAATCCCCGCCATGGGAACCGTGGGAGAGAAGTTTGATAAGGGAGAGTTTTTTGTCCCTGACATGCTGGTTGCAGCTGATGCTGTCAAGGAAGCTCTAGATATATTGGAACCCCTGCTCGGCGAAGAGGATAGAGGAGATGAAAAGAGAGCTTTGTTTGCGACCGTGGAGGGGGATCAACATGACATTGGAAAAAATCTTACAATTATGGTGTTTCAGGGGTCCGGTTACAGAGTAAAAGACTTGGGAACTGACACTCCGGCCGAGAAGATAATTGAGGGCGTCGAGGAGTTTGAACCTCATGTGCTTGGCTTATCTGCCTTACTAACGACCACAATGGAGGAACAAAGAAAAGTTATTAAGAACTTGGAAGAAGCGGGATTACGAGATAATGTCCGGGTAGCTATCGGGGGAGCTCCCGTTACTCAGGATTTTGCTGATAAGATAGGGGCAGATGTGTACGGTGAATCTCCGTTCGATGCTGTTAATAAATTGAACGAAATTCTGGATTGATTTCATTCCTAGCAAAAGGCGAGTATCTGAATTTATACATTAT
>CAYNPN010000039.1:0-17309 GCA_964399085.1 Hadarchaeota archaeon (SeqCode) | reverse complement strand
CGAACTCGGCATATAGACTCGGAACCTCTCTACCTTCCAAAATATCCATTATCAATAAAAAAAAGTATCGATTCATCACCTACCCAATCAAAATTGGGAAGGGACTTCTCGATAAAAAAGTTAAACCCTCCCTGAAAAGTTCGTCCAATAAACTCTCTAGATTTCCTCTTTCGTGCTTAGGAATCCCGCTGTAGACCTTCTCCTTCGGAGTGTATTTTTCCCCGACGTTCCCTCTCATCACCATCTTGGCGAGCATGTTCTTTTTCTTTTGCTCGTCAGTGTACTTAGGCATTGTATCACTATTGAAACATTAGTTGTATTAATTTGGAAACATATTTAAACGTATTGTGACATATGATTAACCAAGACGGCGTTTTCGATAGGATATAAGGTGGGAAAATGACTCTTGAACTGGTAATGGAAAAACCGTTGGCGAAGGTAATAGAATTCTTGCTGGAAAACCCGGTAATGGATTATTCGAAAACGGATTTGGCTAATGAGACCGGAGTCTCCCGGAGTACCCTCTACAGAAAGTGGGACATCTTGGAAGAACTATCTATCCTTAAAGAGAGCAGGAAATACCAGAACACCCAGCTGTACAAGCTGGATACGGAATCCCCGATAGTAAATGAATTCGGAAGGCTTAAACGGAAAATGGAAGAGAAATCGGACATTTCCGAAAGTAGAGAGCTAGAGAGCCCCCCGACTGCGTAGCGGGGAGACATTCGGACACCCTGCGTTGAAAACGATGCGGAGGATGTGAAACCCCCGTGCGGTTTGAGTCCCTGGAGGCTCCTTCAAGAATATTATAAAAAATTGAAGAAAGATGAGAAAAACCTCCCTAGAGGAGAAATGAGAACATAGGATTCCTAAACGGGCTTGAAGTTCGATAATTCCCTAAAAAGAGAATCTCAGTATTCTTCCCAATTCCGGACTTCCAGATCTTCGATATTTTTAAAATGGTCGGGATTCTTCGTGAGTATTTCCAAATCCCTCTTGACGCCGGTAGCCGCTATGTAGATGTCGTGTAGATCGTGAACCGGCTTGCCGATTTCCCTTAGATCGGCCATGATCTTGGCCGCTTGGATGGAAATTGACCTATCTATCTGCATGATCTCGAATCGAGAGAGCAACCTCTCCAATTGCTCCCTCGCTTCTCTATATTCCCCGCTGTTCCTTTCGTATTTGTATTCGATTCCCGCGAACATCTCGGTCGCCGACACTTGGTTTATGGCGTGCTTTCCTTCGTCGTCCAGTTTCTTTGCCTTCTCCTCGGCCCCCCGGTCGATCTCAATCAGGGCGGAGGTATCAAGTAGCTTCATCTTCAATACGCTCCAGTGATTCTCGGGAACCTTTTTCGATGTCTTTCTTTACTTCCTCCATCGTTTCCCGATCCAGGATTTTGCTCCCGCTCACATCCGCGATTTTTCCGCCCGAATCCAATTTCTCCTCGATGACCTCGCTGAAGCTTTTATTTTCCTTTTCTTTTTTCAGCCTCTCATAGATTTCATTCGAGATAGCTATGTTCTTGCTCATATTTTTGTGTATTCATATGAGTACATAAATAGTTTTTCGTTGGTCCGATGGAAAAATATCATGGGGATTTAACTTCAGGGCCAAGAACCAACACCTAACGGGAGAAACAAGTTAGGTGGACGTAGTTCACTTTCTTTCTCAATGGTGTTTTTGGTTCACCGCTGATTCTTTTCCTCGGATGAGTCTCCGGTTTGTGTTCCGAGAGAAGTGACCTCCTCACCCACCAAATTTCATTTGGAAGGTGCTTCCACCCATTCACGGGACCGACATCCGAGATTAGTGCCCCGCTACACGGCGGTCTCTCAGGCGAACACGGTTCGCCACTCCTTGCAGGTTCCCGGGACTTGCACTGCTTTTCGGGACATCCACTACTATCTGTCCGTAACTATCTTCCGCCCGAGTTATGGGTTCGGTCACTGGAACCCCGTTCCGAACCCTCCCACGTATCTATTGCGGAAGAGCCTGACGCTCGAACACTCGGCTGTTCGAACTCGGCATATAGACTCGGAACCTCTCTACCTTCCAAAATATCCATTATCAATAAAAAAAAGTATCGATTCATCACCTACCCAATCAAAATTGGGAAGGAGACTTCTCGATAAAAAAGTTAAATTTTAGAGACGGGATTTGCCACCGGGCATCTCGATTATCGGTTCATTCAAATTTTCTTCTACCTTTTTATGGTTCGAGAACAGAGGATTGCACATATTTACGGGAGATCGCTGGAGGGCTGACGTGTCTTCGGCCGTGGCGGTTTCTCACTAATTTTCTATTAGATGTGTTGGATTTTCTTTTGCTTTTCTCAAAGGAAGAAAACTTGTTATGGCAAGGAGACAAAAGTTGAAACATGCGATTATCAGAGGAAGAGACGGAGGAGTTCCACGAGCTGTACGAACCTTTACTCGACTTCGCCGACAAGGAGCTGAACGTTCTGGAGGATGAGGCGGAATCCAGCCCAGCCGAGTGGGAAGAATATATAGGAAGTTTGAGGAGAATCAGGGACGAGCTTTACGATAATCCAGAGGTGTTTGATAAGTTTATCGACGAAAACCCGGAGAGTTTCCGTCCTGGGAAGTTGGAAACAATTCGGAAGTGGAAAAAGCATTTCCTGCGAGGAAAGTTTTTCATTGTCAGGTATCTCAAAAAATATACGATTTTTCTGAGCTTTGAGGATTCTCCCAAAGCTTACGGTGTTCTTTCTCAGACAACGGATTTGGAAGAAATGTTTCAAGGAAGATGCCCTCTGGCGGTCGAGGCGGTTCTCCTTCCATTCAAGGGACGGATCGTCTACGACGGGTTGATCGCTCCCCAACCGGTGAGGTTTGGAGGGACTATTTCCGAGGATATCGATGCGGATTACCAGGAGGCGAAGCACCGGTTCGGAATAATCGAATCGCTACCAGCGCCCGAGGAGGGAAGGGATAAGACTGACGAAGAAAAGTTGAAGTTTTACATGAAAAGTAAAAAGAACCGGGAACGTTATCGGGAGGAAATTCAAGAGTTGAGTTCCAAGAACGATCACTTGGAATCGGTATATTACAGGGAACTCGGGAAGAAAAATGTAAGAAAGCTCGGAAGAAGGTTACGGGATCTCGGAGTCGAAGAAGGTTGGTTTGCCGTTCTGGAAGACACGGTTGTGGCGAGCGGAAGGGATAAAGAAGATGTGAGAGAAACGGTTGAAGACATTCTGCCCGAGGATAGACAAAATCACGTACACTTTTATCATCTTTCATAGATGATTAAGGTATAGTGAAGGGTGGAGGAGTGGATATGGACGTTTTTCGAGGTGAACTTGTCGAACTTTTCGGAGAGTGGATGATCGAAGATATTGAAACTATCGAGGATTGGCTGGGGAGAGAGATAGAAGTAATCCCTAAAACCCATATGAAAACTGACCGAGCTTCGCGAAAATTTGACGAGATAGAACTTGGCTTGAGAGGTAAATCGACTCACAGAAAGTTTAGGCCTGTGATTCGGAAGAGGTTGGTTCACGAAGCTCTCCACCTAAAAGGACTGGACCACGACGGAGATGCGAGGGAAATGGGGTATTACTCGAACATTGAGAGAGATAAATACTCGGAAAAAGTGATGGCCGAAGAAATAGGGTGGGGAGCTCCCGAAGAAGAATTATACGAAGAATATCGCTCCCAAAAGGGAGATTTGAAACAAGATTTGAGAGAAAAGAGGAAAAATGAATCAAAATTTATTGTTTTCTGCCCGAAGTGTGGTAGGGAATGGTACAGAAGAAAGAAGTCTTCGCTCGTGAAATTTCCGTCTGACTATGTTTGCGATGAGTGTGGGACGAAATTGAAAAGTAAGACGAAGGACGGTAGTGAAGTGAAGTTACAGAAAGGAGAACGCGTATACAAGTACGGGTGCCCCGAATGCGATTTGTGGAATGTAGTGCATAGGAAAACGAAAACGGTTAAGAACATCGACAATTATCGCTGCAAAAAATGCGGCGGAGATTTAGCCGTTAAATTGGAACGCGTGGGAGAAAAAGATAGGGAAAAAACGAGGAAACTGACGGAATATTTGTAGCTTTTGGGTTTTTTGATTCTTGCACCTTTTCGCATTTTCAGGCGCCGGACTAATTCTTAACCATCTCGATACGAGTTCTACCAATCACTCATTTCCCTTTCAATAATCCCTTCGACTTCTTCGATGTCCCCTTCGTCCCCGTGTTTTTCCTTCCATTTGTCGAAAACGTCTTCGAAATAGTTGCGAGGGACATTGCTTGACCACTCCGCAAAAAGCGTTGGTTCCTCCTTTCCAAACCTGTAAATTCCCTTGAGTATTCCCAAGCAATACTTCTTAGCCTCTCCAGGCATCGATAAATTTTGATATCTTTCCATCCGGCGGATGTACGGTTCCAATACTTCTCTAAACATTTCCCAGGCCATCTCACCCGGCTCGACATATCCGTGTCTTTTCTTGCCCGACCGGTTCCATAACTCTTCAACCTGGATACTCTCCAATTCGAAAAATACCCGTCCCGAAATCTCACTGACGTCTACATCGCTTAAGTAATCCAACGCTATTTCTTCGATACGTCCTTTAATATCGTCATCTTCATCTGCCAGTTTTTTCAGAATAATATAGGCCTCTTTCTCGCTTATTTTCCCGATTATATCTTTCTTTTCAACCATACGAATCTATTCATCATTGGTATAGTTTTTCGTAGTTTTGATTTTTTCGCGTGGCCAGGTCAGTCCACGATTTGAACCGGAGTCAGGCTACTCCTCTCACCTTCGCCTGATTCTGCCAGAGCTTGCGATACCTATGGGGATAATTGGTCAAGGAGTCCGCAGGCGAAAATATTAGAAATTTAGATTTCCCTTCTTCTGTATCTATCAATTTCGAGTATCGTGACGGCGTTCTTCAGTTTGCTTGCATCTATTCGACGTAGGAATTTTTCAAGCCGATTGTTTATCTCTTCAGCCGTAGAGGTATAGGGAAGTCTCAAGATCAGCACACCAGGATGCTCTGGGTGACGAAGCACGTCTCCAAAATCAGTATCTCGGATGATTATTATTCTCCCACCCGATTTTGCTCTGTCGATTATCTCCTCGTGAGGAGCTCCTCTTAGATCGATATCTCTGACGCTTTCGACGGAATGACCACACGATTCAATTACCTCGACTGCCGATTTTGGCATATCTTCATCGAGAAGAAAGCTTAAGGAAACCACCGTTTCAGACTTCCAGCGAAGACACTTCCTCTCCCGAAATTCTGCGCCGGGCATAATCGATTGCGGCGTAGATGTCTTCCTTGTTCAGGTCGTACTCTTCGCAGATATTTTCGATGTCCATTCCCCCCGCCAGCGACCCGAGGACAACTTCGACCGGCACTCTCGTGCCCTTTATTGTGGGCTTACCGTGTCTGATTTCCGGTTTCACGACTATCCTTTCTTCGAGTTTCCCTTTAGTTCCTCCATCTTCGGTTCCCTTCAAACAAATCACGATTTATATACTGTCGAGCAAATTAATTAAGTTTCTTCGTTTCTTTTTATCTATCTGTTCCAAAAGACGGGTCCCCTTGGGAACTACCGTCGCCTAACTCGTTTAGCTCGTTAGGTGGAGTAGTTCACGATCCAAACTCCTTTATCAAATAAGATGATATCCGAAATAATTATAATTACGATTATACTTACTAAGCATAATCACGATTATTATAATCATGAACACACAATCTTTCGTCGACAGGGAAGAAGAATTAGAGTTTCTTGAGGCACAGAACGAAAAAAGACCTTCTTTAGCCATCTTGTACGGGAGGAGAAGGGTCGGAAAAACGACTTTAGTTGAACAATTCTGTAAGGATAAAAGACACATATACTATACCGCGTCCGAATCTAACAAAAAAGAACAGCTAGAAGAGATCTATCAGGTCGCTTACGAGGAAATGGGAGATGAGCTTATCAGGGATCTGAAACATGACTGGGAAACTTTACTCAGATTCCTGAAGGATAAAGACCTCATCGTTGTTCTGGATGAGTTTCCCTACATCATAAAAGCCGATGATTCAGTACCGTCCAAAATACAGAGATTATGGGACAAGGAACTGAAGGATTCCAATCTGTTTTTGGTATTGACAGGCTCATCTATCTCCATGATGGAAGACGAAGTTTTGAGCCCGAAATCTTCCCTGTACGAAGGGGAACTGGGCAGTGGAAATTGGAACCTTTCAACTTTCAATCTGCAAAAGAGTTTTTTCCGGGTTACTCCTTTGAAGAGAAGATGAAAACTTACTCGATCCTTGGAGGGATACCCTACTTTCTAGAACGGTTTGATGCCGACATGTCAATAAAGGAGAACATCCGGGATAATATATTGAACAAAGGTTCAGTCCTCCACAACGAAGTAGAGTTCTTGATGAGAGAAGAGTTCAGAGATCCGATGAATTACTATACCATCTTAAAGTCCATCTCCCAAGGAAATACCAAATTTTCTGAGATACAAAATGATACAGGTGTGACATCCTCCCCTTCCTAATCTGTGATTAGGCAGGGGCTTCCACCCATTCGCACCCTTCCAATCCGAGGTTGAGGTGTTACCGGTGGAAGTGGCGTGAAGAGCCACCGACTCTTCATAGCCATTTTCGAGGGTTCTCCTCCGCTCGCCGACTTGTCTCCCGCCATAGACGGGTATCCAGAGGTCGGGTCGTAGCTATGGAGTTCGGGGCACTGCCACTGGTACCCCTATTCACGGCCCTTCGGGGGATTCAATCCCCGAGGTCCTGACGCCTCCGAACTCGGCTTCGGAGACTCGAACGAGGTCCTGTCTCAGACATACCGTGAATCAGTTATTTTCGTTCTCTCGCCCAAGAAATTTAAAAATGTCGGATTCATCGCCCATCCAATCCACGATTGGGAAGGTGTCTTCTCCGATAAAAAGATAAAAATAATTTATCGAGTTACCTCTCAGTTCTGAGAAATCTAAATCTGGTGAAAAGAAGGACACCTATCACAAAAAAAGAATCCAAAAAAGGCAGGTATGATCTGGAAGACAACTTTTTCAGATTTTGGTTCAACTTCATCTTTCCGAACAAGAGCCAACTAGAGACCAAGAATGAGGTCTTACTCGAGAAAATAATGAAAGACCTGGACAGATTCGTTTCCTTCGTTTTTGAAGACGTATGTAGAGAGTTGTCGGGTCGTAAATATGATACGTATGAAGTCGGACAGTGGTGGTACAAGGAAGATGAAATCAACATAGTGGCTTTGAACGAAAGGAAAAACCGGATTCTATTCGGGGAGTGCAAGTGGTCCAAAAACAAAGTCACTTTTAGTTTACTAAACGAACTGAAAGAAAAAGCTGAAAAGGTCAGATGGAAGAACGATGAAAGAGAAGAAAAGTACGCTTTGTTCTCCAGAAATGGATTCTCCGATGAGTTGAAAGAGCATTCAATTGAGTCAGACGACCTAGAATTGTGCTCTTTAGATGAGATGAAATCGTTATTTTGATTTTGATATTGAGCGTTTCAGACTTGAACTGGATTACAAAACGTCCTCGGAAAGCCCACCTGCTTCAGCTTGTGTGAGTCAGCTCTCGAATAAGAGGGTGAATGACCCATAGCATCCACGTAGGCTTCAAAATAACTCTGAGAAAGAAGAAGTCACCATTTCAGGTTCGCCGAGACTCGCTTCCGGTTGGAAGGGAATCATCGGGATATCTCGGATATCTCCCGCTCCAGGTCCTCGACCGAGTATTCCGATTTGTACCCGGATTCCACCAGGAATTTTTCCATCTCCCATATAGTCGTCTCGGATTCCTCCGCAGCCTTGCCCAAAGTTATCTACCTTTTTTACCTCTACTCCCTCGATTTTTCTTGATTTTTTGCATAATGTATCGTTTTTCTTCTTCGAATTCCGGAAGGGTACCGACCATCAAATCTTTGAGGCCCCTCCATCCGCCCCTTTTCTCATCCAATCTCTCTTCAAATTTCTCAACCGTGAAACCCTTGTAGTGTTCTTTAACTTCTTCTAATTCAACCGAGGCACCGTTCTTCAGCAGCCTGTAGACGTCATGCACGTCTCGCGGACGATTTCTGTCACAGACCGCGGAGATCTTCTCCAGAAGCAAAGCCTCTTGTGTGAGGGTTTTGACGTCTATCCTCGGCACGTCCGGATAGGGTGGGTGAATCTCCTTCTCCGTTGTTTTATCTTCCGCTACGGGAGCCTTCAGAATCTCTATGGAGATTGGGGTTGTCGAACCGGTGTCGGGCCGATCGACTCCGATGCGGAGGCGATACATAGATTCGGTTTCTCGTTCCTTGTCCACGTCGACTGTAAATCCCAGCAACTTGAGTTCCCCCAATAAATATTCGGCGATATCGCTCGGCATGTCCTCAGCTGCCAAATCTAGGTCCTCGGAAAACCTTTCCCCTCCGTAGACCTTCCAGATACAAGTGCCTCCCCGAAAGATTAGGCCGGGATACTTTCGATAAAGGAGCGCAAGGATGTGGTCTTGGAGGTAGTCCAACCATATCTGTTCTATCAGTTTCAGCCTTCGTTGGAATCCGTATCTTTTCAGTTCCTCCGGAAGGAGCATCAGCCCACCTCTTCCTCCACTTTGCTTTTCACTCCCCGGCCAGCTCTCGAAGCATAGTCTTTAAGCTTTTTCTCGTTCAAGTCGGAGATGACTTCCTCCACCTCCTCCATCGGAATCACATCGAGGTATATTCCATCCACGAGAGCTTTTTCCGGCGAAGCAATTGGCACCCTGTCATTTTCGTAGATCTCGTATGCGTAGCCGAACATCATTTTTGGCTTTACCTCATAAAATCGTATTTTGGTACCCTCAAATTCCAGTTCTCGGTTGTATCTGGATCTGGAGGTCACAACTTCTACGGCGAAAGGGGATTGTTGAGTTATGTTGTGGAATCTTAGGGATGTCCAGAGTGATAGATAAGAAGGATGGGTAAGATAGGGGGCTATGATCATGGGGTTATCCCGGGCCGTGTACTTGTTTCTTTCTATCCTGGATATCTCCCCCCTCCTGTTCAACCTGTAGAGCAACGTCTTTGCGTAATCTCTGGGGACCCCCTCCCTGACGAAATCATCGACGCCGAACACGGGTCTGTCCCTCACGTCCTTCAAAATTTCCTGATACTTCAGAGCGGGCATACCGATAACTTGGTGTTTGGAATATAAATAAATGTTGGTAATCAAAGTTGATTACTTTCATTTATCCTTATGCCATCCAGCACGAACCGGTTAGAAATGTTAGGTCATTTCTTTCTAATTAAAATAGAGCTTAGCAGACGACGTTGGAATACTTGAACCGAGGAAGGAAGAGAGCATTGACATCGGTTGGAAGGGAATCATCGGGATATTTCGGATATTTCTCGCTCCAGGTCCTCGACCGAGTATTCCGATTTGTACCCGGATTCCACCAGGAATTTTTCCATTTCCCATATAGTCGTCTCGGCTTCCTCCGCAGCCTTGCCCAAAGTTATCCGACCCTTTTTGTATTTCTCGGCTGCCTTCTCCTTTTTCCTCAGTTTATAACCCTTCTGGAGCAGCTTTCTCACCAGAGTACTCCTATCCAGACTTTCCTCCTTGCTCATCTTGTCCAACTTTTTCAAGAGTTCCTCGTCCATTCTTATCCCCACGGATTTAGGCATTTTCAATCCCCTTTTCTAAAACTTTGTCGATCACCGCATTTGAAAACCATCCTATTTCCCTCAGAATGTCCAGGCTCTCCCGGAACTTATCCTCTCCTATCTCGTTTTCTTCTAGAAGTTTCCAGATTATTGTCGGAGTACTGATTAAATCCAGCTCCAAAATGACCCTTTTCTCCCGGACATTGTCGTCGTCAGTTGCCAAGAAGCCGGCTTCCTCCTGCCAGTATAGCGCTACAGCCTCGGCTTCCCCCGCCTGGATGTTAAAATCGTTCGCCCTGTCGATTAGCTCCCGCTCTTTCACTCCCCTGACTTCGATGAGCCCGTCATCGGCAATTTCCTCAATCAAAACGGCATCTTCATAGCCTCTCTTTTTCCCCTTTTGAACGGCTTCTTCGTATACGAGTTCCGGTATCAGAACTTTCCCAAAAAGCTCGCAAGATTTCTCCAATAGGGTCAGCTTGGAAAGATGGATCAAAACCATCGCGTCTTTAACTATCAACATATTGTCTCCTGTATAACATTGTGCATATTGTTATATATAAATTCGTAAACGGATTTAGGGGCGTGAAATGAGACCCGAATTCAAGGAGAAGATCGAGAGGGGTCTGGAGGACCTGAGAGAGGGTCGAGTGCTGTCCCACGAGGAGCTGAAGTCCGACCTCGGTGCCGACGAATGAAAATCGTATGGAC
Source organism: Hadarchaeota archaeon (SeqCode) (assembly GCA_964399085.1). Classification (GTDB taxonomy): domain Archaea; phylum Hadarchaeota; class Hadarchaeia; order Hadarchaeales; family JAGGTB01; genus CAYLJV01. The sequence goes on along the minus strand of CAYNPN010000039.1, from coordinate 6,959 downwards.
TGAAACAGCGAAAAAAATCCAGCACATAGCTTCCTACCTCAAAGCCTTAACTTCCTCAATGCTGCCCCAAGCCGTCCCGAGAAGTTTAGCCCAACTGATGATCCTCCAACATCTGAGCCGCTGTCAGTACCTCCACATCGCTTTCCTCTGCGGTTTTTTGGAGATCCCCATCTTCGGTGACGAGAATTTTGTCTTCCCTTTCGGCGACGGTCAGGTAGGCGGAGTCGTAGTAGGTTATGTTCTCCTCGGAGGCGGTTTGAAGCGCCTTCTCCAGGAGTCGAGCCTTTCGTACTGATATTACTTCCATGTGTTCCATCATGGACCCCACGAAGTCGAGTATTTCGGAAGCTTCCTCCGAGTCCAGTTCGTCCAGCAGACTACATTCCTTCCACAGCCCGTTTCCGACTTCGTATGGAGCTAACGAGAGCGTCGACTCACCCTCCAGCACCTCAACTGCGTCACCCCCCAGTTCTCTCACCACTTTCAAAAGAGAATTTGCGTCGATGACGTAACTCAAGAGCTCTCCCTCGTTTCCCTGATTCTTTTCACGATGTCCTCGGATGGGATCTCCTTCAGTATCTTCCCCGCATTTTTCGCCTTCTCTCTCAGTCTCTTTCTCTCCTCCTTCATGACTCTCTCCTGGAGGGCTTCCCTGGTCACCCTGCTGATATTGATGCCCAGTTCCTTGGCTTTCTTCTTGAGTTCCTCAGGGACCTTTGCTGAAACCTGTGCGGTTTTACTCATGAGGTAATACCAAATAGGTATATACAGATTATGTTTAATAAACTTGAGAGGAATTTCCGAGATGCCCTCGTTCCCTCCGCGAAAGTCAATTTTCCTTCTATATGGATTGAAATCCATTCCATATGACTTTAGAAAGGTATAGATCATCTTCGTCATTTCTCCTTCGGAGATTCCAGTAAAGGACCATTTCCTAGCGCCCGATCCCGAACCCGTATTTTTGTCCTTTAATTTGTATGAGATTGCCTTCCTCGTCTTCGACGAGTCTCCGGAGCAAATTTTAAGTGAATTGGAGTTTATCCTTCTTATGGTGCTTTGATGGTCGAAGATTTGTTGAGAGATGTTAAAATTCTGAGCGAGAAGGGTTATTATTCGGAGGAAGATCTCGAAAGGGAAGCTTATAGAGCCCTTTTGAGGGAAAAACCGGAACTCAGAGTTGCGATAGCCATAGAAAAATACAAAGATGGAGGCATTTCCCTGAACAAAGCGGCCGAAATTGCCGGAGTCACTACGGAGGAGATGAAGAAAAACCTCGTCGAGAGAGGAGTGGAGATCAAAAGAGGACTTGAAGAGGATGAGGGGAAGCTGGATAGGGCTCGAAAACTGGCTGAGGAATCCTGATTATGGCGGTGGTCGATAATAATGTGCTCAGTTCATTGGCAAAAATAGAGAGGCTAGATTTGTTAGATTCCTTTTTTGAAAAAGTTTTGACCACGCCCGAAATATTGCATGAACTGAAGAGTGAAGAGATTGCCGGATACGAGTTCCCCTCACGGATTTTCTCCAAGCAAACTTATGAAAATAAGTCTGAGGATAAATGGATCCTAGCGACGGACATAGAGTCTCAAGAGAAAAAGGAGCGAGACAGTCTCACTGAAAAGGGGCTTTCGCTTGCCGATTCGGAGTGTCTCAGCGTCGCTTCTAACAGGGATGAAGTATTGCTCACGGACGACACTCATCTTGGTGAGATGGCAAAAGAAATGGGTGTTAGGGTTTTCGATTTGGAAACTTTCCTCGAAGCCTGTGCAATGAGAGGATTGATATCCAGCCCTGACGAAGCCGAAGAAATACTCTCTAAATTAGAAGAAAAGGATTTCTATAATTTCTCCGAGGGTTTCAAGAGAGATTTAATGTCTATATTCGAATAGGGTTGATTGGAAAACTTGGTTGTGGGTCCCCGAAAAAGACTGCAACTCTCCCGACAAAGGATTGCAAATGACGTTTCCCTTCTTCTGCTCCGACTAAGTCCGGGAGATGTGAAGTTGTCCACGCCGGTTCAGGCAGTGCTTCCTTTCCTTTCGACGACGATTGGATACACCCACACGTTTCTGTGCCTAAGAACCGGGATTTTCCTGTTCCCCTCCTCCTCGAAGTCAATTATCCCCTCTTCGAAGAGTAGCTCGAGGTCCTCGTAGACGACGTTTTCCCTCCTCCCGAGTCTCCTAGCCAGCCCACGGATCGACTCCGGCTCCTCGTCCTTGACGGTTCGGATGATTTCGAGCCTCTTTTCGGTCAGAACTCTTCTCGCGTCCTCCGGGCTCAGGAAGAGGACGTCGTTATAACCTTCCCTCGATAGAATCCTCGAGATTTTTAAGCTTTCTTCCATTTCTCCCCCCGGTGAAGCGAGTTGGGCAGATGTAGTTCACAAGGATTCATAAATACTCCTTTTCATCAAAAAATTTCTAGTCTCTACATGATATATAGGATTTCAACTCTTTGACTACTTTCTCAAGCAAGTCAGGTTTCAATTTTCCTATTTTCTCCTGTATGTCTCCGTGCTTGAGAGTGATGATAACCCATGGAGCGACATAGCTCTTTTTTGGAGCGCCGCCTTCTATCCAGTGCTCTTCCTTTATCTCAATAACTTCCTTTCTTTCCGTAGTAGTCAGCGTTGCAGCTAAGTACTCCTCCCCGTGAAACGGATGCTTTTCATTGCTCAAGACCACCCATGGCCTGGGGTTAACCACGGATTTGAACGGTTCCGGACCCCAGACTACTTCTCCACGACTGTAAGGCAGATTCATCACTCCCTACCGAGCCAGTCTTCCTCCGATTCCTCCCCGAGCTTCTCGTTTGCAGTCTTTGTCCCGTAAACTTCCGATGCCAAGGTTGAAATTTTATCGTCCTCGGCTAAGGCCCAGTAGTTTCCCTTGTGTCTTACTAGTCCTTTCTCCTTCAGCCTGGAGAGTGTCACTCCTATGCTTCCGTTCTTGATCCCTGTCGCTTCCATTATCTCCTTTCTGGTGAAGGCTTTGTCGGGGTTTTTAAGGAGGAAGTTCAGAGTTTTTGCGGCGTTCGTCCCCTGCTCTATTTTGAGTGCCTTTTCTGGAGCCTTTTTGAAGCGATCGATACTCACGGGCATGTCGAGTAACAATATGTAACTAAGTGTAATAAAAGTTAATGGTCGGTTGGAGAAAGTGGTCGGAGAATACTCGCCTCAGCTTTATCTCCCCTGCCAAGAAGTATTTCCCCTAATAGGTGAAGCGAGGTAGGCTAGTATAATTCGCAGTTCTGACTCCCCCATGCCCGTAGCGGCTGTGCTTCTCGACGTTTTTAAAAATCCCTAGCTGATTTTCCGCGTTTTGTGTCAGAAATAGTAGTCCGGAAATTGTTTTTTTAAGATTTTCATAATCTTATCCTTTTCGCCGGTGTTCAGAGAGACGCATTTCCCTCCCTTATGCTCCAGAAGGATCCCTCGTTTGACGAGCTTCTCGATTTTTTTCAACCCGTCCCCTCTCAACCTTTTCGGGAGTTTGCTCAATGCCTTTTCCTTTGGGGTGTAGGATGCTCCCCAGAGTTTTCTTCTGTAGAGGTGGAAGAGGATGGGTGGAACTAAATCCTCTTCTCGGGGCATTTAAGCTTTCACCGAATCTTCCTGGCTTAGAAGCCTCTTTTCGAACCTGACGAGTTCCCGCACGACCGCGGAATCCTCGTTCAGCTTGTACAGGGTAGCGTTGCCTATCTTCCGTGTTTCCTCAACTAACCCCTCTTCCTCCAGCTCGTCCCAAAGCCTGTAGAGCGTAGATTTGCTTATCCCCGCTGCCTCAGCCAGCTCTTTCTTCGAATAATCGAGTTTCGGGTTCTCGATCAGCGTATCTAGGACCTTTACTTTTGGGGAGTCTCCGAAGACCCGTCTGATGGGTGTCTTATGTTTCTCCACTTCCAAAATTTTCCCGTTTAAAAATCAAACTTTCAACGTATAAAAATTTTACCTAACTTAGCATTTTAGCCCTTAGCTTTCAGTGGAAAAACGTCTTCCCCACCAATTACCTTCGAACTGTACAGGAGCGCGGCTCTGATGTCTTCCCTCGAAAGATGAGGGTAGTCTTCCAGAACATCCTCTACGGACATTCCTTCCCCCAAAAGACGGATAATTTTGTCCACGGGGATCCGGGTGCCACGAATGACGGGCTTCCCGCCATAACCTCCGTATCGACCACCACTCGATTCAGGAGATCCTCACTCAATTTTCACACCTTTATAAATATATTTTCGTCCACAACTCTTTAACTTTGTCTTTTCTCGTTTGCCGAAAACGTCGCCGGAGATGAGAGAGCGTATTACCCGGACGATTAATATTTCGACATTTGAGGATAGATTCAGCGGAAAATTAGGGCATGTTTTGCGATGTACTAGTTCTGAGCCGATTACTCCGAGGCTCACGTCGACGGGGTTCGGTCGAGACAGCAGACGTGACAATCGGCTCGCAGGTTTCAAAAAAGGAATATTGATCGCTTTTTTCGATTATTGAATCGAATTAGACCAATGAAGTAAAAAAATTGAAGGGAACCTCCCATGTTTTCCCTTCCAATTTGGTACCAGAAAGGTGATTAACTTTAAAGGTGACCAACGTTTAAGTTGCATTGGAATTATGAGTAAGCCCGTCGATTTACCTCCGGAAATAGAAGGTCGAGGTCCTACCCTGTCGACCATCCACGAGATCGAGCGCATCCTCCGAGAGGCTGAAAATCCCCTGAGCCTCAACGAGATAAAGCGGCGGATGTCCGCAAAAGCCGTCCGCCACAAGACGGTCAGGCAGGTCGTCGACGAATTTAAGCGGTTGGGTTTCGTTTCGGAGGGGTCCAAGGGAGTCCTCTGGTCTCTAAACCTCTCGCCCGAACTCTGGTCCGAGGGGCGAGCCGAGAAACTCCAATCCGAGTGATCCCTTTTGTCCCATCCCCTTTGGCCGTCCGAGGAGGCGGCTGACGATAAAAAAGGACTGACCGATTCTCAGGAAAGGAAGCTCCTGTGGTGGAAGGAGCGTCTCGAAAAGGACGTGACTGCGGGCGACCAAGTTCCAAAATCCCACATTCCGGAGGCTCTAAAGAGAAAGTACGGAATCGACAACCTGTGGAGATTAGAGCTTCCGGAGGGGTGGAGAGCTCTCTACACGATTGCTTCGAGACCCTCGGAGGGGACGACAGTGATAGTCCTACGAATCCTCTCTCACGCAGAATACGACCGGCTTTTCGGGTACTCCACGTCATGAAGGTCAAAGTTCTAGAGTGTTTTTGGTTGTAGATGGTTAAGGAAAAATCATTCGGTCAAAGCTGCGAAGTTTGGGAAATATTGGTCAAAGAAAATGGAGAAGAGCTCCAGAGGGGAAGTAAAAGTAAAACTGTTTGGAATAGCTCAGACCTTCGCCCGTTTCTTCCCCTTTGATAAAATAGGTTCGATTATAGAGAGCGCAGTTTCGCTCGCGTCGAGTATCTCTATCTCCACGGGCTTTCCATCCTTGGAATAATGATTTATAATCGGTCCCGCCTGCTCGCCGTGGTCGGGTTTCTCGTCTGAAATCTTTATGGTGAGTATGTCGGTTTCCGGATCGTAATCATACTTCATACCTCTCACTCCTTGATTTATTATTAGGTAACAGTCGCACTTGTATTTTCCCTACATTTTGAAGGTGAGGAATATCTTCCTAAAATCCAAATGGTGTACGAGTAGTTCTCTTCCAACTCAACTAATACTCTTTTCCCTTTCGACGACGATTGGATACACCCACACGTTTCTGTGCCTAAGAACCGGGATTTTCCTGTTCCCCTCCTCCTCGAAGTCAATTATCCCCTCTTCGAAGAGTAGCTCGAGGTCCTCGTAGACGACGTTTTCCCTCCTCCCGAGTCTCCTAGCCAGCCCACGGATCGACTCCGGCTCCTCGTCCTTGACGGTTCGGATGATTTCGAGCCTCTTTTCGGTCAGAACTCTTCTCGCGTCCTCCGGGCTCAGGAAGAGGACGTCGTTATAACCTTCCCTCGATAGAATCCTCGAGATTTTTAAGCTTTCTTCCATTTCTCTCCCCTCATGGGTTTATCATTCTAAGTATAAATTTGTTTAGGTAATAGGTAAACGTTTTATTGTCGGTACCTCCCGCTCGCCTCCCAGTTTTTCGCATATCTTTTCCAGTTTTCCTTCAATTCTTCAATAGCCAGGGAAAATTTTTTCCATCTGCTCCCCCTCCAGTTAAGCCACCTTTTAGGGTTCCCTTCCCTCCATAGCTGGTCGATGTGGAGCGGCTTCCCCACGTTATCGATCCTCACGATTTGAATTCTTTTGGGCTCTCCGTTAATGAAATCGGAATAGGATATATTAACTACGAATTCTTCCAACTCGTCGATATTGGGTCTAGCCTCCCAGTAGAGCAGATATTTTCTCCCTTTGTATGTTCCCAGCTTCTTCTCAAATCTATCTACCAATGGAATTCAGTCCATTTTTCTTGATTTTTGTCCGGGGTCAAAATTGCACGCTGTTCCACTCTTTACTACTTTCGCCCGTTCCGGACTTTAAGGGGAAAATCTCCTATTTGAGCAATTAAGACCGATAATATTCGATGGCGATTTATGACTATGTTTTATGCCTTGCAATTTTAGCCGGGTAAATACCTCTACGAAATAGGTAAGAAACAGGAAGCAGGGAGTAGAGTTCATCAGGACCTAGGCTGATTACGTCGAGACTCATGATGAGGTCTGGTCGAGGCAGCAGAACGTGATAACCGATTCGCAGTTTCTAGGGATAAAGTTGGGATGAAACATAGGTAGTTGAAAAGTTCAACAGTTCAAATTCCATCGACTTTTAAAAATTAGTTGTTCACGATTCACCCATTGTCGAACGGTTCTTTCGGAGGGAGATGCAGTGAATTTTATTTTTTGTATCGGAGAAGACACCCTCCCAATCGTGGATGGGATGGGTGATGAATCCGATATGTTTTAATTCCTTTGGCG
>CAYNPN010000038.1:0-18150 GCA_964399085.1 Hadarchaeota archaeon (SeqCode) | reverse complement strand
TCCGAACTCGGCTTCGGAGACTCGAACGAGGTCCTGTCTCAGACATACCGTGAACTAGTTATTCTCATTCTCTCGCCAAAGGAATTAAAACATATCGGATTCATCGCCCAGCCAATCCACGATTGGGAAGGTGTCTTCTCCGATAAAAAGATAATCTGCGAGTTTCTATGTGGTCGAGTAAAACTCGGACGGCCTCCACTGGAGAATGGGCACCGAATCTATCGCCAATTTCGTTAATTTATACTTCCATGATGCTGCCTTACTACTTCTATCCCCAGTACTACTCCTTTGTGGGCTGTAATCAAATATCAAAACGCTCTCTTCAATCATTTTATCTCTGACACTTTCAAATTCGGCTAGGCTTAAATCAACTTTCTCCTCATCCATTTCTTCCTTTATCTGTTCCTCCTCCTCGGATACATCAACATACTTGGTCGTGCTGCTCATCCATTTCATGAATTCTCTAACCTCCTCTTGTTCCATGAAGTCCCGAACTTCGGATTCCGAGGGAGGTGAACAGGGGGGTTCCAAATCGCTTTCTCCTTCCACCAGTTCTCCTAAAAGAATCAAGCTGTGCTGCGGGATAACATGATACCAATGGCTACCGGTGTCGTACTGATAGTATTTCTTGTATAACATCCCCACATTCACCAGATCCTGTATTTCTAAATCCTCATCATCGCTGAATATCTTCCACGTCCTCTCAAATCCCCTTGGCGTTATATGGGTTCTATCTTGACCGAGTTTATCAACTGCGAAATGTGATAGCAAGTAAACTCCTTCTCTAATCTCCTTCGGGGAGTTGTTTACCAACTCTTGGACCTGATTTTTAATTCCCGAAAGTGCTTCTGAGGCAATTGTTGTTCTAATTTTCTCGCCCACCTGTAAGTCACTGTCCAGTCTTCTGCTCATATCGGATAGACCCAGCGATTCAAGTTCTGTCTCCACTATATCAATAATTGTAGTCATATCTTCGTCGAAAATGAGTTTGGCAGTTTCATAGATGTGATTTTTTGATACCCCGTTAGCAAACATATCCAGAATCCATACTTTACTTAAATCCGTTTTATAGTCCTCAACTAGTCCCTCTATAGCTTCCGACAAATTAGAAATCTCTACTTCTTCCTTTTCCCTTCGCTTTACGTACTTTGACCAGTTTTCTACCCTACCCTTGTTTTCGGGTGAATTTAAATCTCTCATAGTCCTCCCCATTATTCATCTCTCCAACTTATTATTTATAAATTATGAACATAAATGTAAATTATGTAAAATATGAATTTTATAAAGGTTATTAAATCAAGACGACAAATATTGTCTGGTAACAGGGGCTTTTGGGGTATATAAATGGGGAGAGAAAACTCGGAGGAAGACCTTATAGAAAAAACGGATGCAATCGTCGAGAAGCACGAGGCCGAATCGAGCGAGTTAATCCCAATTCTGCTCGACATACAGGAGGAACTTAAATGGGTTCCCGAAGAATCGATGGAACGGGTAAGCAAAAGGGTCGAAATATCCAAAACTCAGGTATACAGAATTGCGAGCTTTTATAAGGGCCTAATGCTCGAGCCGATGGGCGATCATTTGGTCCAGGTTTGTCTGGGAACGGCATGTAGTACGCGCGGCGCAGAAAAAATCTACGAGGAAATTCAGAAAATATTGGATATCGAGGGGGAAGGTACCAGTCCTGACTTAAAATTCACTCTCCAAAGCGCTAACTGCCTAGGATGCTGCGGTATGGGTCCGGTTATGGCGGTCGACGGGAACTATCATGGAAATCTCACAACTGGGGAAGTGAAGGAAATCTTAGAGAGTTATGAATAGAGAAGATGATAGATAAGATATCATGACCCAAATTAACTTACCGGAAGAATTAGAGGAATTTAAGAAAAGACTATCTGCAGAGATGAAACAGGATAAGCCAGTTATAACGTTGTGCTCCGGCACCTCCTGCACGGCTAGCGGGAGTAACAAAGTTGCCGAATCGATAAGAAATGAGATAGAAGACCAGGAAGTTGAAGACGAAATAGAATTCAAAAGAACAGGTTGTCACGGATTTTGCGAAAAGGGACCCGTGGTAGTCATAGAACCCGGAGAGATTTGTTACCTTCAAGTTGAACCCGAGGATGCCGAGCGAATTGTCACGGCCACTAAAAACGACGAAATTGTGGATGACTTGATCTATGAAGATCCAAACACAGGGGAAAGGATTAAGAGAGAATCAGAAATTCCTTTCTATGAAAATCAAAAGAGAATCGTCTTTGGCACAGGCAGGAAAATTGATCCAAAAAGTATCGATGATTACCTAGTAATAGATGGGTACGCGGGCCTAGCCAAGGCTCTGAGTCGAATGACCCCTGAGGAAGTCCTTGAAGAAGTTAAGAATGCTGGGTTGAGGGGTCGAGGAGGGGGCGGATTTCCGACCGGTAAAAAATGGGAATCGACGAGAAACGCCCCTGGTGAACCCAAGTACGTGGTAGTAAACTGCGACGAAGGTGATCCGGGTGCCTATATGGATCGCTCGCTCATGGAAAGGAATCCTCAGCAAGTGCTGGAAGGTTTGATAATCGGGGCTTATGCCATCGGAGCCTCTCAGGGGTATGTATATATACGGCAGGAATATCCCCTAGCCATAGAAAATTTAACTATAGCGATTGAACAGGCCAGAAAATATGGTTTTCTAGGCGAGGATATCCTCGGGTCCGGGTTCGATTTTGATGTAAAGATACATAGAGGAGCGACTGCGTTCGTGTCCGGAGAATCTAGCGCCCTAACCAGTATCATTGAAGGAAAGGTCGGAGAACCCAGACCAAAATACACCCACACTTCGGAGGAGGGGCTGTGGGGAAAGCCCACGAACCTGAATAACGTCGAAACTTGGGCCAATGTACCTATTATCATCGACAAAGGGGCCGATTGGTTCACCTCAATCGGGACGGAGGGGAGTCCTGGGACCAAAATATTCTCCCTGGCCGGAAATACTAAAATTACCGGTTTGGTAGAAGTTCCCTTTGGAACTCCTTTGAGGGATGTTATATACGAAATTGGTGGTGGGATTGCTGGGGATAAAGATTTCAAAGCAGCTAAAACAGGAGGGCCCTTGGGGGGCGTGCTCCCGAAAGAAAAGCTGGACACCATCATCGACTTCGAGGAATTTCACGAATTGGGGACGATGATAGGCTCCGGGGAAATGATAGTCTTCGATGAAGATACATGCATGGTGGATGTGGCCAGTTACTTTATCGACTTTCTCGGTGACGAATCCTGCGGTAAGTGCACTCCGTGCAGGGAGGGGCTGAGACAAATGCAGAAATTGCTGAATATAATTACCTCGGGCGAAGGTTTGGAAAAGGACATAAATCTCCTCAAGGAGATAGCCGAGAAAATGGCGGATGCTTCGGCCTGCGCCCTAGGGCGAGAGGCTTCCAATCCCGTCTTGTCAACGATGAAATTCTTCGGGGACGAATACGAGGCCCATGTGAGGGAGGACAGATGCCCGGCGTTGGTCTGTAGAGATTTGATCTCATATTATATCGATTCGGATGAATGCAAAGGATGTCACCTCTGCTATCGAAAGTGCCCGACCGATGCTATCGAAGGCGAGGAAAGGGAAATCCACGTGATTGACGAATCAAAATGCTCAAAATGCGGAACCTGTTTCGAGGTTTGCCCCGTCGACGCGGTGAAAAAGGTATCGGGCGAACCAGTGCCCTACCCCCTACCAAAAGAGGAGAGAAAATTGGATTGAGAAGAAGTTGGTGATTGAAATGGAAGAGTCAAATAAAAGGATAGAAGTTGAAATAGATGGAAAGAAGAAGGAAGTTGAAAAGGGAACCACAATTTTGGAAGCTGCGAGCGAATTAGGAATAGATATTCCTACACTTTGTTACCACCCAAACCTCTCCACATACAGTGCCTGTCGGATGTGCGCGGTAAAGATAACCGATGGAGAAGGCAAGGAAGACATCGTGACTTCCTGCAATTATCCAATTAAGGAAGAAATTGAAGTAGAAACCCACTCCGAGGAAGTAGAAGGAATTCGCGAAATGTTGATAGAGTTCCTGTTGGCAAGATGCCCAAACGACGAGAAAATAAGGGAAATAGCACGGAAATACGGAATCAAGGAACCGAGGCTTTTATTGGAGGACGTAGAAGAAACCTGCATCCTCTGTGGATTGTGCGCTCGTGTCTGCAACGAGATAGTTAAGACCTCAGCCATTGATTTCACAAATCGGGGGGTCGCTAGGGAGGTAGACGCCCCCTTCAATTCGTTTTCCGAAGAATGTATAGGCTGTGGGACTTGTGCCATGGTATGTCCAACCCCCGCAACGGAAGCGAAAAGAAACATATTCCCAACCCCTGAGGGAAAAGAAGAAGAACTCGGTAGAAAATTCCTGAAAGGTAAAAAGGACGAGAATCTTGGAAGATATGTCGATATTTTTTCCGCGAAGGCTAAAGTGGAGGGTCAGGATGGAGGGGTGGTCACTTCGCTTCTCCTATCGGGCCTTGAAAAAGGTTTATTTGAAACAGCAATCGTGGCGCAGAGGAAAGAAGGTTACAAAACGGAGGCAGTTTTCGCCGAAAGTCCAGAGGAAATCAAGAATGCAAGCGGAACCAAGTATCTAAGAATAAGTATAGAACCGAAATTAGAGGAAGCTGCCGAAAATGGAAAAAAGAAAATTGCAATTGTCGGAACTCCCTGTCAGGTCAGAGTAGCGAGAAATATACAAGAAGTCTGGATGGACGAATCTAAAGACATGGACATAACTGTGGTGGGTTTGTTTTGCTTCGAAAGCTTCGACTACGAGAAACTGAAAAAATCATTGGACGAAAAGCTGGGAGTCGATTTAGACGAGGCTGAAAGAACACAGATTAGCAAGGGTAACTTCATTATAAACGACGGGGAGGAGGAGGAGTATTCCTGTAAAGTAAAGGAACTCGACGAAGCAATTGAAGATGGATGTGACTGCTGTGACGACTTCGTCTCAAGGCTGGCCGATATTTCGGTGGGATCTGTGGGAAGTTCGGACGGCTACTCGACCGTGATAGTCAGATCCAAACGTGGGGAAAAATTATTGATTGGGGCCGACCTCTCCAAAGAAGAAGTCAATAGAGAATCCATTGAAAGATTAGTCTCAGTTAAGGAAAAAAGAGCAAAAAAGACACTCGAACCGTTTCTCGAATATGATATTACCTCCTCTTTCTAATTCCCTATTTCAGGGGTTTGCACAAAAAAGGAAAACATTTTAGATAATATCTTTCTAACGAGGTTCATCGAGGAAAGGGTAATAATCTATTTTTTCGTTAATCATAGCTTCTATTTCGCTATTTTCTGTAGTTCCCCACCAGTTTTTGGTGGCATCCATTTCTTTATCGCAGCCCACGGCTAGATTTTCGATATTGTATATATTGTTATAATTAGCAACGTGTCCTGCCCCCTCGATTTCTATACCATCTTCGCTATCATGGATGTTGTTATTTTCTATAGTCCAGTCGCTCGCATTACCATATTGGTAAGTATCGATTGCTTGGTGGTAACCATCCTCCGAGGGATTACCGCAGTTTCTAATATCATTGTGGGAGATTGTCCAGTTTGGACCCCCTCCAACTATCCCATGATGATTTTCGTTCTGTACATCTATCGTGTTATTATTGACATTCCATCTAGAGCAAGTACCTGTATAGCCACGAACCCCAATACCACGCATAACATTGTTGAAAATCTCTACATTCTCTACGTTGCTAAATGCCTGAACGGCTGACAATGCTAACATTCCCGAATCAAAAATGTTTCCAGAAACTCTACTGTCCGAACCGTCTTGGAAATCAACTCCATGCTTTGTGTAGTTCACCATCTTAAAACCTCTGATATCAACTAAATCGGAAGTTACCCAGAATACATGCTGATCCCCTCCTGCATCAATTGAAGTCTCGTCCGGACCGTCCAGGGAAGCTATTGTTACCGATTCATTTACATTAATGTGATTTTCATTGTAAGTTCCCTTTTTGACCCCGATTACCTCTCCCGATGATGCGTTATTGATAGCGGCTGATATCGTCTTGAATTTTTCAGCTTGGTCTGAGACCTCATCAGCATCCCAGCTATCGTCTACCGTTATATCGCAGTGGTTTGGCGGCTGATAAGCTGAGAGATCCGCTCCCTCCTCTGTGATATCCGGACTTTCTGCACCATCGTCCGTCGTCTTGTGGAGTTTAGATTTGGATTCGGCGAGAATGCTATTCGATGGAGCATGAATCGCTTTAATACGTCCTCTTCTCGAGAAGTCATCAACCTTAACCTCTAAGCTCTCACCGGCATTGAGGTCATTGTCTCCTCCAGTAATATTTACAACATTACCTTCCAACTTGGAGCCTTGGACGTACAGTTCAAGGTTTTTGGTGGCGTTCTTAATCGGGTCTCCGCCTTTTTTAGTTATGTAAAATCGATTATCACCGTCATTCACACTTTCGAAGGACAATGCCGTCGTTGGCATCGGTTCCGGAATACTTTGACTCACTACGAAATAACCTATAGTCCCCGCTATTATTACAGATATTGCAATTAAAAGAATGGATCCAACTACAGGCGAGATGCCTTCCCTATCGAGGTTCATTGCTCCTTTCAAACTTTCACTAATCTTCATGCTTTCTTCGTCTCCTTTTTTTTGATGAAAAACTTAGTCTGCTTCTGCATCGCCGAATCGTCGTTGAAACTGACTTTCAAGTTACGACACATAATCTAAAGATTTATGGAGTGTTTTATGTAAATACTATCCTTTAGTTATAAAATTGAGAATATGTATTGAAACTGAACGCTTTCGTTCTTAAAAAGGAGTGAGGTAATCGATTTCATTTGCTCTCTTATAAAGCCAATTATAAGCAAAATCACGAGGTTTTCTCAATATTTTAAAGTAGACAATTTAATTGGAAAAGGCTAACCCTAAAAACCAACTAATTCAGGCGTCTTTTCCTAGTAATGGATTTTCGAGCACTCGTATTCCTCCACTTTCTACTTTACCTCGATGAGACTATTTGGTAACCCCAATCGGCTTGTAGGTATCGGCTGGAAAAAGCAGAATCGTCTTCAAAGAACCTTCAAAACCTGACGGAGAGTTCTGAAAATAACCTTGCTTAACCGTTTCCCCTTCCTTATCCTGAACGGTAGCATGGCACTCATCTCGGTGGACACCGATCCCGATAAAATTGCTCAAATTCTCACCTCCTTTGGGGATATGATGTCCGAGGTGGGAAGGCGAGCCGCAAGGTTCGGGGGGATTGCGGATTTTTTTGAGCCTCCACAATTGGTTTGGGAGCGGAAAAGGTTAAGCGTGAATATCCGGAGAATTCTTCATCCCAATCAAAGCCCTATTTCAGAAATCATTTTTTACGAGCGAGTCGAAGGAATTTCTGGTCTCATCATCGAGCTCAAAATCTTCTAATTTCTCCTCTAACTGGTGCTTTCTCCAAGTGTAATAAATGGACATTGCCGGAGCAATCCCGAAGGCAATGATCGCTAAAACGAGGATAAAATTTTGGAAGGGAAGAACGACCACCCCAAACATTGCTATAAGGGAAGTTGCAAACATCCTTTTTCGCCTTTTTTTATAGTCCTCAATTTCTCTCTTTATTTCTGCCTCTTTCGAGGGTTCTCTATTCTCGGTCATGGTCAAGATAAAGTTTATTTTTAAACGCGGAAAAGACTTTCTACGCCAATTCGGAAATTGAACCTTCCCTTACCTGCTACTATCTTTAATCAATTTGGGGGGTTTTAGACTTCTACTCCAAAATAAGCCCTAACAACGAATCCGATCACAAAAGACAGGATTGCAATCCCTAGACTGATTCCGACCATTTCTCCAAACCTTCTTTTAAAGGATATCCCTTTTGCCACGGAAATGTAGAATGTGAACAATAGGATGACGATAACTGCGTTTATAATCATTAAAGCCAGAGAAAGGTAAACGTTTGATAAAACGAAGTAAGGAAATATCAGAAATAGCACGGCGAGGATATAGGAAAAGCCCGTATAAATGGAAGCCTTGCGCGGATCCTTAGTACTCTCAGTACTCTCCTCAGATTTGGACCCCAGATACTCCGAACCGCCCATAGAAAGAGATGCAGCAATTCCGGTTATTAACCCCGTCACGGCTATTAGGTCGGTTTTTACCAACACAAAAGTTAGACCGGCCAAGGCACCAGTCAGTTCAACCAAAGCATCGCTAAGCCCTCTCACTATCGACCCTACGTAATACAGTTTTTCCTCATCAAGCATCTCCAAAAGCACACGCTCGTGTTCATCCTCGTCCTCTATGATCCCCTTGGCTTCCGGTACGTGTTCGGTTATTTGGCCATAACTTTCCTGGGCATCTTCCTCGCCCAATTCCATCAGCCTTATCCCGAAAGTGATCCCAAAAATCCTAGAAAGTAGATAATAAAACCATATCTTGAGTTTGCTTGGCTCCACTTCCTCTCCCGTTTTTTCCTTCCAGAAATCGTGATGTTTCTTTTCTTCACTCCCTATTCTTTGGAGTACATCTCTATTATGCTCATCCTCAGTGACTTCGCCCAGCTTGTTGTATATATGGTATTCCGTGATTTCGTTCTTTTGAAAGCTCAGTATTTTCTCCTTCATGCTCTCGTCCATCTGGAATCCCTCAAATAATTTTAGAACATATCTTACAAGTATTATTCACTATACTCTTCAAAGCCCAGTTCGAAAGCCCTTCTGTTCTCCTCTCGAGTATCGGCAGGGACATCTTCGATTATAACCCTTTCGAGCGTCTGTCCACTTATGGGCAAATCGACGAAGCCGCAGAGTGCACCCAGCATGACAACGTTCATCGTTCTAATATCTCCTGCCTCTTTGGCGAGCGAGGATGCATCGAACGTCCCTATCTCCAAGGCTACTTTATCGATCACCTTCTTCATTTCCTCTAAGGATGGATTCTCCACCCTCCCGACATTTACGTCGTAAGGTAGCCTGAATTCGGAATTGGCCAGGAAAATTCCTCCCTGCGAAAGGAATTCGGGCGCATTTCTCAAGCCTTCCATAGGTTCAAGCGCCAAGATCACGTCGGCCCCGTTTTCGGGATTTATAGGTGAGTAAATATCTTCTCCAATCCGGACATGGCTCGCGACCGGTCCTCCCCTCATGGAAGCTCCATATGACTCCCCTACCTTCGCCGATAGGCCGTCCTCGATGGCGGCCTCGGCAAGCAGATGTGAAGCTCTTAGAACTCCCTGACCGCCGACACCAGCAATCAGCAAGCCCATCTGACCCATCTTATCTCCTCCTGAGCGCGTCTGTAGGGCAAATATCCGCACAGAGTCCGCAATCAACGCAAATTTCTCTATCAATTTCGCCCTTATCTCCTTCATAGGTTATCGCAGGGCACCCGAAACCCACACATTTTTCGCAACTTATACACTCTTCGGGATCTACCTCTATCTCAACTCTGTCGAATTTCTCCCTTCTGATTGCCTCCAGGGTGCAGGGCCTCCTGCTAATAACTACTGAGAAATCTTCTTCGTCTATCCCCTTCTCCATCGCCTCGGCAGTTTCTTCCAAATCGTAGGGGTCCACCTTCCTCACATTTTCTACTCCCAGGGCTCGGACTATCTCCTCTATGTCTAGGGGCTTCGAACTCTCCCCCGTAACCCTTTCCCCGGAGCCCGGATTGGGGTGATGGCCCGTCATAGCAGTCCACCTGTTGTCCAAAACTATCAGCAGCCCCTCCGCTCCGTTGTAGACCGCGTTAGTAACCTCGGGAAGAACTGAATGGAAAAAGGTCGAATCTCCCGTCACCGCGACCAGGGGACCGTCATCGTAGCCCGCCTGGTACTGACCCTGCATCAGGCCAATACCGCTGCCCATAACATAATTCGTATCTATGATCTCGTAGGAAGACTCTATAGGATATTTTACGGATTCCCCGGATTCACTTCCCTCGATCCCACTCGAGAACAGACCGTAGCCTGCCATCTCGTAGCACCCGATATCGCCGTTGACTATCTGGACCCCCTCGACGTCCTCCAGAACCTGACGGAGGGCCCAATAGGTTCCCAGATGGGGACATCCGGCACAGAAAGTGGAAGACCGGGGTGTGATCAGCTCCTCCATCTTACCCTTGATTTCATCATTGATGGGTGGATAGGGATTCTCGATATCGACGAAGTCCTCAAGAGCATCGGCAACCGCACCAGTATCAATCTCGTCGACCGAAGGGGTGTGTCCCGTGAGGCGCCCATATATTTCGGTCTCCGGCGCCTCTACCTGAGCGATTTCTCTTACTCTCCTCTCGACGAACTCCAAACCCTCCTCGACTACCAAGGCCTTATCTACCTCCCGAAGGAATTCGGCCGTCATGCTCTCGGGAAGGGGGTGAGGTGTGGCTATCTTTAGGAAAGCGATTTCGTCGCTGAATCCAGTCGATTCAAGAACTTCGCGTGCGTAGCTGGCGCCTATACCGGAAGCAATTATCCCAAAGTTGGCGCCCTCGGGAACCTTCGACTCGTTCCACGGCATGCCCTCGATTTCATCGGCAACCAATTCTTGTTGTTCTCTGAGCCAAGCATGTCTTTCTATCGGGCCGGAATCTCCGTAGACGTTCCACCGGTAGGGCATTTCGTAATGTCGGTCGAAGACGGGATTCCGCCTCCCTCTTTCCATCTCACCGAACTCGACTTCGCCAAGGGCGTGGCTGACTCTGGTAACTGATCTAACGTAAACTGGAAGTTCTATCTTCTCCGATAGAGAAAAGGCCCTCTTAGTCATCTCCCTTGCTTCCTGCTGGTCGGAAGGTTCGAGACAGGGTATTTCCGCGTAAGCGGCCGCTATCCGTGTGTCTTGCTCGTTGGAGGAATAGTGGGCACCCGGATCGTCCGCGACAACGATCGTGAACCCGCCCCTTATGCCCCCATAAACGATTGTCATGAATGGGTCCATCACCCAGTTAAGGCCCGCATTTTTCATCGAAACCAACGAACGGACTCCCGTTATGGACGCTCCCGTCGCAACCTCGAAGGCGACCTTCTCGTTGGTCGACCATTCGGTATGAATATCCATAGCTGGAGGGAGATCGGAGAGAGTTTCCATTATCTCCGATGCGGGAGTGCCTGGATAGGAAGCAGCCACTCTAACATCTCCCTCTAAGGCACCGCGGGCTATTGCCTCATTGCCCAGCAATAATTCTGTATCTCCCGGGCTGTATTCATCTATCCTCAATCAATTCCCTCGGGGATTCGGTATGATTCAATTACAAATTCTTTTTTAAGGAACTAAAACGCGTCTATTACCTTTACCGCCATCTCCGGATCGGAAAACACCGGTATCTCCGCCTCTTTGAGTTCCTCCACAGCAAATTCCCCCAATTCACCCATACCGAGCATTACCGGGACCAATGTCAGTCGATCGAATCTTTCCTTGATCACATCGGATATCCCCAAAATCGGGTCTCCAACTACAACAACCAAGTTGCTAACGTCCTGATAACGGGCTAGAATCTTGATAGCCTCATCAAATCTTTCTGCAGTCGCACTGCCGGTCAGATTGAGTGGATTATCTATCGTGCACTCTTTTGGCAGGGTTTCCTTCAACTTTTCCTCCGCCCTCTCCGGTAGATCAATTAAATTCACATCCATCTCCTCGGCAGCATCCGTAGCCAATATTCCGGAGCCGCCGGAGCTCGTTATTATAACCGTATTCTTGTCCTCGGGCTTATCCAGGCCTGCGAGGCCCTTACTTATATTGTAGAATTCGGTAATATTTTCTGCCATTACAAGTCCCTCCTGTCTACATGCGCTATTGAAAATCTCATATTTTCCGGCGGAAGACTGCGTGTGGGACTCCACGGCCCTTGTACCACGCTCGGATCTCCCCCCCTTCAAAACAACCACGGACTTCTCCGTGGCGGCCTCTCGGGCGGCTTCAAGGAATTTCCTACCTCTCTCGACGCCGTCCAAGTAGACAGCTATCACGCCGGTATCATCGTCGTCGGCGAAGTAGTCGATCAAATCACCCTCGTCGATATCGGACTTATTTCCGAGCACGGCCGATTTGGCTATTCCTATGTTGTCCTCCTGAGCCCAGTTCTCCAACGCGGCGGCGATAGTTCCGCTTTGGGCTACGATCGAGAGTGGTCCTTTCTTAGTTATTAGGGGCCAAGATGCACAGAGGCCATTAGAAGTATTAGTTACTCCCTGGGTGTTGGGACCTAGAATCCGAATTCCCATATCTCCGGCGATTTCAAGAGCTTCTTCCTCCAGCTCCATACCTTCTTCTCCGACCTCGCTGAATCCTCTGGAGACGATAATCACATTGCTCGCGTTCTTTTCCTCGGACTGCTTAAGTGCCGATGGAACCTTCTCGGCGGGAATCACAAACACGATCAACTGAGTTTTCTTGGGCGCCTCCTCGAGCGAAGAATAGCATTTCAGGTCTAGAATCTCGTCGGCCTCGGGATTCACAGGATAGATTTTACCCTCAAAATCCGCGTCTTTTAAATTCCTCACGATAATGTGACCCAGTTTTTCGGGTTCTCGCGAGGCGCCGACTACGGCGACGCTGTTCGGTTCGAATAATTTTCTTATGGTCATCTTATCGGCCACCTAGTATCTATATCTAAATCCAATCTTCCATCCAGTTCAGGTGCAAGTTCTATTGCTTCTTTTAAGATTTTTTCCTCATCGAGGGTTTTAACTTCCCTCTCCTCCATTAATATATCCCCATCAATAATAGTAGTTTCCACGTTTCCCTCGTGAGCGGCGTAAATCATGTTGGAAATCGGGTTTCTGACGGGGGCCGAATGAACCTTATTTAAATCCACCACGATCACATCGGCCAGCGTCCCGGGCTCGAGGGTCCCTATGTCTTGCCCCCACAGAGTCGGTTTCGCCCCGTTCACGGTCGCCATCTCGAGCACTCTCTCGGCGGGCATTACGGTGGGATCCAGGAGTCGACCCTTGTGAAGCAGTGCGGCAAGCTTCATCTCCCTGATCATGTCGTAATCGTCGTTGCTGGGACCCCCGTCGCAACCCAGCGCGACATTCACACCGGCGTCGAGCATTTCGGGGACCGGGGCCATGCCGGATCCGAGCTTGAGGTTGCTCGCGGGATTATGGCTGACGGTACATTTATCTTCCCTCAGGCGGGCGAAATCCTCCTCGGGGAGCCAGACCCCATGGGCGTAGATAACATTTTCTCCGACTATGTTACAGTGTTCCATGAACTCCATCGGAGACATTCCGAACTCCTCCTTCATATACCGGACGTCCTCCTTAACCTCCGCCAAATGGATCGTGATACCTGTCTCGTTCTCCTTCGCTTTCTCGACGGCCTCCCGGTAGAAGTCGACCGTCGCGCCGCCCGGTGTCCTGAGGCCGTACCAGATATGTATTCTATCATTTGCCTCTCCATGCCACTTGTCGATCAATTCTTCGGTCTGCCTGAGCGACTCCTCGCCGTCCTCCCGCATGCATTCGGGGATAGCTCCCTCCTGATCGGCATAATCCGGCCTGTTCATGAGCGACTTGGAAATCGCCCCGCGCATACCGGATTCCGCTATGGCTTCCGTCATCTCCTCGATATACTTCCAGTGGAGAAGAGCCTCCACGAAGGTAGTCGTTCCCGACTTGATCATCTCCAGCGCACAGAGCTTCGCGCTGAGCTCGCCGTCTCCTTCCTCATAGGCAATTCCCTGGAGGGGGAGCACTCTCTCCTTTAACCAGGGGACCAAAGGCATGTCATCGGCGCATGCCCTGATTAGCGCCTGACCGAGATGGACATGGGAATCTATGAAACCGGGAAGAATAAGCTCGTCCTCACAATCGATCTCTCTATTTACCGAGTACTTCTCCTTTATCTCATCCGTCTTATCGACATCGGAAATTCTATTTCCTTCGATTGCAACGGCTCCATTTTCTATTACCTCTCTTCGATCGTTCATGGTCACTACAGTGCCATTGCTGAGAACTAGATCGGCCATTTTACCAAGGTCTCTCTTCTTATAATCACACTATTTATTTTTTCTCGAAAGACCCAAATTGCCTTTACGTTTAACACACAATTCCTATTCCGAAATGCCAGAAATAATCGTGGCTGGACGATCCAACGTTGGAAAATCCAGCATAATAAGGCAACTTACCGGCAAAAAGGTGAAGACGGGTAAACGCCCGGGTGTGACGAGAGAATTTATTCGCCTGAACCTGGGCAAAAATTTAGATATAGTGGATCTACCCGGCTTCGGATATATAGCTGGTATTAGCGAAGAAAGGCAGGAGGAAATTAAGGATAGAATAGTTCGATATTTGGAAGAGAATGCCGACGATATCCTATTCGCAATTCAGGTTATCGACGCTCCAGCCTTTGTAGAAATTGCTGAGCGCTGGGAGGATAGAGGTCAGATTCCAGTGGACATCGAGCTTTTCTCCTTCCTTCGAGAACTCCAGCTCAAGCCGATCGTGGCAGCTAACAAAATAGATAAAGTTAAATCGGGAGAAATAGACGAGCTGCTGGACGAAATTTGTATCAAATTGAGGCTGGATCCTCCTTGGCGACAATGGCTGGATATTATAGTTCCCACTTCGGCGAAAACTGGTGAGGGAATAGACGATCTTGAGGGCCTAGTGAGGGAGGGATTCAGGGAAATTGGCGAAGAAAACCTATTAAGATATCTATAGGGATCTTAAAAACTCGCTATCGAGGAATAACAATAGTAACTAACGCCATGATTTGGAGTTATGAAAATAATTCTTTGAATAAAGTTAGCTATATACCTCTCAGAATAGAGACTATTTGGGAATCATGCGGTTAGCAAAGAACCCGACAAGCCTTTTACTTAAAATTCATCTTCAACGTGATATTTCTTGGCTTTAATTCCAAATCCGGCAGGTTTATCCGTAAATAAAATCTGATTATGGTCTTTCTGAATTGGACAGATGGTACAGTAATTTGAGGTTTTCTGCTTCTCCCTCATTCTCTAACACTTCATCCATAACTTATTTTATGTTTTTGATCGATCGGACGCTCCGAATCTTCAAACTTACGAAAAACTTTATCTATATTTTCTGCACCCATATTAGTAGATAAGAAAATCTCTTTCCTCTGTTCTCTCAAGTAAGGCCGATTCAGTGCACATCCTTTCATGTTTCAAAGTCTCAATAGCTTCATCTTCTCGGTTTATTATTTCCTCCATCCAATCAATCAATTTTTGTGTTTTACCTGGAGCAATTTTCTGCTTTGTCAGAACAACATCAGGTATATTTTCATTTCGTCATTTTTTGACTTTGTAATTAATTTTTGTTCAGGCTCCAGCATTTCCGTGAAAGGTCAAGCAACACATAAACTATATAAGTTTCTCGTGCGGAAACCAGTCTTAATAGGTGTCTATTCTGAATGAAATCGTGCAGTATGAAAGGGAGGACAATATTGCCCGAATAACTTTGAATAGGCCAGACCGTTATAATGCAATTTCAAGTAAGATGCCTGAGAAGTTGCGAAAGTCCGTGGATAAAGCCAATCGGGACGAAAAGATTCGGGTTATTATCTTGGAAGGTGCTGGTGAAAACTTTTCTGCTGGATATGATATGAAAGAGTTTGCGGAAGCTCCCAGACCCACACAAGGCAGTCAGGAAATGCCGTGGGACCCTACCTTGGACTATAAAATGATGAAGCAAAATACTGAAGATTTCATGAGTCTCTGGAACAGTCCAAAACCAACAATTTGCAAAATTCGAGGATATGCGGTTGGTGGGGGTAGCGACATTGCACTGTGTTGCGACATCATAGTTATGGCTGAAAATGCTAAAATCGGATACCCTCCTGCCAGAGTTTGGGGTTGTCCCACTACAGGCATGTGGGTTTACAAACTTGGAGCTGAAAGGGCGAAAAGAATGTTACTGACTGGAGATCTGATAGATGGAGGAGAAGCGGAAAAAATCGGTCTAGTTTACAAAGCGGTTGAGGAAGAATCTCTAGATGAAGAGGTGGAAAAGTTAGCGAGCAAAATGATATCTATCCCTCAGAACCAGTTAATGATGCAAAAGTTGATGATTAACCAAGCTTACGAAAACATGGGGCTGGAAACCACTCAAATGATTGCAACTCTTTTTGACGGCATAGCTCGCCATACACCTGAGGGAGTAAAGTTCAAAGAACGATGTGAAGAAGTTGGCTTTAAACAGGCAGTTAAAGAACGAGATCAGGGAGAGCTATTCAAAAAGGAAAAAAGTGAAAAAGAAAATAATTGACGATTAATTTTCACTCAGTTGAATATTTCTTTATTCTTCTTTAATCTTTGTCTATCTCTTCCCGGAGTTTTTGCTTGTCTATTTTTCCTACATCCGTTCTCGGAAACTCTTCCCTTATTATGAACTTTTTTGGAATCTTGTAATCTGACAATCCTTCTTCACAGTATTCCTCAAGTTCTTCTTCATCTATTTCTGAACCTTTTTCTGGTAGGATAAATGCCCATCCTACCTCTCCCCACGTTTCATCCGGGACTCCCGTAACGAAGGAGTTTGACACTTTTGAATGTTTATTAAGGTAGGACTCAATCTCGAGAGGATAAACGTTGTAACCGCCACTTATGAACATTTCGTGAGATCTCCCAACGTAATGCAGGTATCCATCATCATCGAGATAACCCATATCTCTGGTTCTAAACCAATTATCTTCCATATCTTCTTCGGTTTTTTCTTCATCAAGGTATCCTTTCATCAGGCAATCTCCCTTGACCCATATCTCTCCCGGTTCTCCAGTCTCCGCCTCAGTACCATCCTCTTTAATAATCTTAACCTCAAAGCCTGGACCGGGGGTTCCTTCCGTTTTTCCAGCCACATCTAGACTATCTTCAGGCCTGGACCATGTTATAAAACCGCTAACTTCGGTGCAACCATAAGCTACTGCAACATCGGACTCGGGGAACAATTTTTGAACTCTCTCGACAATTTTCTGTGACGAGGGTTCACCTCCCATAACTGCTAGACGGACTGAAGATCTATCGTAGTCTTCCCAATCCTCAACTTGGTTCATTATCAATCGATAGATGGTAGGGACACCGCCGAAAATTTTAATATCTTGTTTTTCCACCCTCTCCAAGGCGTCTTCTGGGTCAAACTGGGGCATTAAAAATAAAGTTCCGCCTGGATAGAGAACGGAGGTCCCTGTACAGTGTACTCCCCCTACATGATTTGGCGGAAGGAAGGCTAGAAGGGAATCTGAACTCTTTATATTCCACATTTCAGCTTCCGCTCTACTCATCGCTTCAACTGATCTCTGAGTTAACAACGCCCCCTTCGGCTTACCCGTAGTTCCGCTTGTAAATATTATTATTAGCGTATCTTCTGGCTCAGGATGGTATTTCTCGGGAATTGGATCCGATGAGGAATCCAAAAGTGTTTCGAAGCTCTTTGAATTTTCGACATCGAGTTCTTGAAAATACGAAAACACGTGCTCGATATCAATATCATCTAAAGTTTTCTTAATAGACTCAGCTACGTCTTCTGGATAACCCAACCCTACAAGAATATCCGCACCCGTCTGATTCAATCGATACAACATCTCGGGAGGTTTGTGTCTAGGGTCAAGAGCAACTATCTCGATGCCGGTCTTAGATGCAGCCATATATAGATTCCAAAAAGCTGGAGATTGTGGGAGAACCGTAGCAACTCTATCCCCCGATTCTAAACCCATATCAAGAAGCGAACGGGCAACTCGATTAGCATCATTATTGAACTCCTTATAACTTTTCTTCTCACCCATGAAAACATATGCTGGATGATCACTCATTTCTTCAGCATGAGTTTCTATAATCTCTGCGAAATAGTTTTCTATATTCTCACCTCCCATGGAACCTTACCTCTATCTTTTTTATATTATTTAACGTGCGAGTTGCTATATTGCGCAAAAAGGCTATATTTAACTCGACCCATAGGACATCTAGTTCTCGGAGGAGGACCCCGAGAAGCTGGACTAAAAAACTCAAAATGGGCAATCAGAACAGCCTAAAGTTAGAAGGTCTATAGCGAAGAACTCGGCAAGCGTGGCGAGTTTTATTTTTGCACCGATTTTTTGAGGATAATCAAAAGGCTAAATAGAGGAATTTTTAACTTTTAGCGCCAAGAAGTCTCCTTCCTAATCTTTGATTAGGTGGGTGA
>CAYNPN010000037.1:0-18321 GCA_964399085.1 Hadarchaeota archaeon (SeqCode) | reverse complement strand
AAAATGAGGTTAACTTTTTTAGGGAGTTTTACCTGAAAGAACTGGGGTTCGGTGAGAATGGAAGAAATAAGAATCCATGGACGTGGAGGACAGGGTTCTGTTACAATGGCCCAGTTGTTAGCCGAAGCCGCCTTTGAAGATGGTAAGTGGGGTCAAGGATTTCCTTCTTTCGGCGTTGAAAGGTTGGGAGCCCCGATTCAGGCCTTCACCAGAGTTGATGACAAAAAGATAACGGACAGAAGTCAAATCGATACACCCGACCATGTGATAGTTCAAGATTCTACTCTTCTGGATTTGGTGGATGTTTTAAAGGGATTGAAGGAGGACGGAATGATTTTGATAAATTCTTCATCTTCACCTGAAGAACTCAATTTGGAAACTGAGAGTAAAGTTTTGACGGTGGACGCAACAAATATAGCTTTGGAGCACCTTGACAGACCAATTATGAATACTGCTTTGGCCGGGGCTTTCGCCGGAGCAACCGGACTATTTGAGAAGGATAGCCTTATTAAGGTAATAAAAAAGCAATTCCCAGGTGAAACAGGCGAGAAAAACGCGGCAGCGATAGAAGATGCGTACGGGAGGATGTGAAAATGGTAGATGACCCATATGAAAATCTCAAAATAAGTAAGGGAGCTGTAGTGGAACCATGCACTACGTTGGTAAACAAAACTGGCAGCTGGAGAGAATACAAACCCATTGTAGATCATGACGAATGTATTGCATGTGGGACGTGTGAGAAATATTGTCCCGATATGGCGATAAAGGAAGTCGAAGAAGACAGATATGAGGTAGATTTGGAGTATTGCAAAGGTTGCGAAATCTGTGCTGAAGAATGTCCTGTTGATGCGATCGAGATGGTAAAGGAGGAGAAATAATATGGCCAGAATGTTGACCGGTTATGATGCGGTCGCGGAAGCGGTCAAGACGTGCGATCCCGATGTAATTTCTGCGTATCCGATTACTCCACAAACGGATATTGTGGAAAGAATCAGCGAAATGGTTGCGGATGGGGAATTGACCAGCGAATTCATAAAAGTAGACAGTGAATTTAATGCTGCTTCTACTTGTGTGGGTGCAAGTGCTGCGGGAGCGAGAGTTTTTAGCGCGACTTGCTCTCAGGGACTTAAATTGATGAGTGAGGTTATGTTCAGTGCTTCGGGCATGAGATTACCTCTTGTGTTGGCTATAGCAAATAGGAGCCTCTCGGCACCTCTAAGCATTTGGGGTGATCATACCGATACCTTTGCGGAGAGAGATGGTGGAATGATACAATTTTACGCCGAGGATGTACAGGAAGCCATGGACAATATCTTGATGGCTTACAAGGTGGCGGAGGATCACGACGTTCTTTTACCGGCTCTCTCTTGTCTGGATGGATTTATTTTAACTCACGTTCAGGAACAGGTCGAGGTACCCGAAGAGGATAAAGTGAGGGAATTCTTGCCGGATAGGGATCCTTTCCATACCCTTGATCCATCCGATCCTACAACGATGGGTGCTTACGCAAGACCCGAACATTGGACCGAAACGAGATACATGGTTCACGAGGCCCAGAAGAACGCTAAGGATAAGTTAGGCGAAGCTGCTGAGGAGTTCTCCGAGATATTTGGAAGAGATTATGGATTAGACTACCGGGGCCTAATTGATACGTACAGAGCCGAGGATGCGGATATAATACTTCTTTCAATTGGCAGCGTTTGTGGAACCATGAGATATATCGTCGACGAATATAGAGAAAACGGAGAAAAGGTAGGATTAGTTAGATTGCGAGTATACCGCCCCTTCCCCATCGAGGAAATGAGGGAGGTCTTAAAGGATGCAGAAGCAGTGGCGGTTCTCGAGAAGGACGTTTCCGTCGGATATCAGGGCGGGCTAGCAATCGACCTCAAGTCCGCACTTTATCCCACTGATGTCAGAGTGCCCATTTTGAACTTCATAGCCGGATTAGCAGGAAGGGATATTTCGAAGGATAATATACGAAGCATTATTGAAAGAACCAAAGAGTTAGCTGAGAAGGGAACTCATGAAATGGAATTCGAGGAAGAAGAAATATGGCAATCTCTCAATACGGATATTTTGCCCGAGGAGGTCGACTAGGCATGGGGAGCGGCAAATTTGAGCACGAAGAAGACCTCTACTGTGCTGGGCACAGAGCATGTCCCGGTTGTGGAGCTGCCCTAGCCTGTAAATATGTGACCGAGGCGACCGGACCTAACACCATCATATCAATGCCGACGGGCTGTATGGAAGTTACTTCGACCCCGTTCCCCGAGAGTGCTTGGGGAGTAAGTTGGATTCATAATGTTTTCGAAAACGCAGCTTCCATCGCTTCCGGTGTAGAAACTGCATATAAGTCATTCAAGAAGAGAGGAAAAGAAGGATTTATGGATTACGACGATGTTAATTTCGTCGCGCTCGCAGGGGATGGTGCAACCTTTGATATTGGGATTAGGAGCCTCAGCGGCATGATGGAGAGAGGCCATGACATATTGTATATCTGCTACGATAATGAAGCATACATGAATACAGGAATCCAGAGGAGTGGAAGTACTCCACTCGGCGCAACCACTACCACTACTCCTGCCGGAAGTGAGAGCTATGGAGAGGACGTTCACAAAAAGGACATGCCCCGGATAGCCGCAGCTCACGGAGTGGAGTATGTGGCGACGGCCAATATTGCCTATCCGGAAGATTTCAAGGAGAAAATAAACAAAGCTCTGGAAATTGATGGGCCCAAATACATCCAAGTCTTCACACCCTGCCCAAGAGGTTGGAGAAGCGACGCCAGAAATGTTATAAAGATTGCGAGATTGGCGGTCCAGACGGCAGTTTATCCGATTTATGAGATGGAAGATGGCGAAATCACTAATGTGAAGAAGATAGGAGATAGGAAACCTGTGGAAGACTACCTTGAACTTCAGGGAAGATTCCAACACCTCTTTGAAAAAGAGGGCGGAGAGGAAATAATAGAGCAGATTCAGGAAGTAGCCGACCGGAACGCTGAAAAGCTAGGGCTCGACGAATAAATTTATCTTCTTTCGCCGAGAAGACGCTTCCCAATCGTGGATTGGGTGGGTGATGAATCGGCGTTTAGTTTCACTCCCCCCTCTGATATGGTCTCCACCTCTGTCTCGACAAGTGGAGAGACCGAGAAGGGAAGCCCCCTCCTAACGAGCGAGGCGAGTTAGGTGGAGGTAGTTCACTCTTTGTTTTCTGCGGACAGGAATTGTTAGCAAACAATAAAAGAAAGCGCTTTCCATTTATATATGGTCCAATTGAAAGAAGAGGCTTCTGTTGTATTCGGGGGGGAAGCCGGAGATGGTGTGAGAGCCTCCGGCGAAATTCTTGGCAGGATTTTCAACAGACACGGTCATTATACTTTTGTGCGTGATGATTACCAATCTTTAATCCGGGGAGGACATAATTTCTGCCAAATAAGAGCCTCTCCGGAAAAAATCCGTAGTCAGGAAAAATATGCCCACATAGTTGTGGCCCTAGATCAGAGATCCATTCAGAAACACGAGAGTAGATTAAAGGAAAATGGGAAGTTAATCTTTGATTCGGATGATTTGGATTATTCCTCCGAGAAAGGATATGGGATGCCCTTAACTTCTATGGTCGAGGAAGTCGAAGGAATCGAGATAATGAGAAATTCTGCCGTGATTGGAGCAATTGCTTATTTCTATGGATTAGAATTACAAGTCATCGAGGAGGCAATGAAACAAGCCTATGGCGAGAGAGCCGATAAGAATATCAAGCTTGCGAAAAGTGGATACGAACACGCCAAAGATAGTTTTGATAAGATTCAGGACATGAGTAAGAATGATCGAGGAGAAGCTCCTTTCCTTACTGGGAATCAGGCGATTTCTCTGGGCGCTGCAGGGGCGGGATTGAATGTATATCTGGCGTATCCTATGACTCCATCAACCTCAATATTGCACTTTTTGGCGGGCCACGAAGATGAACTAGACCTGAAGGTGGTTCAGCCCGAAAATGAAATAGGAGTCATAAATATGGCACTAGGCTCAGCATATGCGGGAGCGAGAACAATGATAGCAAGTTCCGGAGGTGGCTACGCTCTCATGCAGGAAGCTGTCAGCCTTTCTGGAATGAGTGAAACCCCTCTTCTAATTGTCGAATGCCAGAGGGCCGGTCCTAGCACGGGTGTCCCCACATATACGGCACAGTCGGACTTAGATCTTGCTTTGAATTCCGGCCATGGAGAGTTTCCGAAGGTCGTTTTAGCCCCCGGAGATCCGGAGGAGGCATTCTATCGATCCGGAGAGGCCCTGAACCTGGCTTGGAAACACCAAGTTCCGGCCGTCCTCCTATCCGATAAACACCTTTCGGAAAGCAGAATGACGTCCCCCATCGATTCGGATAAGATTGGTCCCGAGGAAGCCAAAATTTCTGACAATCCCTCCGAGGACTACGTCAGATATGAGACAACGGATGACGGAGTGTCCCCTTTAGCGTTCCCAGGTACATCGGACGTTATGGTCAAGAACACGAGCTATGAGCACTTGGAATCGGGCTATACAACTGAGGAACCCGAGGATATAGTGAAGATGCAGGAAAAGAGGAAGAGGAAGTGGAAAGGTATTAGAGAAGATGTTATGGAGAGAAACCCAGTAAATGCTTATGGAGACGAGAATGCAGAGAATTTGATAGTAGGTTGGGGTTCCACCAAGGGAGCAATTATTGAGGCTATTGATTTAATGGATAAGTCCGCGAAATTTGTCCAACCTATTTATCTTGATCCTTTCCCCTCGGAAGAGATATCCGAATATATGATCTCTGCCAATCTAACGATAGCCGTCGAAAATAACGCCACGGGTCAGCTTGCCCAGCTGATCAGGAAGGAAGTCATGAAAGAGGTCGACGAAAAGGTACTGAAGTACGATGCCCGCCCGTTTTACCCTCACGAATTAGCCGAGAAGCTAGAGGAGATGCTATAATGGCGATAGATCTCGAAACCCCGGTGGAAAATACCTGGTGCCCTGGCTGTGGTAATTTTAGCATTCTAAATGCGGTAAAAATGGCCTTCAAGGATATGGTTAATTCGGGCGAGGTCAATCTCGAGGATATAGTCATATCCTCCGGCATCGGTTGTCACGCGAAGATGTTTGACTATGTAGATGTCAATGGTTTTTATTCAATTCATGGGAGAGTTCCGGCCACTTTGACGGGAGTAAAGATCGCAAATCCGAACCTGAAGGCGGTAGGGTTTGCCGGAGATGGAGATGCCTACGATGAAGGTATAAGCCACCTCATCCATGCAGCCAGAAGGAATATCGACATCACCATGGTCATTCATAATAACAGGGTCTTTGCTTTGACTACCGGCCAGTTCACACCCACGAGTCCGAAGGGATTTGAGGGAAAGTCCACACCCAAGGGAAGCATCGAGAAGCCTCTAAATCCTCTTCAACTCATGTTAGCTTGTGATGCTTCCTTAGTTGCGAGAGGGTTTTCTGGGGAGATTAATCATTTGAAGGAACTCTTGGTCCAGGGAATAAAGCATCCTGGTTTTGCGATTATAGATATTCTCCAGCCCTGCGTTACCTTCCAAAACTTGTGGGGTTACTACAAGGAGAGGGTCTATAAACTTGGTGAAGAGGACCATGACGACGGCGATTTTGGGGCGGCCTGGGAGAAAGCAGAGGAGCGGGAAGATAAAATACCTATAGGAGTACTTTACAGGGAAGAAAGAGAGACCTTCGAGAGCTTAGTTTTGGATGGAGAAGTCCCAGCCCATCAGGAAGGGGCTCCCGATCTCGATTCCATTATCCAAAACCTGATTTAAATCCGTCCATTGAATTAACTTAAAACTGATGAAATCCTTAATAGCTATATCGGTAAGGGCCCGTAGCTCAACCGGTTAGAGCGCTCGACTGGTTTAAGGCCAGGGTGAAGCTCATAGGGAGTATCACTCCTGAGATACCGGGCGGTTGAGGGTTCGAGTCCCTCCGGGCCCACCACTTACTGTATGAGAATATAACTCGGATTTTCTTGGTATAGTTTCAAATTTTTTCAAAAGTCTTTCAGCCCCCTGACTCAATTCTTATATTTATTTAACATTTTGTTAACAAAAGTTTTATAAATAAAACTATATGGTAAAAGTAAGGATGAATAAGAATATAAATGTAAACGAGGTGATTCTATAGAGGGAAATATTCTGACTCACAAAGGAGATTTTGTTCTTTCCCATATTCCTGAAAGATGTATCGGTTGTGGCCTTTGCACTGATATTTGTGATGAACTCTTAGGTGCCCTAGAGCTTGATCAAGACGCTAAAACTGGTAAAATACAGGTGATAGTTGAGGAAGAAGAATGTAACACATGCGGCTGGTGTGCAATTAACTGCCCCTTCGAAGCTCTCGTATTTATTAGGGAGGATGAACCCGTGCGGCCTGAAAGCCAGGCAGTGGAAGCACCAAATTTCCGAAGGGAGGTAGAGATCGAAGAAGATAATTGTGTAGTCTGCGGCAGGTGTGAAGAAGCGTGTCCGCAGGACTCCATCGAGGTTAACGGGGTAATAGAAATTACTAGCGATGATTGTTCTTTTTGTGCCCTCTGCGAAAATATTTGTCCGACGGACGCAATTTCAATCAATTCAGAAGACGGCGTTATTGAAATTTATGGGGCCTCTTGCCTGAGATGCGGAGCCTGTGAGAACGTTTGCCCTACTAACAGTATAAGCATGGCTTGTTTAGACTGTCTTGAACCTCATAGAGAAACGGACAAGCTGGAAGAGACATGCGATTTTAGGTTTGAGGGGTCGGTAAGCTTCGACGATGATGGATGCGTTTATTGCGGCCGTTGCGAATCTGTCTGCCCCACGGGGTCTATAGAAGTTAGGAGTCCTTTCGAAGGGAATATCTCCTTGCAGAACGAAGATTGCAACGAAAGCTGTTGGGATTGTATTGAATTGTGCCCGACGGATAGTTTAGAAAGATTAGATGGTGATCTTGTAATCGATAGAGATACATGTATATATTGCGGAGCTTGCCAACAGGTGTGTTCTTCCGAGGCTATATCCTTTGAGAGGGAAATGGTCGACGTAGTTGATAATAGAGGAAAATTAGCTCTACGCGTTGACTGAGAACTGGATAATAGCAAAAATGCAGAATTATATATTGGGGAGGCTTCTAGCGGATTTTTAGTTGTAGTGTAGGGTATAAATTTTCCTATTGACTTTATTCCATTAAGTAGAGGCCATGATTCATGAGAAATGATTTACTTTTGAGCAACGGCCAGTCAGCGATTGAAGCAAGGCCTTTGGGCTCAAAAATAATTAAGCTAAAAATATTTCGGAAGAACGAAAAGGAGGGGAAATCATTTGTTCCCCTCTCTCCTGAAACCGATTTCGAGGTAGATACTGAGTGGAAATTGGAAGGCAGTCCTCAATCCTTTACTGTTATGAAGGAAAGGGAGAATCTTGGATTATTTGAAGGAGTTAGATTTGACCTTCCGAATTGGATAAAAGAGCAGAAACGAGAGGGGGACTGGACCTCCGTGAGCCACGTGGTTGGAGAGGAAACGAAGGTTTACGGTCTAGGCGAGAAGACAGGGAATCTGGAAAAGAGCGGGAGAAGTTTCGAAATGTGGAACACCGATCCCGGAGGATCTTACAAGCACAATGAGGATCCTCTCTACTCATCCTTTCCTTTCTATCTCGCCGCCGATTCAATTGACACGGATCGTCCCAGTTTCTTGGGAGTTTACGTCAATCATGCCGAACCTACGTGGTTCGATGTGAAGTATCGAGGAGGTAGAGACCGGATAGGGATTGTGACAAAAGAAAATTACCTCGAATTTTTCTTAATTTCCGGCGAGACATCGAAGGAAGTTGTAAAGAGGTATACGGAACTTACGGGAAAGCCTTGCATGCTTCCAAAATGGGCCCTGGGATACCACCATTCCAAATGGGGCTCTTGGGGAGAGGAGAATTTTCTTCAACTGGCCGAGATGTTCAGGGAGAAAGAGATCCCCTGTGACGCACTTTATCTGGATATCCAGTACATGAATGGATTCAAAGTCTTTACCTGGGACGAGGATAGATTCCCCTCGCCGGAGACCATGCTCGAGAAGCTCCACGAGATGGACTTCAAGGTGGTAAATATCGTCGATCCGGGAATTAAGAGGGAGGAGAATTACGAACCTTATGATTCCGGAAGTAACCGAGACATCTTTGTAAAAGATGAAGGTGGAGAGGATTTTGTGGGAGCTCTGTGGCCCGGCAGTTGTGTGTTCCCCGACTTTCTGATGGAGAGGACCCGGGAGTGGTGGAGCGAGCACAACGAAAAGCTATTGGAATTAGGTGTAAACGGAATCTGGAACGACATGAATGAACCTGCGATTTTTTTCGGCGAGAAGCAGATTCAGAACTTGATTTCTCGCACCCAGGGAATGATTGAGAGCGGCGATTACGAGAGCTTGGAATTGGTGAGCGAGTTGGAAAAGTTCCGAAAGGAGGTCCCCGAGGGTCTATTCCACAGGGATGAAGATGGAAATATGATCCCCCACGAGAAGGTTCACAACCTTTACGCCCTATATGAAGCAATGGCCACGGAAAAGGCCTTCGAGAAGGAGTATCCTGATAGGAGACCCTTTATCCTCACAAGAGCCGGTTTCCCCGGAATACAAAAGATGGCTCTAAAGTGGACCGGTGATAACTCCTCGACCTGGGATCATATGGCGATGTCGATACCCGTTATTCTGAATCTGGGTCTCTCTGGGGTTCCCTTTACGGGTGCTGACGTCGGAGGTTTTGACGGCGATGTCGATCCTGAACTTCTCACTAGGTGGTTACAGCTCGGGGCCGTCCTTCCATATTATAGGAACCATTCCGCAATTGGAACCGTCAATCAGGAACCCTGGTCCTTCGGTGAAAAACTGGAACGCATAAACAGGAAGTATATCCGTTTGCGCTACAGGTTGCTTCCCTATCTATACACGCTTCACTTCTTCAGCCATCGTGACGGGGTTCCTATTGCTAGGCCTCTTTTCATGGAGTTCGAATCCGACGAGGATTGTTATCATATACAAGACGAATTTATGCTGGGAGGGGCCTTACTTGTCGCTCCCGTTTTGAGTAGTGGGAGAGATAAAAGACACGTTTACCTCCCTTACGAGGGAGATGGAGAGCCGATCGAATGGAAGGACTGGTGGTCCGGGGATAAATACGAGAGTGGCCATAGAGTTTTGGATGCACCCTTGGACACGATTCCGATGTTCATCCGGGAGGATAGAGGAGTTCCAGTCACGGAATCCAGAGATAGCACGGAAGAAGAGCCGAAAACGCTGTATTTAAAATACAATCTAGAAAATGAAGTTCGAATACCAGTCTATCATGACGATGGAAAGACGATCGCCTTTGAGGATGGAGGGTATTTTCTGGGGGAGTTTAGGGTTAGGGAAACAGAGGATTCGGTAGAATCGGCACTGGAAGTGAGAAATGAAGGTTTCGAACCGTTTTGGGACAAAGTGACCCTGAAAGAAGACTGAGCCCCTATAGGTTTCCGGGTATTTTAATTAGACTACTAATTTTTTCACTGAAGTTACTCACATCAGGGAGTTTTTAACTGAGGCTAGAGGGCTTAATATTGGCAAAATAATGGAAATAACCCCTATTTGGTTCGACTCCATGGGAGCCAAGAGTACCTGCACGAAAGTAAAAACGGAAGATACCTCTATTATAATAGACCCCGGATCGGCTGCAATGCAACCCAGCTATCCGATGACGGATGAGGAGAAACACAATCTAAGACAGGAGGCGAGAGAGTTGATTCAAAGAGCAGGCGAAGATGCAGACCATATCGTGATAAGCCACTATCACTATGATCATCATTTTCTACCAGATTTCCAGGGTTTCAACGCTCGTAAACTTCTGGATAATAGTTCACTGTGGGTAAAGGACCCTAACCGATGGATAAATAATTCCCAGTGGGAAAGAAGCAGAGAGTTTTTGAGGTCCATATGTGATATTTTCGAAGGAGATCAATTCGAAGAAATTGAAATGGAACCCAAGAAGAGGGACTTTGATGACCCTTTGCCGGAATTATCCCACGCGTTGAATAAAGATTTCGGAGATTATCAGGAGAGAAGAGAGGAGCTTCTCGATAAATGGAGTAAGAGATTTGAGAACTGGAGTGAGAATTGGGCTAACAAGACCTGGGTTAGAGAGCCAGAACTTTCGATACCCGTTCATTTTACGGATGGCGAGAGGTTTGAAGAGGGCGATACCAGGGTGAATTTTTCACCTCCTTTGTTTCATGGGATAGAGTATTCTCAAACAGGTTGGGTAATATTCACCAGGGTGGAGGACGGGAGTGGCTACACCTTTCTCCATACTTCCGATCTCCAGGGTCCTACTATAGAAGATTATGCCGACCGGATAATCGAGATCAATCCGGATTTTCTTTTCTTGGATGGGCCGGCGACCTATCTCTACGGGTATCTACTTAACAAGACCAATCTGAATAGGTCGGTCAATAATGCTGTTAGAATACTTCGAGAGGCCGATATTGAGACCTTTATTTATGACCATCATCTTTTGAGAGAGAAAAGATTCAGAGAGCGAACCGAGAAATTTTGGAATGCGGCGGAAGAGGAAGAGACGGAAGTAGTGACGGCGGCGGAGTTGAGGGGTATGTCCCCCAAAATTTTGGAAGTAGGCGACTAAAAAGATTGAATTTCCAAATTTGCCCCAATTTTACTCTTCCAGGATTACTCACTAACCGGTTTCTTTGACTCTATCGATTGCCTCGATAATCCGAACCAGATGGGACGTCTCTTTAGGATCGTGAGTCCTTATAATGTCGGCCCCTTTCATAACACCTACTGCAGTCGCGCCGAGAGACCCGGCAAGTCTTTTCGATGGTTCTTTGATGTCGAGCGTCTTTCCGATGAAGGACTTTCTGGAAATCCCTAGACAGATTGGTCTATTTATTTCCGTGAGTTCTTCTAGGTTTGATAGAATTTTTAAATCTCCTTCGGCGTCTCTTCCAAATCCGATTCCCGGGTCGATAGCAACTTTATCAAGGTCAATATCATAGTCTTTGCAGATCTGGAGGCTATCTTCGAGGCCTTCAAAGACCTCTTCCATACTTTCGATATCTTTCCTACCCTTTTCGGCTGTTCTAATTCTTCCCCTAATTCGATTTGCCATCACTATTAGAGAACAGCCGTGATTAGCGACAACTTGGGGCATTTCATCGTCCGCTTTGAGCCCGCTGATATCGTTGATTATGTCGCCCCCGGCTTCGAGAGCCTTTCTGGCGACTTCCCCACGTTGCGTATCGATGGAGATTGGCACGTCGGTTTTATCCTGTACGGCCTCAATGGCGGGCAAGAGAAGTCTGCTCTCCTCTTCCAGAGAAATTGGCTCTACTCCTGGCCCAGTGGACATCGCCCCTATATCTATTATTTCGGCTCCGTTTTTCACCATTCTTTGGGCACGAGAGGCCGCTTCACTATAGTTTTCAACCAAGGAACCCTCGTAGAAGGTTTCCGAGGAGAGATTTAGAACACCTATGATGATTTTGTGTTCCAAGTCAACTCCGGCAAATTCTTCAGGCATCTTTTTTCTCCAAGAAGTTCTAGGAAGACAATTTTCATAAGGTTTAGTTCCACCGATTCTTCAACTAAACAGGTCCCCAATCTCCCGAATGATTTTATTTGGTTGGAGACCTATGGGAGATCCAATAACTATTTGATTTACCCCTATTTTTTCGAGTTCTTCGATTCTGCTTTCCAATTTATGCATTCCTCCGGAGACGGAGAATATATCGATCATATTTTCGGTGACGAGATTTCTGGCCCTATCCATCCTACTATTTTTGAGAAACCCTCTGATTTTCTCAATTTTTTCTGTAGAAATGCCTTCCCTCTCCAGCGTAGATCTAGGAGCCGAGGAAGCTATGAATGCTACTGCCGTCTTTACCTTGTTTCTGGCCTTTTCTTCATCTTCGTCGATTGAGGCGGCTGTATGTGAGACTATTTCCAGCTCCTCGATATTCCGCTCGGCCTTTTCGACCCCATTCATAATATAGTCCATACATTCCCGTATCTCGTCTGGATGCGTGGCGTTAATTATGACGCCGTCGGCCTCCGATCCGGCGAGTTCTAACATCTGTGGGCCCCTCCCCCCGACGTAGACTGGAATATCCCTTCTGGCGGTATATTCCAGCTGTGCACCCCCGAGGGAAAATTTCTCCCCCGAGAATTCTACTCTTCCACCGCTCCATAGGTCTCTGATTATTTGAATTGCTTCCCTGACGGCCGTTATGGGCTTTTCGTGGCTCGAGCCGACCGCATTAAGTAAAAAAGGGTCGCCGGCCGAAATCCCCAAGGCTGCCCGCTTATCAGAAAATTCATCGAGAGTGGCTAGAGCTGTTGCGGTTACCGAAGGGTGGATTAGATAGGGATTTGTTACGGATGGTCCGATTTTTACCCTCTCGGTAACGTGTGCAAGATGAGTTAAAACTGAATGAACAAATCGGCTGCGATAATGGTCGCACACCCAAATGTGATCGAATCCAGCTTTCTCCACCTCTACGCCCAGCTTCCCCAGCTTCTCCAGGGAAAAGTGCGGCACGAATTCGATTCCAAGCTTCATTCTCTCCCGAGGCATTTAACACACCTTTGATAAAAATTATTCGTTAATAATATAGAAGTGAGCATATATGGAGATAATTCCGATTAAGGGACTCCCCCTGATAGAGGAAGGCGATGATTTGGCCGAGCAGATCTTGGAGGCTGTTCGAGAGCAGGGAATCGGGATTGAAGACCACGATGTAATCGTCATAGCTCAGAGCATCGTGTCTAAGTCGGAGGGGAATATAGTCGAGTTAGAAAAGGTCGATCCAAGTCCTCGGGCCGAGGAAATAGGAGAGAAAACCAACAAGGATCCCAGAATAGTAGAGCTCATCCTTCAGGAGACCGAGGAGATCATAAGAATGAACGAGGTTATAATCTCCGAGACAAGACACGGTTTTATATGTGCGAATGCAGGCGTCGATTCTTCGAATGCCGGCCCTGGTAAGGCTATTGTATTACCGGATGATCCGGATGAAAGTGCGAGTGAACTCAGGAGAAAGTTAGTGAAGGAAACAGGTAAGAAAATTGCCGTCATAATTTCCGACAGCTGGGGCAGACCCTTCCGTTTCGGTGCTGTGGGATTCGCAGTAGGGGTAGCCGGCATCGAACCTCTCGAGGATTTGAGGGGAAAGGAAGATGCATATGGCGAAGAATTGGAAACTACAATCATAGCGCCTCCGGATTCGCTCGCGGCGGCGGCCTCATTACAGATGGGGGAATCGAATGAACGGATACCTGCGGTTCTCATTAAAGGCGCTCCCTATAGCTCTGGAGATGCCCCGACATCCGAGATGCTTCGCCCCCCGGAAGAAGATCTTTTCAGGTGATAACCATTCTGACATTGTTTTCCGGCGGAACCGGTACCCCGAAGTTGCTACAGGGCCTAAAAGAGCTAATTCCCGAGGAGGAAATTTCCGTCGTGGTAAATACGGGAGAGGATGTAGAAGTTTCGGGAGTAAAGGTCTCACCCGATTTGGATACCGTAGTTTACACTATGGCCGATATTATCGACGACGACAAATGGTATGGGATTAAAGAGGATACCTTCCAAACCCACGATATGCTCCGGAGGTTGGGCCACAAGGAACTGCTCAAGATGGGGGATAAGGATAGGGCAGTCAAGCTTTATCGGACCTTCAGGATGAGAGAAGGCTCGACTCTTTCCGAGGTTACGGAAGAAATTTGCGGTAGATTGGGCATCCAAGCAAATATTATGCCCATGACCAATGACTCCGTCTCGACTAGAATAGATACTGAAAATGGAGAGATGCCTTTTCACGAATTTTGGGTAGAGAGAGGCGGGAATGATAGGGTGTCGCACGTGAACTTTGTGGGTTCCGAGAATGCAGGCCCGGCTCCGGGAGTGATAGAGGCTTTGGAGGAATCCCATTCTATAATTATCGGTCCCAGCAATCCGGTGACTAGTCTCGGTCCCATTTTGGCGATAGAGGATATCGATAGAACCCTTCGGAAAAATAAAGAGAAAGTAATAGCTGTGAGCCCGGTTATCGGAGATTCGCCCGTGAGTGGGCCCACCGGAGTATTAATGGATGGATTGGGATTTGACGTAAATCCGGATGGCGTGGCTGAAATATATGAAGACTTTGTAGGGTCTTTCATTATTCATGAAGGAGATTCTTCATTCATTTCGGATATCGAGGATAGAAGCATGAATGTTTTTCTTCAGGATATATTGATCCCCGATTTTCCGTCGAGAAAGAAGCTAGCCCAGGAAATTCTTGAGATTATAAATTATCAATCACTTTGAATTGGTTTAGCCTTTCTATCGAAAAAGCTGGTTAAACTGGGGAGTTTAATTCCTTACAAATCTCTGTGGAAATTTGAATTTTACAAAGCTAGGATGGATGGTTGATAATTATATCTCCACGATAAAAAAGAAAAAAGAAATTTATAGCCCCCAGGGATTTTTTTTCAATTCCCCCTTGAGAGCTATGTTTTACTCTAATTCAATTGAGATGGCTTCCTCTGGACAGGCAGATTCGCATGCCATGCATTCAACGCACTCCGGCATTTCGTTCTCAATCACTACATCTACCTGGCCTTCTTCGTCTTCTACTTCCTCGTGGAACTGGTCTACTGCATCTTGGTTGTCAACCTCTTCATCTACCGGTTTACACCAGTTTCCATTATCGCTCTCTTCCAAGATCTCTACCGGACAAACATCAGCGCAGGAGGCATCGCCAACACATTTATTGTAGTCATAAACAACTGTAGGCAAAATTCTCACCTCTGATGGGTTTTATAATATTTATCTTTTTTTGAAGCTTATTCGCATTTAAATTATTCGGCAGACCCCAAAAGTTGGCTTTGGACTAATTGAAATCCGAGGTCACGTCAGAATCTCGTATGTGCTGGTTCTCTGTTTCGGAACTCTACCAATTTCATGGATTAGGCTTCTGATCCTCTCTGGTTCCAGTTTCTGCATTTCTCCACCCGCCGCCCGTGTTATATTCTCCTCTATTAGTGTACCCGAAAAGTCGTTAGCGCCGGCATTCAGGGTCCTTTGAGCAATCTTTGGCCCGAGCTTCACCCAGGAAGTTTGAATATTCTTTATGTTAGTGAGCATAAGGCGAGATACCGCATGGATTTTCAAGTGGTCTTCCTTTGTGATATCCCTTACAAGACCCATTTCCTGGAGCTCGGTATTCTTGCTTGCAAATGGAAGAAGCACTAGTTCGGTAAATCCCTGAGTTTGTTTTTGTATTCCTCTCAATTTTGCTAGATGTTTAGCGATTTCCTCGGAAGTTTCTGCGTGCCCGTACATGAGGGTGGCGGTCGTTGGCACATCTAATCTGTGACAGGTCTTGATAATGTCCTCCCATTTGTCGACCTCTATTTTCTTGGGACAGATAATTTTTCTGACCCTATCGACTAGGATTTCGGCTGCCGTCCCCGGGACTGAGTCCAGACCCGCTTCCTTCAGTTTGGGGATTATTCCTTCAATATCTAGGCCGGATAATTCTTTCATGTGTCTGATTTCTTCGGGGGAGTATCCATGGATGTGGATTTCGGGGGATACCTCACGGATCGCATCCAAGTATCCCAAATAATCTTCAAAATCGAGGGCTGGATTTATCCCACCCTGCAGGCATATCTCGGTGGCCCCCTCCTCCAAAGCCTCCTTCGCCTTTTTTGAGACCTCTTCCTCACTCAAAAGATAAGATTCGGGATTACTTTTCGGTCTCCTGAACGCACAGAATTTACAGGAATTTTTGCAAATATTGGTGAAGTTGATATTTCGGTTGATTACGTAGGTGACTGTATCTCCGACTTCCCTCTTTCTAACTTCATTGGCAGTTTGTAATAGCTTCTCAACCTCGGGTCCTGTAGCTTCAAGGAGCCTCGTCGCTTCTTCCACCGTTATTTCTTCTCTTTCCAAGCCTTTTTTCAGGATATCATGAATTTTGGATTTTGTTTTCAGTTTGAGACCCTCCTATATCCTTTCTCGTCAGATAACTCATCTACAACTTCTTTTACTATAGAACTCATGAATTCTGGATTTACCGCGTACTTAGGATGAATTGGGAGTCTCTCCTTTAATTTGTACCCGTTCTTACTCAGTTTCGATTTAAGCTCCGAGAGGTTGGGCCAGGGATTTTCTGGGTTAATGAAATCCGGAGTAACTTCGGAAATTCCTCCTAGATCGCTGGCGCCAGCATTAAGAATATTAATGATATTGGAGGTTAGGTTGGGAGGAACTTGTACTTTTATATGAGGCATTATCTCTTTTGCAATTTCCACCGTATCCAATACCACAGAAGAGGAGGGAGTGGATCTATTTTTCATTGGAGTACCTTCTTTCGGCATGAATGGTTGGATAATCACTTCTTGGATATGGCCGTAGCTATCCTGCAGTTCTTTAATTTTTTTCAGAGAGTCTATCCTATCCTCCCGATTTTCTCCAATACCTATGAGTATTCCAGTAGTGAAAGGAATTTTGAGTTCCCCAGCTTTTTCTATTGTTTCTATCCTCAGATTCGGGACCTTTCCAGGGCTTTTCTCGTGAGCGGGCAGCTCGTTTACACACTCCAACATTAATCCCATGCTGGCGTTCCATTTTCTTAGGCTCTTTAATTCACTTTTTTCAAGAATTCCGGGATTGGTGTGGGGTAATAGCCCTATATCTAAAATCTCCCTGGACAAGTCCTCGAGATATTTGACTGTGTTTTTATATCCCCATTTTTCCAATTTTTCTTTCATTTTCTCATAAACCTCGGGCCTCTCCCCGAGAGTGATAAGAGCTTCACTGCATCCCTCTTTCAATCCCTTTTCGGCTAACTTCAGGACTTCATCCTTGGACATAATCCAGGCTTCCTCAGGCTCCTCCCGAAAGCCACAATAGGAGCATTTATTTCTACACAGATTCGTTATCGGGAGAAAGATATTTTTTGAGAAACTGACTATTTCCCCTCCGCCGCTCGTTTCCTCCGAAGATTCCATGGCCTGGGGAGAGTTACTTTTCGATTTCATTATTTCCCATCTCCTTACATATTTATACTCGTTCGGTTTGAGCATGAATAACCTGATAAATAAGGCTTTAGGAGAACCCAATAGGATTCAAATTTCCCTATAAAAGGGAGATAATGGTTTAATTTTGGTGATCTAAGGAGTTTCAAATCTTTCGAAATGCTTTCTCAGGCAAGAAATTGTTTTTTGTGATTTAAGAGGGTATTTGTGGTGCTTTAACGATATTAAGGGCGGATTCTATTTCGGATTTGGGACTTGTTGAAAACCAGTCAAAGATTTTTCGACTATAGTTTTGGTTAGGAGCGACTTTACTCCGTATCGGAAATCAATTAAATTGCTATGGATAATTCAAGGGTAAATATTGTGTAAAAAGGATTAAAACCTTTCTTACTCTCCTCTCAATCGTTTCATTGCCATTTCTATTATCTCATCCAGGTTTTCTTCTGTTCTTTGCCTAATTTTTTCGACTGTTTCGTCGTCAAGTTCGGGAAGGGCATTGTCCATGTCAAAGAAAGTTTTCCAATAATAGGAATTCAGAACCGAGGCAGGGTTATGGGATGTCGGTCTATCTTTAGCTATTAATGTCGTGACAGGAGCGTTTGAGTATTCCGTAAATGTAACGTCGTGTCCAACACACAAACCAACTATCACGTTTAAATCCGTATTTTCCTCGTTAAGGTACAATGCTTGCCCAACAGGATCACAGGAAACGGATCCGATCAAGTATCCCGTCTTTGAAGTTAGACGATCACCGTCCGGCACGTCTAGCTCGCTTTTTTCGACAGAACCCGATTTACACACGACTGATATGGGGTTTAATTCATATTTATCTAAAATCTCAGCTACCTTATTTGCTTCATCTTGTAGTCCTATACAATATGGAAGCCCGATTTTTTCATAGTCCATCCTTTTCGCGAACTCTATCGTATCTTTGAGCCTTGGCCATTGCATATACCCTTCCAACTCAACAGCCGAAGCGTGTTTGGTTATTTGCTTGGTTTTTTCGTTTCTTTCGTAAATTTTCTTAGCTTTTTCAAAGACTTCGGGATTTTTTAGATAAGGACAAAATTCAGGCCTTTCGCCACCTAATCCACCCGTTACACATGCTCTGCTGGAACATTCGTCGCATCTCATAAGATTTTCCCTCATTAGAAGAGATAAAGCCTCCGTTATTTATCTTCTTTTGCCGAGAAGACACCTTCCCAATCTTGGATTGGGTGGGTGATG
>CAYNPN010000036.1:0-18962 GCA_964399085.1 Hadarchaeota archaeon (SeqCode) | reverse complement strand
TTTTTTGAGTTCTTAGATTTCTGTTTTCTGAGGATTTCCTATCCTTCGCTTTCTATCTTCATTTCGATGCCTTCTTCGAGTTCCACTGTAGGTTCGTAATCTAGCAATTTCTTAGCCTTGGATATATCAGCCAAAGTCCTCGAGACATAATTTTCGATTGGATTTTCTACGTGTTCCGGTTCTATTGATTTCCCGAGTTTTTCATTCAACAGCTCGACAACTTCGTTAAATGTAGTTTCCTTCCCGGTTCCGACGTTAATTATTTCGTATCCGAGATCTCTATCACCAGCTCCCAGAAGGGCATCAACCACGTCGCTAACATGTGTAAAGTCTCTTGTCTGTTTTCCGTCACCGTAAATTACTGGGGCCTCTCCTTCTTTCATCTTCCAGTAAAATTGGGTTATGATATTTGCAAATTTTTTCTTCGCCTTTTCATGCGGTCCATAAACAGAGAAGAAGCGCATTCCGACGGAGTCGACATCATGAAGTTCGTGATATACTTTAGCTATTCTTTCCATAGCTAGCCTTGCTTCCGTGTAGTAGTCGAAGGCTTCTATTTCCATGTCTTCTTTGTGAGGTGGATCGCATCTACCGTACATGCTTGAACTCGAAGCATAGACGACCTTCGATCCGACTTCCTTTGTCAATTCCATGATTTTAATAAACTCGTTTATTGCGCTACCTACGAGAAGAGGATCCTTTCGATACATTGGAGAGCTGGAAGGTATACCAATATGGTAGATTAGATCGGGTTCTTCCAAATCTAAATTAGGGATATCGTTGCAGGGTGCGTCAATTAGCTCAATTTCCCCTTTGACTTCATTGAGATTTTCTTCAGTCCCTGTGCTAAGATTGTCGACGACAGTTATCTCTTCTTCTCTTTCCACCAGTGCTTCGACGAGATTTGAACCGATAAATCCTGCGCCACCCGTAACCAAAGCTTTTGCCATTTTACCTGGCCTTTGTTTCTCTTATA
Organism: Hadarchaeota archaeon (SeqCode); assembly: GCA_964399085.1. GTDB lineage: Archaea > Hadarchaeota > Hadarchaeia > Hadarchaeales > JAGGTB01 > CAYLJV01. The sequence continues at coordinate 17,986 of CAYNPN010000036.1, read as the reverse complement.
GATTTATATTTCCACCGGAATTCAGGTGATAGTATTTATAAAATCGATATTAATTTAACACCGATGTCTAGGGATATTTGGATAATTATTCCAGCATTTAATGAAGAACCTATGATAGGTTCCGTTATCGATGGCCTTAAAGAGGAGGGTCACAATCAGATTATAGTCGTTGATGACGGATCTCAGGACCAAACAGCGAAGGTTGCCGAGTCGAGAGGGGCCGAGGTAGTGAGACACAAAGAAAATTCGGGATTGGGAGCTTCACTTCGTACCGGACTTGAAACCGCGCGTCGTAAGGATGCAGATGTGGCAATTACATTCGATGCGGATGGTCAGCATGATCCCAGAGAAATTGAGAAGTTGTTGGAAGCTCTCGATGGAGCGGATATTGCGGTGGGGGTGAGAAGGAGAACTCAAATGCCTCTGAATAAAAGAGTGGGAAATGCGATTTTAGATATAATAACACATTTCTTGGGTGGACCTTTAACGGATTCACAATCAGGGTTCCGGGCGCTGGGCCCTCGAGCGCTGGATAAAATAAAAATTTGGAGCGATTCATATTCGGTTTCCTCCGAAATAGTGCTTCAGGCAGGTTTGGAAGATTTGGATTTTTCGACGGTTCCAATAAAGGGAATCTTCACAGAATATTCTCGAGCTTCGGGGACGACGATAGCAAGTGGTGTGAAAATTTTCTTTGATTTGTGGAAGGTTTTGGTCTTATATTTACAACACGAGAGAGAAACCTGATGTAAAAGACCTAATTTTTCTGGAGATGCCACCTGTAGGTAGGGGATTCCTTTTTGGCTTGGAGTGTATTTTCCCTCCAGGATCAGAGGAATACCGCATAGGTTATTGCGATTATTACCACGATAACTAGAACGATAATTAGACCGATTAGCATGTTTCTGAATGTCTCTGCCTCCTCCTTAACTTCCTCCCGCTCTGGCATTTCCCCGAGACTTTCATCTACTTCTACCATCTCTTCAGCCCCTAGATCCTCATCTACTTCTACTATTTCAGTTGGGCCTGTTTCTTCCTCCACTTCTACTGTTGATTCTTCCGCTGATTTTTCTTTAGGAGTTCCCTTGCTTTCTTCTTCCCCTTCTTCCTCTTTTGCCCATGCTTTAATTTCCGCTTTAGTATAACTGGAGTTTATCAATTCAATGAGTTCATCTTTAACCATATTGGAATAACCAGACAGATCCCTATCTCTTGCCATATCTTTCAGTTCTTCAACTGTTTTTTCCTCTAACAATTCTCTCTTAGTTTTCCTAGGCATAGTTCCTTCCCCTATTTCATCTATTTTGGTATTTAAAAAATATTTTTGAGTAAATGGATTGCTTAAAGAAGCCGATAGATTGGACAGGTTGAAAATTTGCACAAGCAAGCATGTCTAGGAGATATTAGTTTGAGAGTTTGGCGTCCTCCCAACTATCGAGAAGAAGATTATCTCTCTTTGTCACAATTTTACTAGCGACTTCAATAGGACAGGTTTTAACACATGATCGACAACCGACACACTTTTCGAAGTCGGGTACAACTATCTCGTTATCCTCCATTTCGAGAATATTGGTTCCGGATTTTTCGCACGCCTCAATACAATCACCACACAATTTTGGACATTCCTGCCTTATTTCTCCAGTCTCTACCTCCTTCTCTATATCGAGATCCAAACCGGTTGCCTCTTTGACGGCTTTTCTAACTAAGTAACCCGCTCGATGCAAGATAGTTTCACTCAGTACTGGATCTTCCATCATATCTCCTGTACAAGGATGGGAGTGATGAGCTTCGCTTATGTCTCCTTCTAAATCGAGGAAATCTGAGCTTTCAAACGAAACGGAATCCCCCAATATTTCCTCCGCTACAGTATCAGTACTGCCACAAGGAGCGCCGACTTTTACCTCAATATTACTAATTTTTCCATCCTCTAAATCTATATTTAGGGAGGGTCTTCCTATTTCGTAATCTTCTATGAATTCTTCGATTGATTCTCTACCCCTTCCTTGCAAAGAGCAAAAAGGCCGAGGATATGCTACTTCGACCCCCATTTTTTCCAACCTATTTTTGGTCTGATTTAGAATCCCTAGCGGATACCAGTTGGAATCTTCGATGGGCACGATTACACCTTCAGCACCTGTTTCCTCCGCTACGGAAGGTAAGGTTTGAATATACATGTCCACTCCTATTGCTAGAATGATATCACAGGAGGAAGGCATATCTTCGGGTAAATTTTCCTCTACTTCGTCCACAAAGGTGGCACTGGAAACTTGAACGTCGGAAGGAACTCTATCTATCCCTACGATTCCTTCAGCTTTTTCCGGATTTTTCTTCAGGTGTTCTACGACTCTTTTCGCAAATTTGTCATCCCAAATAATGTATAATTCTTTCATGAAAATACTTCCGTAATCACAACTTTATTATTCCTTAAACCTTATTTTGTGAACGCATTGGTCGTCTCCCCTTTCGATGCTTTTTTCTAATGTTAACTCACAATCAGGGAGCACATTTTTGACTATCTGTTTGTGCATCTTGCAGAGTTGATCGCACAGTTCCTCCCGCACGTCTTCAAAAACGCAATTTCGATATTTAATATAGCAGACGTTTCCCCCCTCATAATCTAGGGAAGGGTAAAATCCAAATTTTTCTAAGGAATTTACAAAACCGGTTAGGAGAGATTTCCTGTCCTTTACAGGTTTATCGGGAGAAAGCCGTTTTGCAAAGTCCTTTGCAACTTTTGATAGGAGATTTTCTAAACTATTCTCACCCTCTTCTTCCTTTACCCGTCTGGCTAGAAGTATGAACAGTATATGAGTTTTTTTCGGGAAAAGGTTCTTTCCAGCAGAAGAGATTTTGTAGAGTTTCTTGGGTCTTCCCTTCTTAGCCTTCTTAAAATGATGTTCAACGTAGCCCATTTGCTCCAGAGTGTCTAGGTGTCTCCGAATAGCACTTTCATTGATCCCCAATTTTTCTTCCAAATCTAAAGCGTTAAGCTCGCCACCGAGTAAGTGAGTTAGGATAGAGGCCCTGGTATCATTTAAAGGTAGTTCCGTTTGAGGCTCCGTGTATTCCATTGTTATCTACTCTTTAAATTTGTCCAAAAGCTTTTAAATACTTTACTCACTATATAGGCAATAAAATTAAAAAGGACGAAGATATATCTTCTATTGAATATTTTGTACATCTGTAAAGTATGGAGGTAAAGAGGAGGGTATAAATTTGAGAGTTGCAGCAAGGAAGGATAAGAAGGAGAGGGAAGAGCTACCCGAAATGGATGTAACTGGGGAGGATTTAGCTAAAATAGATTCCATTTTGAACGAATACGGTAGAAAAAGAAGTTCTGTGTTGGATATTCTCCACGAGTTACAAAATAAGTACCATTATTTGCCAAAAGAGTTGCTGGAAATGGTTTCCCGGGAATTGGATATGCCCTATACACAGGTCTTCGGTTTAGGAACTTTTTTCGACGCTTTCTTCATGAAACCGTTGGGTAAGTATAGATTGGATACATGTATGGGGACTACTTGCTATAATGAAGGGTCGGCGGGAATAATGGAGGCCCTGGAGGATTATATCGGAATTGAAGCCGGGGAGACTAGAGATGATGGTCTATTTACCCTTCTGGGGGTACATTGTATCGGATGCTGTTCTATTGCTCCAGCAATGCGTGTCGGTGGAAATGAAGATGAAAGAGTCCACGGTTACTTGACTCCTGAAAAAGCTGTTGATGTAGTTAAGGAGATTGAAGAGAGGGAAGAGGAGTTTGAGATAACAGAAGAGATAATCCAGGAGACTTTGGATTATATAAAGGATAGAGGTGGGAAAATCGAACCGTCCGAAGCTGCAGAAGATTTAGGCCTGAAAGAAGACCAGTTTAATGAAGTTGTTAGAGAGATGAAGGATAGAGGGGTTGTAAAGCAAAGATGATTTTTGGTGTTTTGATTGAAAATAAAAAATCTTGAAGATTTGGAAGAAGTAAAGAAGAAAGGAATTAATTTTTTGTTCCCTCAAAAGCCGAGGTTTAGATTTGGAGTGGCCTCTTGCGGATTGGGTGCCGGAGCTCAGGCCACCAAAGAGGCGATGGAAGAAGTTAGAGATGGAGAAAAGATAGGTAGACACTCGATTGTGGGATGCATTGGCGCCTGTTATGCTGAACCTCTGGTGGAACTGTATATCCCTCAGCAAGCCAAGATTCTATACCATAATGTGGATCCTGAAAAAGGAAAAGAGATTATGGAGGCAGCAGCCGAAGGCCGCATTTTGGAAGATTATGCTTTCTGTAAGATTGACGACGAGTATTCATTGATTACCGAGCAAAGTGAGAGCTTGAAGAATATGCCACCCTCGGGGGATGTACAATCACATTTTGATAGTGATTATTTAGAAGATGTAATGGAAAATATTCCTCGGATAGACGAACTGGATTTCTTCAAAAAGCAACAAAAGGTCGTCTTAAGGAATACAGGGTATGTTAATCCAGAAAAAATTGAGGAGTATGTCGCTAGGGGAGGTTATTATTCCCTGAACGAGGCTCTTCAGATGGATAGAGATTCGATAATAGATGAAGTGTCAAAGTCCAAACTTCGTGGGAGAGGGGGAGCCGGGTTCCCGACCGGAAAGAAATGGAAGCTGGCTAGAGATGAGGAAGATGAGACCAGATATATAGTTTCGAATGGGGACGAGGGAGATCCCGGAGCGTATATGGACAGAGTCGTTCTTGAAAGCGACCCCCACTCCATGCTGGAAGGAATGATTATTGGAGCATACACGATAGGTGCGAATAAGGGTTTCGTTTTTGTTCGAAATGAGTATCCCAAGGCCGTCGAGAGGCTTAAAATAGCAATTGAACAGGCCGAAGATTATGGATTACTCGGGAAGAATATTATGGGATCCGGATTTGATTTTGAGCTTGAGATAAGTCGAGGAGGAGGGGCCTTCGTTTGTGGTGAGGAGACTGCCTTGATGTCAGCTATTGAGGGTAATTTCCCCGCTCCCAGCCCCAGGCCACCCTATCCTACGGAATCAGGACTCTGGGGAAAACCAACTGTAATTAACAATGTCAAGACATGGGCGAATATTCCCGTAATCATCTCTCGCGGGGGAGAATTCCTTGCGGAGATGGGGACTGATAATAGTGGTGGAACGAAGGTGTTTTCTCTCGTGGGGGATGTAGAGAGGAGAGGCTTGATAGAAGTAAGTCTCGGAACTTTATTGCGGGAGATAGTTATAGGCATAGGGAATGCGGACCCGGACGAAATGAAGGCGGTACAGACAGGTGGCCCTTCGGGTGGATTTATTCCAGAGGAATACTTTGACACACCACTGGATTATGAAACCTTATCGGAACTTGGCTCGATAATGGGATCGGGGGGCCTAATGGTTGCCGATGAGAACGCCTGCATGGTGGATATGGCTAGATATTTCCTCGACTTTACCCTAGACGAGAGCTGTGGACAATGTACTCCTTGTAGAGAGGGGCTAGAACGAATGCTGGAAATTCTTAACAGAATTACGAGTGGGGAGGGAGAGGAAAGCGATCTGGATCTTTTGAAAGAACTTGCAGACTATGTTGGAGATGCTTCCCTTTGTGCTCTTGGAGGGACTGCTCCTAATCCAGTCTTATCGACCATGGACAATTTTGAGCAAGAGTATGAGGAGCATGTAAAGGAGAAAAAGTGTAGAGCGGGCGTTTGTGATATGAATTCGGGCGGTGAAGATGAGTGAAGTAACTATTGAAATTGATGGAGAGGAGTATGTTGCCGAGGATGATCAGACAGTCCTCGAGGTAGCCTCCGAGAACGATATAGATATTCCCACGCATTGTTTTAGAGATCCCTATGAACCAGTAGGTTTCTGCAGGCTTTGTTTGGTCGAGGTTAAGCCTCCAAAGGGAGAATATGACTTAGATACAGCCTGTACCTATCCAGTCCAAGAAGGCTTAGAGGTCAGGACCGATACAGAAAGAGTTCGTAATGCTCGGAAGTTATCGGCAGAACTTTTACTTGCCAGATGCCCGGAATCGGAAACTGTTCAGGAAATAGCCGAGAAAATCGGTGTAGAAGAAACTCGTTTTTCTCCCAAGAATAAAAATTGTACATTGTGCGGGTTGTGTGTTAGGGCATGCCGAACTGCTACTGATCAAAATATAATAAACTTTCGTGGGAGGGGTCCGGATCGCGAGATAATGGCGCCACTGGAGGTTTCACCTGAAGAGTGTAAGGGTTGTGAAGCTTGCGTAGCAATCTGTCCCCTCGATGCCCTTGAGATGGTAGAGATCGAAGAGGAATAACTCCAGGTGATTTCATAAATTTTCGCTTTCGATGCTTGATTATAGAAAGTCGGTAAGATTCAAATTTATAGATATCAAAAATAAATTGGGTAAACGGGTAGATTTGATGACTGAAGAAAGGTTGGTTGTTGTTGGCGGAAATGCTGCCGGTTTGAGTGCCGCCAGTAAGGCAAGGAGAATCAATCCCGATATGGAGATTACAGTTTTCGAGAGACAGGATTACGTTTCCTTTGGCCTTTGTGGATTGCCATATTATATCGAAGGAAAGGTAGAGGATTTGGAAGATCTCATAGCAATCGCTCCGGAAGAGTTTCGGGAGAAAAGAGACGTAGATGTTAGATTGAACCATGAAGTTTTGGAAATAGATACTCAAGAAAAATTTGTGGTTGTAGAGAATGAAGAAGGTGAGGAGATTGTGGAAAACTACGATAAGTTGGTGATTTCAACTGGTGCTCATGCCAAGACCCTCGGTCTTGAGGGAGTTGACCTGGAAGGTGTTTTCACTTTACACTGGCTCGAGGATGGCAGGAAAATAAAAGATTTTATCGATAGAGAGGATCCGAAAAAGGCCGTTCTGACGGCTGGATATATTGGTTTGGAAATGGCCGAGGCCTTGAGAGAGCAAGGAATGGATGTAACTGTTGTGGCTAAGAGAGGAAATATCTTACCGATGGTAGATCAGGAAATAGCCGAACCCTTGGAAAAGGAGCTGACTGAAAACGGGGTCGAAATTCTGGTAGATACTAAAGTTACAGGCTTTGAAGGAAATGAAGAAATTGAAAATGTTTTAACGGATGATGGAGATTTGTCGGCCGACATTGCTATTTTGAGTATAGGAGCTGGACCAACGGTGGATGTTGCCAAAGAGACAGGTGTGGAGATTGGTGATTCAGGAGCTATAGTTGTCGATGAACGGATGGAGACAAACGTTGAAGACGTGTATGCTGCCGGAGATTGCGTGGAGACAAATCATATAGTATCAGGAGGGGGAGTTAATATTCCACTCGGCGATACGGCGAATAGAATGGGTCGTGTGGCCGGAGAAAATATCGCAGGCGGAGACACCGTTTTCCCCGGAGTGCTAGGCACTGCAATCACCAAGGTTTTCGATTTGGGAGTGGCGCGCACCGGTTTGAGTGAAAGTGAAGCCGAAAGGTCAGATTTCGATTATTTCTCCACTACCATCGAGACTCCATCGAGAGCCTTCTATTATCCGGGCGGCAGCAAAATTACAATAAAATTTGTTGTGGAGGAGGACACGGGCAGGCTTCTGGGTGCACAGATGGCGGGTAAGGAAGGAGTTTCTCAGAGAATAGATGTATGCGCCTCACTGATTTATAACGAAATGAGAGTTCAGGAGATTCAAAATATGGACTTTGCTTATGCTCCCCCCTATTCTCCTGCGTGGGATCCCGTGCAGACGGCAGCGAAAGTAGCATCAGGAAAACTATAGAATAATGAATATTTCTCGAAGATTCAGAAAGCATTAAAGACCACGCTCAATAATGAGATAAACAATTGGAATGATAGGAATGAAAATTTTTGTCTCTGGAAAAGGAGGATCAGGAAAGAGTACCGTCTCCTCACTCTTGGCCAAGGAATTATCCGAACGTGGAAAAAGAGTCCTAGTCGTGGATAATGATGAATCCAATTTTGGACTCCATTCTCAACTTGGATTGTCTCTTCCGAAAGATTTCATGTACTACTTTGGGGGAAAAGATAATCTCTTCGAAGAGTCGGAGAAAATTCAGGACGGGATAGAAATTTCGGAGTTGCCAGATGAATATCTATCTCATGAAAATAACTTGAGCTTGTTAGCGATAGGAAAAATAAGTGAGTATGGAGAGGGATGCGCCTGCCCGATGAATGTGCTCTCGGGCGAGTTTCTCAAAAAGCTCTCTCTGGGCGAAGATGATATATTGATAGTTGATATGGATGCGGGAGTAGAGCATTTTGGGAGAAAGGTAGAAGAAGGAGCGGACGTTATCTTGGCCGTCGTTGATCCAACGAGAGAGTCAATTAAATTATCAGAAAAGATCGCGAATTTTGGAGAGGAAATAGAGAAGAATGTTTACTTCATTCTAAATAAGATGGATGGAGATGCAGAGGATATTATTTTGGAATCGATAGATGAGGAAAAGGTTCTCGGAATACTTCCCAGAGATGAAAGAGTGTTTGAGGCCGGATTGAAGGGCGAGAAACTAGACTTAGAATTAGAGGAAATTGAGAAAGTTGCCGATTCATTGCTGGAGATAGAAAATTAATTTCGATTTAAGTGTATACAATCTTGGGGTATTTAAACTACAAAAATTCATAACGGAACATTTTTATAACGCCGTTATAATATTCTAACAAAAGTTCCAATAAACATTTAAAGATTGAAGATTAATTTTGGTCGAGAACATTATGTCAAAAGATAGGTTGGAAATAGGGAAGATGGAATCGGACAATCTGTCCGTGGAAGACCTAGAGCTGACCGTAGGCGAGACTATTGATGAGTCTGCTGATTGGGAGCCTCTTGGACCTACCCCTATGCCCGGTTTGACTGATTTAAGAGACTGGGACTTTAAATTGCTCAATAGGTATAGGCCCGTATACTTCCCGTCTTGTACTCAGTGTTGTTTCTGTGCTTTTGGTGTTTGTGATCTTTCTGATGGTAAGGAGGGGGCTTGTGGATTAAGACTTCAAGATCAAGGCGCCCGTAAAACTCTGATGAGGGCCAACTGGGGTTGTTCAGCTCATACCGCACATGCCCGAGATGTTGTAGAGGATGCGATTGAGAAATTTGGTCCCGACGTTGAATTGGACATGGGAGATCATGTTGATGTCGAGGCGCCAAATACAAGATTGGTTTGTGGGATAAAGCCTGAGACGTTGGCGGATTTGAGAGCTGTTTTGGATTATGTTGAGGAGCAGCTTGTTCAAACTGCTGATGCTCTTCATACTGGACAAGAGGGAAATTACATTGATTTTGAATCCAAGGCACTGAACACTGGGATGCTCGATCATGTTGGAATGGAGGTAGCAGACATCGCCCAGATTGCTGCGTATGACATGCCGAAGGGCGATCCGGATGCTCCATTGGTCGAAACGGGTATGGGAACTGTTGACAAAGAAAAACCAAACATCTTGGTTTATGGACACAACGTTGTTGGTGCCGAGGACATAATGAGGTATGCTGAAGAGAATGACCTTTGGGATGATATTGAAGTTTCCGGTTTGTGTTGTACCATTTTGGATATGACTAGGATTGATCAACATCCAAAGATTGTGGGTTCTTTAGCTAGCGCATTGAAATTTATAAGGTCTGGTGTAGCTGACGTGGTTGTTACTGATGAGCAGTGCGTACGTGCTGATACCTTCAGAGAGGCAACCGAGGTAGGAAGCAAGGTTATAGCTACCTCTACTAAGATTTGTTACGGATTGGAGGATAGGAGTGATGATCCAGTTGACGAAATCGTGGAGGATATGGTAGAAAACGGAGAAGATGGAGTTTTGATTACTGACTTAGAAAAGGTAGGAGAGGTAGCAGTCAAGGTCGCACAGGGTATATCCGACGATAGGAAGGACTCGAAAGTTCCTCCTTCCCAACAGGATATAGAGGATTTGGTGGATAATTGTGCTCTCTGTGGTCAATGTAACAGAAGTTGCGTGAATGATTTACCGATTAAAGAGGCGATGGAGGAGGCCAAGGATGGCAACTTTGAAGACCTTTCGGATCTTTACTTACATCATTGTATAGGCTGTGGGAGATGTGATGAGGCTTGTCCTAATGATGTTCATATTATGAAAGTGATGGAAAAAGCCGCCGATAAGGATGTTAAGGAGGAGCAATTCAAGGTTAGAGCGGGTAGGGGCCCGATTAGGGACACCGAAATTAGAGATGTAGGGTCACCGATTGTGATGGGTGAGATACCAGGAGTAATAGCGCTTGTTGGCTGTTCCAACTATCCCGATGCCGATAAGAGCTTCAGAGAGCCCATTTACAGAGTCACCAGAGAGCTTGCTAAAAGGAATTACATCGTCACCCTGACTGGATGTCACGCAATGGATGTAGCTTACTTCAAGAACGAAGATGGCGAGACAGTTTATGAAGAGTTCCCGGGTGCTTTTGAGGCTGGCGGAGTTGTGAACTGTGGCTCTTGTGTTTCAAATGCTCACATAACTGGCGCCGCTATCAAAATTGCTAACATATTTGCTAGAATGGGTCTTAGAGGAAATTACAAAGAGATTTCTGATTATATCCTGAACAGAGTGGGTGCAGCCGGTATTTCGTGGGGAGCGATGTCCCAGAAGGCCGTTTCAATTGCAAATGGTGTTCAACGAGTAGGAATACCAGTTATACTTGGACCCCGCTGTGCCACGTACGGAAGAGCTCAAATGGGCCGTCGGGACAAACCTGAGCTTTGGAAGACTCGAAATAAGAGGAATCCAAATGAAGAGTTCACAAGCGAACCTGCACCCGAGCACTTAGTTCACTATGCGGAATCTCCCGAAGAGTTGATGGTTAAGTCTGTAAAGCTCTGTATCAGGCCTGCGGATACGGATGCAGGTAGACAGATTAAGTTGTCCCACTATATAGATCTCTATGACGAATACTTTGAGGAAGAATATCCACCTGACCTCCATATGTTTGTGAGAAGAGAGCAGGACGTTCCAATGAAGCATCGCACGGAAGTTATGGATATTCTGGAAGAAGATGATAGATGGGAGAAAGGCAAGTTCGGTGGAAGTCAACCAACTCTACTTGACGAAGAAGAAATTGAAGAAGGATTAGGAAGAGTTCAATAAAGGAGATAATGATTATGCCTGACCCGTATATGTATGCGGAAACGAGTGGCCGGGTAAGAGCGACGGAACTTAAATCTAAGGCTCTAGGAAAGATGTTGGCCAGAGCCGACAATGCCCTTTTCGTTCTAGCTTCCGAAGTGGATGAGTATCCCAAGGGAACATTGGAAGAGATGATAGAAAAAACAGATTCCACAGTTTACAAAACTGAATCCTCAGCACCAAATGAGATCGACGTAGAAGCTGACGCGAGGTATGGATTGATGGAAATTCTCGATATACTTTGTGATGATGAAGGAGAAGAATATGATATGATAGTCTTGGCTGGAGCGCCCTATCATATCGAGACCAGATTTCTTTCAGGCTTAAGATCTTGTGGAGTTAGCAATGTTATAACGTTAGATTGGAGACACCAGCAGTACGCCGATTTCTCTTATCCCAATATGGATCAGGAAAAATGGGAAAAAGAGTTAAAAGAAGTAGTGAGTAATCTATGAGCGAAATAGGGATGATTCAATATGGCGCTTGAAGAAAAGAGTTGGGATGAGATAATTCCGGTCGATATTGGGCCGATGTACGAAGGGGAGAGAATTCGTAGCGGAGAATACAAGGTAGAATTCGGCGGAACTGAGAATCCAGGATACGAGCTTGTTTTGGCGGCGGAGGATTCTGACGATGTTAATGATGAGAATGTAAACATTGTAGGGCCCGATTTGGATGAGATAGAGTCCGGAACGAGCATGGCGGTAGGGGTCTCAATTGATGTTTATGTCGAACCGACTGAGGAACTTAATCCTAAAAATCTAGAGTCGGTCATAGAGAGGAGACATCATGAGTTCTGTAACTATATCCATGGACTAATGCATCTCAACCAGAGAGGCGATGTCTGGATGAGACTCTCCGACGAAGTCTTTGAAGAGGGAGTGGATACCCTCGAAAAAATTGGAGAGGCTATAATGAAGATGTATAAGACTGAGCAGACATTTATCGACAAGATTGAAGTTACTTATTACACCAAAGAGGGAGATGTAGAGGAAAACCTAGAGGAGGCACAGGAGACCTGGACCGCAAGAGATGAGAGAGTAAGGGATCTTCACGAGGAAGATGTGGACAAATTTTACGGCTGTGTTCTTTGTCAGTCCTTTGCTCCAGATCATGCTTGTATCGTAACTCCGGATAGAATTAGCCTCTGTGGAGCGATTACGTATCTCGATGGTCAGGCTGCTGCTACTGTAGATCCCGAAGGGCCTTACTTTGAGGTAGATAAAGGGGAAATAGTCAACGAGGACGATCCTGCAAGAGAGTTTTCGGGTGCCAATGAAGCGGTTAAGGAGAAGACTGACGGAGCAAATGAACGGTTTAGGATGCACACCATCTTTGATTATGTGCATACTTCTTGTGGCTGCTTTGAAGGGATTTACTTCTACATCCCAGAGGTTGATGGAATCGGTTTCATTCACAGAGACTTTGAAGGAGACACTCCTCTTGGAATTCCGTTCTCCTCCATGGCAGGGACGGTCGGAGGTGGACAGCAGTCCTACGGTTTCTTGGGCGGTGCAATTGAATATATGAGATCTCCCAAGTTCCTTCAAGGAGACGGTGGCTGGCACAGAATGGTCTGGATGCCGAAGGAGATAAAGGAAGAACTAAAGGATACGATCCCCGATGAAGTTTATGATAGTATTATCACCGAGGAGGAAACTAGAGACGTAAACGAGATAAAAGAAATGCTGGAAGAAAGGGACCATCCAGTTGTCTCCAGATGGGTCGACGTGACGGAAGATCTGATTAAAGAAACAGTAAGCTACATCAAGGAGCAAGGTGGCAACATTGAGCAGGCAGAAGCTGCCGATGCTCTGGGGTTAAACGAAGTTCAATTTAGAAATGTGATTGATGAGATGAAGGAGAGGGATGTACTCGGTGGCGAACCTGGTGGTTATCTTGATGATTTAGATTATCGTTGGGCAAGAGGTGAGATATAATGTCAATGGAACTTGAAATTGAAGAGGAGCCAGAAGAAGAAGAGGAAGAGGAAGCAGCCCCACAAGCCGAAGGAGGAGCAGTCGCAGCGGGTGGAGTTGGGCTTGAAATATCTCTCCAAAATCCAGAAATCCACGTTGAAAAGCTAACTATTAAGAAAAAGGAGTAAATTCCTCGAAGTTTTTGAGTTAAGGTGGATTCAAAGCTCCTCTATAAAAATATATTCTGAAAGGAGATAATAATGAAATTACAGGATAAGGGTAAAATCCAAGAGGTATTGAAAAAGGTACTACAAGATATAGACTCTATTGATTTAGAGGAAGATGAAGTAGTTCTTGAAGGTTTAGATATCGAAGCGGAGGGTATTGAGTTTGAATTGTCCCCCGAAGCTGTTTCTCAAATAGCTCCAGAACTAGCTCCTGCGGCGGCGGGCGAAGAGGTGGAGATAGAGGAATATGAGCCTAGGATAGAGGAATGGTCGAATCAGATTCAGGAAGTTCAGATGGGGGCTACTAGTTCGGAAGGTGGAACTCGGAAAGAGACTGTGACTCTAGGTGGAGAGAAATGTATGCCCTTCTATCCCGACGATGAAAATCCTCACATGCCCGTGGTAACCTTCGATACTTTTGATTCTGAAGTCCCACTCCCCGGAGTAATTAGCAAGCATTATGAGGATGTAATGGGGCATCCAGGCGAGTGGGCAAAGAAATCTGTCGAAGAATACGGGGCAGAAATGGTCACGATTCATCTGACTTCCACAGACCCAAAAGGGGCCGATACCCCTCCAAAAGAAGCAGCGAAATCGGTCGAGGAGGTACTGGAGGCCGTTGACGTGCCGCTGGTTATTGGTGGTAGCGGTAATCCCGATAAGGATCCCGAAGTCTTAACTGCGGCGGCAGAAGCTGCGGAGGGAGAAAAATGTCTATTAGCCTCTGCTACCCTAGATCTTGATTGGAAAAAGATTGCGGATGCCGCAATGGAATATAACCATAATATTCTATCCTGGACCACGATTGATATCAACTTGCAGAAAGAATTGAATCGAAAATTGATGAAATATGGTGTCGATAGGGATAAGATTGTTATGGATCCGACCACCGCCGGGCTCGGTTATGGTTTGGAATATTCCTACTCAGTTATGCAGAGAATCAGGATGTCCGGTCTGGGCGGCGATGATGAGTTGGATTTCCCCATAAGCAATGGAGTTACCAATGCTTGGGGAGCTCGAGAGGCCTGGATGGGAGCCGAAGTTCCTAGAGATAAGTATAATGAGGAGTGGGGCCCAAGAGAACACAGAGGCCCTCTTTGGGAAGTCTATACAGGCCTATCCATGATACTTACGGGATCGGACGTGCTAATGTCCCTTCATCCGAGGGCAGTAAGAGTTCTAAATGAGATTGTGGACAGACTCTCGGGAGGAAGGGAGCCTCGAACTGATCTTCAAAATTGGGTTACTACCGTGTGAGGTGATTTGATTGCCGAAGGATTTAGGACCGATGGATGTTTACAGGCTTCTCCCAGGCGATAACTGTGGAGAATGTGGAACCAAAACCTGTATGGGATTTGCTACAGAGCTTATCGAGCGCCGCGCCGATGTAGTTGATTGCCCACCGATGACGGAACCCAAAAATGAAAGTCAAAAGGAAGAGTTGGTAGAGCTCTTGACACCGTTGGTCAGGCCGGTTACTATTGGCGATGGAGAGGACTCGTGTGTGATTGGCGGCGAGGACGTCATGTACCGCCATGAGAAGACCTGGTTCAATCCCGTGGCAATGATTATAGATGTTCATGATGAGATGGACGACGATGAATTGGTGGATAAAGTAGAATGGATTTCCTCATATAGCAGGATCAAAATTGGGGAAAGATTATCCTTCGACGGAGTTGCAGTCAGATCCAAAAGCGGAGATCCGGAGGCTTTCAAGCATGCAGTTGAGCTTGCGAGTGAAAATACGGATTACCCGATAGTTCTATGTTCTTATGATTCAGATGTTCTTGAGAGCGGTTTGGAGGTTGTAGGGGATAGTAATCCCCTGCTTTATGCAGCCAATATGGATAATTGGGAAGATATTGCCGATCTTGCCATGGAGCATGATTGCCCCATGACGGTGAGCTCGAGAGATATAGATGGTCTCATTGAGATATCGACTCGCGCTAAGGCCAAAGGGGTAGAAGAGGATAAAATTGTTTTAGATCCGGGAACCGATCCCCAAGATCTTAGATCTACCACAAACAAGATAGTTAAACTCCGTAGAGCGGCGATAGAAGATGAGTTCAGGCCCCTAAGGCACCCGATATTGGGAATACCAGCGACTGCTTGGATGCAGGAGGATGATGAGAACGAAGCTGCATTTATGGAAGGAACTATCAGCTGTGTGCTCACAGATAATGCAGTCGACGCTTTAATATTTCATTCCGACGAGATTTGGTCTCTCATGCCTAACATGGTCTTAGGTCAAGATCTTTATCAGGATCCGAGAAATCCGGCCAGCGTCGAGCCCGAACTTCACGAGGTCGGGAATCCGGATGAAGACTCGCCGATTCTAATCACAACTAACTTTGCTCTAACTTACTACACCGTAGAGGGAGACTGCGAAGGAATCGACTGTTATATATATCCGGTCGACACAGATGGCACTTCGGTTACCTCGGCAGTTGCAGGAGATATGATGACTGCGGATAAGGTTGTCGATGCGATAGAAGAAGAGGGCTTCGAAGATAAAGTGTCTCATAGGAGCATGATATTGCCTGGTGATGCGGCGGTTCTCTCAGGACAAATAGAAGTCGACTCGGGTTGGAATGTTCTGGTCGGACCTGGAGACTCATCGGGAATTAAGGATTTCCTTGCCGATAACTGGCCACCCGAAGAGGAAGATTAGTACTTTAACTGACCTAACTGACCCTCCGGAAAAGTAACTTTTTGTTAGTAACAGTCAATACTAGCTTGAAAATTATTATTAACCTGCCTACCAACCTAACCGGATGGACCGCCTAAGTGAACTCCTCCGGGAAGAGTTCAATTGATGGGATATTTTTGAAATCCGTCGAGGAGATAAATGATAAAATTCGGGATGGTGAGGCCACCGTTCTATCGGCCAGTGAATTCAAGGATAGAGTTAGGAATAATGATGTTACCGGGCCCGAGGACGTAGATGTGGTAACTACGGCTACCTGTGGCTTGATGTCCGGTACTGCGGCGATTTTGTCGGTACCCGTGGCCGAGAGGGGGGAGTTTGAGAGGGCCGATCAGATTTGGTTAAACGACGTCCCGGCGTTCCCCGGTCCCTGCCCTAACGAGAGGTTAGGGATTGTGGATTTGATTGTTTACGGTCCGACAAGTTCTATCTCCGATCCCTATGCCTATGGGGGCGGCCACTTGCTGAGAGATCTTGTCGAAGGGAAGGATATCCAAGTACGGGTGGATTCGGATGGAGAGACCTTCGAGAATAGAGTGACTTTGGATGATTTGGGATACGCCCGGATTTTCACGACAAGGAGCGCATTCAAAAATTATATGGCCTTTTTGAATACTCAGAAGGACGAGGTTAAAAGCATATTTTCCGTTATGGGTTTAGAGGGTCCTTATAAGGAGATATCGGTAAGCGGCTGTGGTGAGATAAATCCAATTGAAAACGATCCCGATTTAGATGCGATCGGCGTGGGGAGTAAGATTCTACTCAACGGGGGTATAGGCTATGTGGTTGGAGAAGGTACTAGGAGTGAGCCCGAGAATCCGAACCTTTCGGTAATTGCAGATATGAAAAACATGGAGCCCCAATTTATGGGCGGATTTAAGACTTCGGAAGGACCGGAATGTATAACCTCTTTGGCCGTTCCAATCCCCGTTCTCGATGAGGAAATTTTTTCCAACCTGAAAATTTTGGATAGAGGTGTAAACTTGCCTCTGGCAGATATACATGATAGAGTTCCCTTTTCTGAAGGCAGCTATGCTCCGGTTTGGCAAGGAACCGATCACGAAGTAAGTTTTGACGTGGATGAATGTGGCAATCATGAAGCCTGTGTTTCAGAAAAATATTGTCCAACAGATGCTTTCACGAAAATGAAGGGGATAGACAAGAAAAAATGTTTTAATTGTGGGTTATGTGTCCGTGTTTGCCTCAACGAATCGTTTGAAGGAAAATTAGGATCTATAGAGATAGAGGGTCGAAAAGTACCCATTGGCTTAAGACAATCTAACAGGTCGATGGCCAATATGTTGTCTCTAAAACTAAAAAGATTGGTTTTGGCTGGCGATTTTCTGTTATCGGTGCCAGTCGATCGATTGAGCTAGGAAAGATACTTTAGATCTTCCGATTCTACTCCCCGACATTATCTTCTATCCACTCTAGATATTCGGGAAGTCCGTCCTCCGACTGAAATGCGAGTATTTCGGGCGTCTCGTAGCTGTGAATCCTTTCAACAGTTTCTATTATTTCTTCCAATTCCTCCTCAGCCGTTTTGGCTAAAAGAAGAACTTCTTCGTCTCTCTCTACTTTACCTTTCCACCTATATATGGAGCGTATATTCGGCAAGATATTTACGCAGGCAGATAGCCTTTCCTCGACAAGTGTATTTGCTATTTTTTCGGCCCCCTCAACGCTTCCGGCCGTCGTTAATACTAGGTATATTTTTACCCCTCCTTCGTTTACAATTTCATATTCCTGGAGTCTTCCATAAAATTATCTTTTTATCGGAGAAGACACCTTCCCAATCGTGGATGGGATGGGCGATGAATCCGATATGTTTTAATTCTTTTGGCGAGAGAACGAAAATAACTGATTCACGGTATGTCTGAGACAGGACCTCGTTCGAGTCTCCGAAGCCGAGTTCGGAGGCGTCAGGACCTCGGGGACTGGATCCCTCGTGGACTGTGAACGGGGGTACCAGTGGCAGTGCCCCGAACTCCATAGCTACGACCCGACCTCTGGATAC
>CAYNPN010000035.1:0-19114 GCA_964399085.1 Hadarchaeota archaeon (SeqCode) | reverse complement strand
GGGAGGGGGCAGTGAAACTAAACGCCGATTCATCACCCATCCAATCCACGATTGGGAAGGTGTCTTCTCGGCAAAAGAAGATAAGCTTATAGAAGAAGTTCATTCAACTTTGAGCCAAGAGATGGAGAGACTGGGGGCTTTAGAGTTTTATATAGGCGGGGACAACTTTATGGCCCTTTCAAACGGGTGGACGGAAAAGCACTTCGAAGAACCATTTGCGCTAGTCAAGGAAAAAACAGGCGTTGAACTCAAAGCTGGTATTGGATGCGGCTCGACGGCGGAGGAAGCTGCTGTTTTAGCAGACGAAAGGCTACATGATGTCCGCGAAGGGAGAAGCCGGAGCCAGTTAGCGACCAAAAAAGTATAGGATGAATAACTATCTTGTGGATATAGAATTCTCTTCTATTTGACTAAATGTTTTACTTTGGACTTACTCTGATAGCGCAGAACTTAAACTCTGGCATCTTGGACGGAGGATCTGAATCAGATCCTGTCAAAACATTTGCAGCGCTTTCAGAGAAATGAAATGGTAAAAATACAACCCCTTCCAAAATATTATCCGTTACTCTAGCAGTTGCTTGAACACTTCCTCTTCTCGATTCAAGAATTACCTCATCACCGTTCTCAATGCCAAGATCATCGGCATCTTTGGGATTTATTTCGGCAAACCCATTTTCGACCTCTTCGTTTAATCTATCAATTTCCCTAGACATTGTCCCTGTATGGTAATGAAATATCGTCCTTCCATTGGTGAAAATATAGGAGTATTCTTCATCTGTAACTTCCAGCGGATCCTTATATTCGATGGTCTGAAAGTGAGCTAGCCCATCCTCATTTTTAAATTCATCTTCGTAAAATGTCTCAGTCCCCGAAGAATCTTCCGAAGGACATGGCCACTGAATCCCGCCAGCCTTTTTCAGTCTTTCATAATTTATACCCCTGTACTGTGGAATCACTTCTCTTATCTCTTCGAAGATTTCTTCCGGAGAGTCGTAGTCGAGCTTTTCTCCGAAGCCCATCTTTGCAGCTAAATCGCAGAAAATTTTCCAGTCAGGTCTGGCCTCTCCGGGAGGATCTATTGCTTTGTTCATCTTCTGAACTCTTCTATCGACTTGGGTAACGGTCCCTTCTTCCTCGGCCCAAGCGGCTGCGGGGAGAACAATATCGGCCAGCTCCGCGGTTTCTGTCATGAAGATATCCTGAACAACTATTAGATCTTTTTCTTGTAGCAATTCTTTGACTCTATTTGTATCCGGAGCTGAAACCATTGGGTTCGCACCCGTAATATAGAGGATTTCACAGTCTTCAACCATGTCCATATAGGTCTTTCCTGGTTCCGTCGGGAGGTCATCCGCATCCCACCATTCCTCGAACATCTCCGCACTTTCCTCGTTTATTTTCCTGAATCCCGGATATTTGGGGGGAACAGGACCCATATCACCGAAACCCTCGCCATTGATATGGCCTCTTAAGGGATTTACCCCTGTGCCTGGCTCCCCGTAATTACCCGTCATCAGGGCTAGGTCAACGAGAGCTTGAATATTTCCCACAGCGACGGGGTGCCGATGCTGCGCGATTCCCGCGTTGAATAGTATGCATGCCCTTTCAGCCTCAGCGTAAATTTTGGCAGCTTCCGAGATTTCTTCTATCGATAATCCCGTTATTTTTTCTGATTCTTCCGAATCGTAACCTGAAAGATGATCTTTTAATTCTTCAAAGCCCTTTGTTCTTTTTTCGATAAATTCTCCGTCTTCCAGTCCTTCCTCCAAAACTACCTTCATCATTGAATTTACCAGTGGGATGTCCGTACCCGGCCTTAGCTTCAAGTGAATATCGGCGATATTTCTCGCAGATGCAGTCTTTCTAGGATCTGCAACAATGACCTTCGCGCCCTTTTTCCTCGCCCTTGTAACTCGTCTGGCTATCAGGGGATAGTTTTCAGCTAAATTGGATCCCACTAAAAAAATGCAGTCGGCCTCTTCTATACTAATTGAAGAAATGGGCATAGCTCCGGATCCGACTGTTGAAGAAAGGGCAGGAACAGTTGTAGAGTGGCAAAACCTAGAGCAATTGTCTATATTGCTTTCACCTGTCGCTATCCTTACAAACTTTTGCATAGAATAGAGAGCTTCGTTCATCAGCTTGCCTGAGTTAATGAACCCAACTGACCTTCCATCTTCGTTTTGTATTCTTTCAGATATCAAATCAAGTATTTTTTCCCAAGAAGATTCTTTAAATTCGCCATTATCTTTAATTAGGGGTTTAGTTAGCCTTTCATCGCTGTTAAGGAATTTATAAGCATTTTGGCCCTTGGAACAGTTCTTTCCCTCATTTACAGGATGATCTGACCTCGGTTCGGTTCCAACTATGCTACCGTCCTTAACGATTAAATTGATGCCACAACCCGTGCCGCAAAAGGGACAGACAGTCGGAACTGATTTGAATTTTTCGTTGCCCTTCATTCATGATCCCTCAGTGGGCTTGGGCCCATTTCTCTAATAGTTTCAGTGAACTCTTTCACTGTCTTCGGAACCTTCGGCACATCGGATGCACCTATCCACTCTAACCTGAGCCTATCTTCGCCGAGGCCTATTGCCTCTAAAAAGGGTTTCAGCTCCGTTATTCTCCTCCTAGCGTGTAGATTACCTCTCTCGTAGTGACATTCTCCGGGATGGCAGCCGGCTACCAAAACCCCATCTGCTCCTCTGGCGAAGGCTTTAAGGATAAGGGACTGGCTGACTCTTCCAGTACACTGAATCCTAATAAATGATACGTTGGTTGGATACTTTTTCCTGCTGGTCCCCGCAGTATCAGCAGCCTGGTATGCACACCATCTACAGGTGAAACCGATTATCCTAGGTTCAAAATCCTCCATGTTATGTTTTCTCCCTTTTTAATTCTGAAAAGTCGACACAGGTATCTTCTATTTCGAGCTCATCATCAAAGGCGTGACTTAGCGGTGGTTCATCCTCTAAATCGACTCCTGGTTCGTAACCAAAGACATCTGCCAATTCCTGGCTCATCATAAAAGTTAGGCGGGTCAAGGGTATCTCCGCGGGACAAACATCCTGACACTGTCCGCAGTTAACACACGAATCCATAGCATGGGCAGCCCTAATCATGCTGAAGGAGAACTCGGGGGGTAACTCTCCTCCACCTGGAACCATATCATTATGAACCTCGAGTACGCAATCTTCACAGATACATATAGGGCAAGCATCACGGCAGCTGAAACATTTAATACATCTATCAAAGTTTTCCATCCAGTAACCATATTTTTCATCAAGATCCATTCCTCGAAGTTCGCCGAGAATCTTTTCTTGCCATTTTAGCGCCTTTTGAATCGCTGCTTCATTCTTTTCTTTCCTTATCTCTATCGCGCCATCGCTCGGTCTCTTTGCCTCTACAAAATCTTTATTTTTCGCCCCATCGATCAAATCGGAACCCTTTTCGGAGCAAATCTCAATAAAGGTCGTTTCTTCGCCCTCAGCTCCCCATTTTCCGCAAGCTATGTCGGCTGACCTAGGAATATTGGTGTCGCACCATCTACAGTTTTCTCTTCTTCCAAATCCCTTTTCTTCAATCTCATCCAATTCCCTTTCCTTTTCGGAACCATCTTTCAGCCTAATTTTTATCCTATTCTCCTCCGGTTCTATTTCTTCTCTAATGACGTTTGAGGGATTCACCTCGAACTCCTCCTCAAACATTTCTTTGGCAGTCGCTTGTGACATAGTGCCCGTGCAATTAACTCCTATCAGGAAAAGATTTTCTATTTCGACCGCTTCTCTCTTCGCCATTTCGATAATACCTTTAATATCACAGGGTTTACCGACGACGGCAATTTTGCTGTCGGAAGCTCCATCACAATATTCCCTAAGATATCTCGGGATATTGGGCGAAACACAATGCAAGGATCCCGCAGTGCTAATCAGCTCACTTGTTTCGTCAATAAGAACCGGCAAACCGTTAAACCTGTCATCGTTTTGAGGTTTAACTGTCAGCACCGCATCCGCTACATTGTCCTCTAAAATGTATTTGAGCAAGGCGGTTACAGCACCGCCGTATTCGGCATTCCTCTTGATATCCTCATTCTTGGATCTAACCAAGTACATATCTTCCTTCATTCTTTTCTACTCTGATTGTGATTACGGGGGCTGACTCAATTTTTCCGGTCCGAAAACTACTTCCGACTTTTCCATGTAGGAAAGCATAACCTCCGGCGTCAGATTTAGAGCGTTTCTGGGGCAGTATTCCTCGCAGAGTTGACAGAAGCAGCATTTCGCGAGATTTATTTCTGGATATTCCTGATCCATCCATTCTACAAGATCTATTGCTTCGTTAGGGCACATCGAGGCACATATTCCACATCCAACACATCTTTCCTCGTCCAAGACGTGCCTCCCTCTATATCCCTCTACGGGCTCTAGTGTCTCAGCTGGAAACTCCAAAGTCATTGGATCTTTCAACAAATTCTTTAAAACTTTGAACGGTCTCAATACGCCTGCCAGCTTGTTTGTCAAGAATTCCTTCAACTTTCCATTTTCATCTTCCGACATTTTCTCACCTATCCATATCTGCTGGACAAGAATCCAAACTCCAGTAAATTATGGGAACATCAGCTATTTCATGCCCCTCAGCAAGATAAGGAAACTCGGAAAGAGAATGCGAAAAGCTAGGCCCTCTAACTTTTGACCGATAAATGTTTGTCTTTCCATTACTCACGATATGATAGCAGCCCTCTCCTCTAGCCGTTTCCAAACAAAAATGCACTTCACCTTCCGGAGACTTTGCAAAAAGGGATTGATTTTTAATTCTAAACTTTCCATGAGGCATTTTATCGAGCAACTGTCTTACTATTGATATGCTTTCTGAGATTTCCCTTCTTCTAACGAGAGATCTAGCGTAAGCATCTCCTTCCTCCTCAACTGGGACAGCAAAATCTACCTTAGGGTAAGCATCATAAGGCTCATCCTTCCTAACATCCGTTTTGACTCCGCATCCTCTAATATTTGGGCCAGTAGCTCCTAGCTCTATGGCTTTTTCAGCGGAGGGAAACTTTCCTACTCCTCTAGTTCTCTCAATAAAGGTTTCGTTTTTGAAAAGAAGGGAGTCGTAGAGACTCAACTGGTCCTCAAAGTAATCCAAAGCCTCAGTCGCTTCTTCTACAAACTTTTCGTTGATATCTCTCCTAACCCCTCCAGGAACTATAAAGCAGGGATACAATCTTCCACCCGTGACTATCTCATTCAGGCGAAGTATCTTTTCCCTATCCCCGAAAGCGATTTTGTTCGCGCTCTCATGTCCTAATGCCATGGATAGAATTCCAGTCCACGTCACATGGCTCAAAATCCTACCCAGCTCCGTCATAATAGTTCTAATGAACTTACCTCTCTCCGGAGCCTCAACCCCAGACAATTTTTCGATGGCATTCGCATATCCTAACTCCCAGCTGAACGGCTCGAAAACGTTAATCCGATCGACCAAAACCGCATTTTGGGGGTGATTTCTATACTCCATTAGCTTCTCGAATCCCCTATGAAGATATCCTGGGGAAGGCTCAAGATCAACTACCCTTTCTCCCTCGACCTCTACAGATGCGTAGAAGTGTCCAGAGGCTGGATGTTGCGGGCCAAAGGGTATTTTGAAAGAAATTTCTTTTTCCGATTCTTTACTCGCCATACTCGTACTTACCTCCATAGTATTTTTCCTTGACATATTCTCGAGTATCGAAGTCCTTCCTGAAGGGTGGAATTTCTTCCCAACCCTCGAGGAAAAGTGGTTTTAGATTCGGGTTTCCGGTAAATTCTATACCAAACATTTCGTGATTCTCCCTTTCGTGAATTTGCGCGCCTACCCATAGATCAGTTATCGACTTTACTGACGGCTTCGGTTCCCGAGGAACTCTGGACTTTATGGCCACTCTCAACTTTAAGTCGTGAGACCACAGGTGATAAATTAGTTCGAATTCCTCGTCATCTATATAGTCGACGCAAGTAACATCGGAGAGATGATCGAGCCCTTCTTCCTTAAGTGAAGATAAAATATCGTAAACATCATCAATATCTACCTTCACTGAAAAGCTATTTTCCTCCGTTGAAAGGACGGATATTTCAAAATTAGATTCTAAAGACGACAGTATCTCTGTTTCCGGTGAGCTCAAATTTTCGTGCTTTTCTTCCTCTTCTTTTTCCAGCCAAGCTTGAATTTCTGATTTTGTATAGTTTGAGTTGATTAAGTCTATCAGTTCATCTTTTTTCATTTTGGAATAGCCGGAGAGATCCTTGTCCTTTGCCATGTTTTTTAAGATGTCTTCGTTTTTTTCTTCCAACAACTCGGATTTTGTAGGCATTTCAATTCACACCTTCTTGACTTTCTCCCAAGTCATTTCAGTGCCCTCCAGCTCCTCCTTTTATCGCTTTCATTGCCATCACTATCGCATGTCCTATGTTTTCGGGTTTGGGAGGACAGCCTAAGACCCATATATCCACCGGGATAACTTCATCGACACTCTTTATCGTTGCGTATGAATCCCAATACATGCCGCCTGTCATCGGGCAGCTTCCGAGCGCCATAACATGTTTGGGGGAAGGCATTTGTTCGTAAATTCTTTTAATCCGTTTCGCTGCTTTTTGTGTAACATATCCAGCTACAATCAGGACATCCGCATGTCTAGGTGTCGACACCGCTTTTATTCCAAGTCTTTCCATATCATATCCTGATCCTACCCAAGGCAGAAGTTCACAAAAGCCGCACGCCGTGAAGTAATTTATTACCCACAAAGACCATGCTTGAGCTTCATCCATCGATTTTACGAAAAATGGAGGGCCATGACCTTCGTGGACCCTTTCCCCTGGGTCGTCCGATGAGGGTATGATTGTTGTTGTATTCTGGGGTGGATCATCTTCTGAACTATTCTCAGATTTTTGCTCTTCTGGATTTGACTGGGACTTTATTTTAAAAAAATTTGAGAATTTGCTTAGAATCTGAGACAAGGCCGAGCTTAGGGGATTTATTATGTCTTCACTTTTCATCTAATCACCGTCCTCCTCAAACCATGGAGCTATTGATTCATCCTCATCTTTCCGGCGATTCAGTTCTTTTAAGGCCGATTTTCTCTTGCTTTCTGACCGTTTCTCTAATAGTTCAGCTCCTGGCTCAACAGAATCGAGAGCCTTCACATCTAGCGAATCGCTGTTACCTCTAGCGAGTTCAAAAGAGGATGATCCGACATCTGTACGCACTATAACTGTTGAACGCCCCTCAGGAGATCCAACCGAACCAATCGATATATCAGCAAGTTCTGAAGCAAAATCTGGGCAGACCGTACAAGCAGTATTTGTAATCTCTTCAAGTTCTGGTGAGTCCAATGGCACTTCCTTTTTCGAACCTTCTTTGGGATAGATGACTAAGTTTTCATTCTTTTTGTCAAATTCCTTTATGTCTTCAAGTGAAAGGTCTAGTTCATTTTCTACTAACTCCTCAAGTTTGTCATAGTCGTAAGATTCCATACAAAACAGGCCGACTACTAACTTAATGTGATCCGAAAGATGATAGAAAGCCATGTCATCGAACTGCATTCTCCTCAGGGCCTTTACCTGACAAGGCGTCCCGACAACAGCTATCTCGTCTTTTCCGTATGAATCCACAGCCTCTCGCAGACCCACAAGAGTAGATCCTGGACTGAATTTTGACCCGGCACATTCAATGATATCATCCTTCGTAAGTGCTACCTTCGGTTTAGGGTTCCAAGGTTTCTCTCCAGTACCCATCACTACAGCTGCATCTATATAATCCTGATCTAAAAGAGATGATAAAATAGATGTCACAGCTCCGCCGTCCTGGCTATTTTCTTTAATTTCAGGATCCTTTGTTATAACCGAAAACGCATCCTGATAAATCCCAAAATCAGAATCCGATGAATTTGTACCGAAAACAAGATTTTCAACCTTTTCAGGCTCTCTAGTTTGAGGGCATTGAGCGTAGCAAAATCCGCATCTTTCGCAGGTTCCTACAATCTGTCCGTCTTCTATGGCCTGAACCTGGCAAGCCGCCGCACAGGCCCCACACTGGATACAAAGTCCAGGTCTTTTTACATCTTTGAGTAAATGGGCGAATATTTTGGTTGCCACTTAAATCGCCACCCAGATAAGATTGATTAAGGCAATTCCAGCAATGAAGGTCCAGTAAAATTTGAGTGTTTGCCTGATTTTTAACCGAGCATTAGCAGTCCTGATAAAGGTTAACAAGAGTAGAATGGCCAAGCACTTTAAGAAAAAGATTACAAACCCTGGTATCACTAATCCTCCGATTATTAATGACTGCGGACCGCCCAGGAAGATTGCTGCGATGAATCCCGCAACGGCTAAAAGTTCAATATCTTGAGAGATATGGAATATCGCAAGCTTCGGGCCGGAATACTCTGCCAAGGGGCCCATTACAATTTCGGTATCGGCTTCCGGAATATCGAAAGGTACTTTGAGTAATTTTCCTGGACACGATAAGAAAGCAGCAATTGCGGCGAGTGGAGTTTGGAAAATAAACCAGTTTTGCCAGCTCCCAGATTGTGCCCCGACTATTTCAGCTATATTCAAGCTCCAATTCGCTGCGCCTGCTACCGTTATAGCTGCTATTATGAAAGGTAATTCATAGGCAAGTAGCTGAACTGCATAGCGCTGCATCCCAATTTGACCGAAAGGTGTGGAGGAAGACGCGCCGCCGAGCATGAGCGCGAAAGGTACAATGTTGAGAAGATAAATTACTATAAGCAAATCTGCAGGGGCACTAAAAATTGGTCCCGCTGCAGAAAAGGGCAACATTACCATCACAGTGATAATTGCCCCAAACGACAATAGAGGAGCAAGATTGAAGAATACACGTTGGGAATTATCCGGAGTGATGTCCTCCTTTCCAAAAAGCTTAATCATATCTATGAAAGGTTGCCAGATTGGGGGCCCTATCCGGCTCTGGATATGAGCTCCGACTTTACGATCTATTCCCTCAAAAAGTAATCCTGCAAAGGTTGCAAAAACTAGGCCGGGAAATATTAAATACCCTATTGCGAAAGATAGAAGGCCCACTTTTTCACTTCCCTGAAGCTCCCCAGATTTCATTTTTATTTTCCATTTTAACTTACTCCAGAGGTTATATCTGTTTTATTCATATATTTGCAATATTTTAAGGCTTTTGATTTAAGCCGAAAAATAATCGCTTATCAGTTTGAAAAGAGGTCTATTTTTCCTTTTTATGATTGATATTCTAAACTAAGCAAACGTGCCAAAAAAAAAACGGAAATTTCTACTTTTGAAGAATTCTTCACTAACTTTACTGAGATATCTGAAGTCCTTCAAATTGCTTTTAATCAAAACTATTAGTAAAAGAATGAAAACCTTCAATAACAAAACCGAGTCACTAGGGTACCCTAGCAGGCCAAACTATTTTCTGGGAATCACTCGATGAACGCAAACGTTGTCGCCTTTACCACAACACTCCTCCTGTTCAACGTCACAATCGGTCATGACATCGGTGATTATTTCTCGATGCATATTGCAGAGGTATTCGGCGAATTCGCCCACTATTTCAAAAAAAGCACAGTTTCTGTACGTTATATGGTATTCCTCATTTTCTACTGATAAAGTAGGACAGAGACCCCAATCCTCAAAGGAATCAACAAGTTCTCGAAGCCGGTCCTCTTGGTTTTTTTCTGGCAAATCTTCGCCCAATCGTTTGGCTAAGTCGGCGGCAACATCTTTCAGTATATTTTGTAGAGTTTCTTTATCGAATCGGTCTTCTATTTCACGGAGGAGATAGGTTAAAAACAATTCGTATTTACGAGGAAAGAGATTCCTTCCTGCAGGGGTTATTGTATACATTTTCTTAGGCCGACCCTTAGAAACTTTCTTAAAGTAATGATCTACGTAGCCCTCCTTCTCAAGAAAACTCAAATGATTCCTAATCGCGCTCTGACCTAAGTCCATTTTTTCGGAAAGCTGTACTGCGCTCAAGTCTTCGCCCAGTAGACGTGTTAGGATAGACCCTTTAGCGGATTGTCTTGAGAAACTCAACTCCACCTTTATCACCTTTATCTTATTTTAACTTCACTCTCATATCTCTACAAAAACATAAAAAAGGTTTAAGAAAATTTTACTCCTTTATCAGTAGAAGCTACAATAACCGGCGGCTAATGGAAACCGGCTCCAATTTGGAAGAAAGCTTTTAAAATTATATAAATTGAGATATATACTAAAAAATATCAGATAAGCTTTATTAGAGTCGGAAGTCATCTTTATTTTCAAAATATAATTTCAATCAAAAATTTGGGGAAAGTCCACCAATCCACATTAATCAAGCTTTTTTTCGAAACACTTAAATATTTTAATCACTTAGCGGTAAGCAATTAGGCTTTAATCATGTCGAAGGATAAATTAAGGATAGGAAAGCTGGATTCTGAAAATATATCCGTAGAAGATCTTGATTTGACTATCGGTGAAACTATTGATGAAACTGCAGACTGGGAGCCTATTGGTCCAGCAATTCTTCCAGGCCTGACGGATTTGAGAGATTGGGATCATAAGCTAATGGAAAGGTACAGGCCGATTTATCACCCTGCATGTTCACAGTGCTGTTTTTGTGGTTTTGGCGTTTGCGATCTTTCTGACGGCAAGGAAGGTGCATGTGGTTTAAGGCTACAGGATCAGACTGCTAGGAAGAATTTCATGAGGGCGACTTGGGGAGTTTCTGCTCATGCAGCTCATGCACGTGATGTTGTTGAGGATACAATAGAGAAATTTGGTCCTGATGTCCCCTTGGACATGGGAGATCATGTTGATGTCGAGGCTCCTAACGTTAGAATGGTCTGTGGAATGAAACCGGAAACGTTGGCAGACCTCAAAACAGCTTTGGATTATGTTGAGGAAGAGATTGTTCAAATGATTGATTCACTACATACGGGTCAAGAGGGAGAATATATTGATTTTGAGTCTAAGGCACTGAACGCTGGCATGTTGGATCATGTTGGGATGGAAGTTGCCGACATCGCTCAAATTGCTGCTTATGATATGCCAAAGGGAGACCCTGAGGCTCCGCTTGCCGATATTGGAATGGGCAAGATAGATAAAGAAAAGCCCAACGTTTTAGTCTACGGACATAACGTCGTGGGCGCAGAAGACGTAATGAGGTATGCCGAAGAAAATAATCTTTGGGATGAAGTTGAGATTTCGGGACTTTGCTGTACTATAATTGATATGACGAGGCTTGATCAACGCCCGAAAGTCGTGGGCTCTCTGGCGAGCGCTATAAAGTTCATTCGTTCGGGAGTGGCCGACGTTGTCGTTACGGATGAACAATGTGTACGTGCTGACACCTATAGAGAGGCTACCGAGGTGGGAAGCAAGGTTATAGCGACTTCGACAAAGATCTGTTATGGTCTTCCAGACAGGTCCGATGACCCCGTAGACGAAATAGTCGAAGACATGGTAGAGAACGGTCAAGATGGTGTGCTGATTCTTGATCTAGAAAAAGTTGGAGAAGTGGCGGTCAGAGTTGCTCAGGAAATACATGAAGATAGGCAGGATATCAAGAAACCTCCCGAGAAGGAAGAAATCGAGGAGCTTGTGGATCGGTGTACGCAATGTGGATCATGCGACAGAAGCTGCCCGAATGACTTGCCCATAATGGAGTCCATGGCGGAGGCGAAGGAAGGGAACTACGACGAGATAGGCGATCTTTATCTTAACCACTGTATTGGCTGTGGTAGGTGCGATGAGGCTTGCCCAAATGATGTTAACATTATGAAAGTTATGGAAAAGGGCGCTGAAAAGATGGTCAAGGAGGAAAAACACAAGATGAGAGTGGGTCGTGGACCAATTCGAGATACTGAAATTAGAGATGTCGGTGCCCCGATAGTTATGGGTGAGATCCCCGGTGTGATTGGAATGGTCGGATGCTCCAACTATCCCGATGCGCCAGGAGGATTTAGGGAGCCTCTGTATCGCTTAGCTAGAGAGTTCGCTCAAAGGAATTACATAATCTCCCTAACGGGTTGTCATGCTATGGATGTGGCTTTCCATGAAAATGAAGATGGAGAATCAATTTATGAGGAGTTCTCCGGAGCCTTTGATGGTGGAGGTGTTGTTAACTGCGGTTCGTGTGTTTCAAACCCCCACATCAGCGGAGCGGCAATGAAGATAGCCAACATCTATGCAAGAATGGGTCTGAGAGGAAACTACAAAGAGATATCCGATTATATTCTCAACAGGGTCGGAGCGGTCGGAATTTCATGGGGTGCAATGTCTCAAAAGGCTGTGTCTATAGCTAACGGTTTTCAGAGGCTAGGAGTACCGGTGATTTTGGGACCGAGATCCTCTCTATACGGAAGGTCACAGATGGGGCGAAAGGACAAGCCCGAGCTATGGAAGACGAGAAATAAGAGAGACCGGGACGAGGAATACACTGTGTCGCCAGCTCCCGAACACCTAGTTCACTATGCCGAGTCTCCCGAAGAAATGATTGTGAAAACTGCGAAGCTCTGCATAAGACCTGCGGACACGGATGCAGGCAGGCAGATAAAGTTGACACATTACATTGACCTATACAACAAGTATTTCGAAGAAGAGTATCCACCTGACCTCCGCATGTTTGTGAGGAGGGAACAGGACGTTCCAATGAAACATCGCACGGAAGTTATGAAGATGCTTGAAAAGGACGATAGGTGGGAGAAAGGCAAATACGGCGGAGACCAGCCAACCATCTTGGACGAAGATGAAATCGAAGAGGCGCTAGGAAAAGTACAATAGAGGAAGTGGTGATTATGCCGGATCCATACATGTACGGAGAAACGAGCGGTCGAGTAAGCTCGACGGAACTTAAATCAAAAGCACTAGGTAAGATGTTGGCACGGGCTGACAATGCTCTTTTCATTCTCGCTTCCGAAGCTGACCAGTATCCGAAGGAGACCATGAAAGAAATGATAGAAAAATCAAACTCAACAGTTTTCAAGACAGAATCGCCAGGTCCAAACGAGATTGATGTCGAAGCCGACGAGAGACACGGACTGATGGAAATTCTCGATATCCTGTGTGATGAAGATAGTGAGGAATATGATTTAGTGATTGTGGCGGGAGCGCCCTATCATATCGAGACCAGATTTCTTTCGGGCTTAAGAGCTTTTGGAGTGGACAACGTGATAACCCTCGACTGGCGACATCAGCAGTACGCCGATTTTTCCTATCCCAACATGGATCAGAAAGAGTGGGAAAAGGAGTTAGAGGAAGTAGTGAGTAATCTATGAGCGAAATAGTGGTGATTTGACATATCGCTTTTGGATAAGAGCTGGGACGAGATAATTCCAGTCGATATAGGACCGATGTACGAGGGAGAGCGAATCCGTAGCGGAGAGTACAGGGTAGAGTTCGGCGGAACCGGAAATTATGGATACGAGCTCGTCCAAGCTGCGGAGGACCCCGACGATGTGGATGACGAGACTGTGAAGATCATCGGTCCGGATTTGAAGGATATCGAGGAAGGAGCCTCGATGGCTCTCGGCGTGACGATCGACGTCTACATCGAGCCAACCGAGGAATTGAACCCCAAAAACTTGGAATCGGTCGTCGAGAGAAGGCACCACGAATTTTGCAATTATCTTCACGGATTCATGCACCTTAACCAGAGGGGAGACATATGGAACAGGTTATCAAACGACGTTTTTGAAGAAGGGCTGGATTCCCTCGAAAAAATTGGCAAGGCGATAATAAAGATGTACAAGACGGAGCAGACCTTCATCGAGAAGATTCAGATCACTTATTACACGAAGGAAGAGGACGTGGAGAAAAATCTCGAGGAAGCACAGGAAGCGTGGACAGCCAGAGATAAGAGAGTCAGGGACCTCCACGAGGAGGATGTGGATAAGTTCTACGGTTGTGTCCTATGTCAGTCTTTCGCCCCCGATCATGCTTGTATCATAACTCCGGATAGGATTAGCCTATGCGGAGCAATTACGTATCTGGACGGTCAGGCGGCGGCTAAGGTTGACCCCGAGGGTCCTTACTTTGAGTGCGAAAAGGGAGAGATAGTGGACGAGGACGATCCAGCGAGGGAGTTCACGGGCGCGAACGAGGCAGTGAAGGAGAAGACCGATGGGGCAAACGAACGGTTCAGAATGCACACCATATTCGACTACGTGCACACCTCCTGCGGATGCTTCGAGGGAGCTTACTTCTACATCCCCGAGGTAGATGGAATCGGCTTCATACACCGTGATTTCGAGGGGGAGACCCCATTGGGGATTCCGTTCTCTTCGATGGCGAGCACGATCGGCGGAGGTCAGCAATCCTACGGATTTCTGGGTGGAGCGAGGGAGTACATGAGATCCCCGAAGTTCCTCCAGGGCGACGGCGGTTGGATGAGAATGGTGTGGATGCCCGAGGAGATCAAGGAGGAGTTCAAGGACGCCATCCCCGATGAGATCTACGATAGGATCGTCACGGAGAAGGAAACTAGAGACGTAAACGAGCTCAAGGAGCTGCTCGAGGAGAAGGAGCACCCGATAGTGACGAGATGGATCGATATAGATGACGATTTAATTAAGGAAACGATTGATTACATAAAAGATAAGGGCGGAAAGGTCGATCCCGAGAAAGCAAGTGAGGACCTGGACATGAACGAGGTCCAGTTCAGACAGGTCATCGACGAGATGAAAGATAGAGGCATACTCGGCGGAGAGCCGGGAGGATACCTGGACGATCTAGATTATAGATGGGCAAATGGTGGTGTTTGTGAATGGCCATGGAGCTAGAAGTTGAAGAGGAACCCGAAGTAGAGGAAGAGGAAGAAGCCCCGGAAGCAGAAGGAGGGGCTGTAGCAGCAGGTGGAGTAGGACTCGAGATATCTCTGGAGAGTCCGAAGATCCACATCGAGAAGCTTACGATTAAAAAGAAAGAGTAATTTCCTCCTAGTTGTCGTTCAAGGGTAAGCTCCTCCATTAAAATAGATTTTGAAAGGAGATAATGATGAAATTACAAGATAAAGATAAAATACAACAAGTACTCGAGGAAGTACTGAAAAATATAGACACTCTCGATTTAGAGGACGACGAGGTCGTTCTAGAAGGTTTGGATATCGAAGCTGAAGATATGTCGTTTGAAATTTCTCCAGAAGCGGTAACCCAAATCGCGCCTCAGCTTGCTCCATCGGCTGCGGCTGGGGAAGTAGAAGTGGAGGAATATGAACCGAAAATAAAGGAATGGGAGAATCAGATTCAGGAA
This sequence comes from Hadarchaeota archaeon (SeqCode), assembly GCA_964399085.1. Taxonomy (GTDB): domain Archaea; phylum Hadarchaeota; class Hadarchaeia; order Hadarchaeales; family JAGGTB01; genus CAYLJV01. Next base: position 3,857 of record CAYNPN010000035.1, on the reverse strand, counting down.
GTACAAATGGGAGCTACCAGCTCCGAGGGAGGAACGCGAAAGGAGACGTTGACGCTTGGCGGAGAAAAATGTAATCCTTTCTATCCCGACTGCGAAAACCCGAACATGCCGATAGTTACCTTCGATACATTCGATTCCGAAGTGCCGCTTCCGGGAGTGATTAGCAAGCACTACGAAGATGTGATGGGACATCCCGGAGATTGGGCAAAGAAATCCGTCGAAGAGTACGATGCCGAAATGGTCACGATTCACCTGACCTCCACGGATCCCAAGGGCGCCGATACCCCTCCGAAGGAAGCCGCGAAGTCGGTGGAGGAGGTCTTGGAGGCTGTCGATGTGCCTCTGGTCATCGGAGGTAGTGGCAACCCTGACAAGGATCCCGAGGTCCTGACTGCGGCAGCCGAAGCCGCGGAGGGGGAGAGATGTCTGCTAGCCTCCGCCACCCTAGACCTCGACTGGAAGAAAATCGCGGATGCCGCGATGGAATACAATCACAATATCCTCTCATGGACCACGATAGATATTAACCTTCAGAAGGAACTCGACAGGAAGCTGATGAACTACGGCGTGGATAGGGATCGAATAGTGATGGACCCGACGACTGCAGCTCTGGGTTATGGGCTAGAGTATTCATATTCAATAATGCAGAGGATTAGAATGGCTGGACTGGGAGGAGATGAGGAACTGGACTTTCCGATAAGCAACGGTGTTACCAACGCCTGGGGCGCCCGCGAAGCGTGGATGGGGCGTGAAGTCCCCATAGAAAAGTATGATGAGGATTGGGGTCCCAGAGAATTTAGAGGCCCGCTTTGGGAAGTTTTTGTAGGGTTTTCCATGATATTAGCCGCGTCGGACGTGCTTATGGCTCTTCATCCGAGAGCGGTAACGGTCTGTAAGGAAATGGTAAATCGATTGTCCGGGGAGAGGGAAGGGCTTTCGAACCTTCAAGATTGGGTGACCGCTTACTGAGGTGATATGATTGCCACAAGATATAGGACCGATGGACGTTTACCGATTGCTTCCGGGCGATAACTGCGGCGAATGCGGGACGAAGACCTGTATGGGTTTCGCCACCGAGCTCATCGAACGAAGGGGGGAAGTGGACGACTGTCCACCGATGACGGAGCCGAAATATGAAGAGGAGAGAGAAGAGCTGATAGAGCTTCTGACACCGCCGGTAAGACCCGTCAAAATAGGTGTGGGAGAAGACGCCTTTGAAATCGGCGGGGAGGAAGTAATGTATCGACATGAAAAGACTTGGTACAATCGACCTCCCATGATTATCGATGTCGACGACGAGATGGAAGAGGAAGAACTAGTAGAAAGGGTTAAGGAAATCTCCGAATATAGCCGAATTAAAATCGGCGAAGTGCTCACCTACAGCGGAATTGCCATCAGGGCGAAGAGCGGAGATCCGTCCACCTTCAAAGAAACGGTTAAAACTGTTGAAGAGAACACCGAATATCCATTGGTATTATGCTCCTTCGATTCCGAGGTTCTGGAGAGCGGTCTGGAGGTCGTAGGCCATCAAAATCCACTCATATACGCCGCCAGGGAGGACAACTGGGAGGATATCGCCGACCTAGCCTTGGAATACGACTGCCCCATGACCCTCAGTTCCAACGACATCGATGGGCTGGTGGAGATATCGACGCAAGCTCTCGCCAGAGGAGTTGAAGACGAGAAAATCGTGCTGGAGCCCGGAACCGATCCGCTCAACTTGAGATCCACTACGAACAAGTTGGTGAAGCTGAGAAGGGCGGCAATCGAGGACGAATTCGAGCCACTCAGATTCCCAGTAATCGGAGTGCCATCAACGGCTTGGATGGCTGAGGAGGACGAAAATGACGCGGCTTTCATAGAGGCGACGGTAGCCTGCTCACTGGTCGGTAATTCGATAGACGCCTTGATACTTCACTCCGACGAGACCTGGTCCCTGATGCCGACGCTTATATTGAGGCAGGACCTTTACCAGGACCCGAGAAACCCAGCCAGCGTCGAACCCGAACTTCAGGGGGTCGAAGACCCCGACGAAAACTCACCGATACTAATTACGACAAACTTCGCTTTAACTTACTATACCGTGGAGGGAGATTGTTCAGATGTCGGCGGAGTCTACATCTATCCAGTCGACACCGACGGCACTTCGGTTACGTCGTCGGTCGCAGGAGATCTGATGACCGCGGACAAGATCGTCGATGCGATAGAGGAAGAGGGATTCGAGAATATAGTTTCCCATAAAACTATGATACTGCCGGGTGATGCGGCGGTCCTTTCGGGCCAGATAGAAGTCGACTCGGGCTGGAACGTCATGGTCGGCCCGCAGGACTCCTCGGGCATCCCGGATTTCCTCGCCGACAACTGGCCGCCCGAAGAGGAATAGCTTTAATTTTGGTAAGTGCATCCACTTTTGCTGCTACCTTGACAGCTGGTATTTTGATATTTATGACTAGATATTCTTCGTGATTCTGCTATAATTTAAAATCGGAAATGATGAGGAGACAAATCTTTGGGTTTCCTACAATGATTTGGTAAGCCAGCGGTAGTTATTCCCCACCGTTGTTTCTGTAACATTGCAGACATCGGCAATATCCCTTTGACTTTTTTCGTCATCGCCACGAACACAGGCTAAATAGACGATTGCGGCGGCGATACTCCTCCTACTTCTTCCTGAGGTGTTTATCTTCTCCTTGGTTATCTTGGCAAAGGTCTTAGCTCTGTTAAACGTGACTTCTGATAGCTCTAGGTTTGAGCCACAATCTACGATGAGGTCTGTAAGCGGGCACGGACTGAGAGATTCTAGGTTTAGGTCCTTTAGGATCCGCCTTCCAGTGAAAATAATGCTTTCTCGCCTAACATCGGAGCTTTTTTCGAAACTCTCGTTGACGGCTTGAGCAATTCTATCGGCCCCCACTACCGGTTTATGCTTTCTACAGGCGATGTAGAGGGAGGCTGCTGCGAGTTCTTTTATGCTGTAGCCCCGGAGATACCCGTGAGATAAGAAAAATTGGAGAGCATCTTTCTGCACAAACACTGGAAAATTGAGGGTTTCACATACATTTTCGAGTAGTTCTCTGGCACAATCTATCGCGCGAGAGCTGAAGCCCTCTCGGACAACATCACCAACTTCAAACGTCTCCAATCCAGCAGCTTTCTTTGCTGCGTTCCACGACCCAAAGGTTTTTTCTGCGGCTTGGGAGAGCTTTTGGTCATCGGAGGCAACCGGACTCCTACCGATTTTTTCACTCAGCGCTTGCAATCTCTCGATTACTTTCTTTTTCGTCCATTTTTTCTTTTTACCGTGAGGTTCAAGGCCAAGATCTTGCCTCCTACAAAGTACCGCGGTTTGAGAAACGCCAAGTTTCTCGGCTATCTCTCTATCATTTAGCCCCTCATCGTAAAGCTCTTTGAATTTCTCATCAGTGAACTTTTTCCTCCCCTTCAGATTGGGTTCGAGCCCGAGTTTCTTCCTTCTCCTCCTAACGGTGGAAGGGTGAACACCGAGTTTCTTGGCCGCTTCCACGTCACAGAGTTCCTTTCGGTATAGATTTAGATATTCCTCGTTCGAAAATTTCTTTTTCCTTGGCACAGTCAATCAGTCCTCTGGTTCAATATCCATCGAGTGAAGAAGAATACCAGCTGAATTAGGGAATAATAACATCTTAGCCATAGCTTTTTTCCTTTTAAGTAATTAAATTTTCATGAAGCTGTATTGGAATCTCGTACTTATAAGTATATATATCATCTTTTTCCGATTAAGTTTTTTTAGGTCAAATTGAATTATTCCCCTCGCTGATCACATTCCGGATGCATTCCTGTCTCCACAAAGTGCCTGTAGTGCTCAAGCCAAGTAGGTT
>CAYNPN010000034.1:0-19422 GCA_964399085.1 Hadarchaeota archaeon (SeqCode) | reverse complement strand
AGGTCGCTGTATCCTCTCCCTAAAAGGAAGAGGTCTTAGCGACCAAGGAAGATAAGTTTTGGATATTTTTCCCAAGGATCTGTTTATTCTTTAATTCCTGGAATTCTAGCCATTTCTTCAATATAGCCCATTCCAAAGTTAGAGCCGAGCAGTTTATCTTTGAAGGGCCTCACATCAGTTTTTTTATTCATTAATACACGGTATATCCCTGCATTTCTAATATCACCAGTAAGTCGATATCCGACTATTCGGCCGTCCTCTACGTATATTTTCCGAAGATTATCACCATCTCTGCTCCTGAGTTCTTCTCCTTCCATACGACCAACCGCAATTACCGGCACGTCCAGATGTTTTAGACTATTCAGGCTTTCAGAGCCCTCGTAGGTGAAATCTTCGTTTAAAATGTTGTATGCGGCGATTTGCCCCTGTTTCACTGCGTTAGGGAAAATCGCATGGACCATTCGTTCACCTGTAAACTTATCAAAGTCTTCCGCGACATCTCCGGCTGCATAGATATCCGGATAGTTAGTTTGTAGGTGTTCATCGACGATAACCCCCCAATCCGTTTTGATTCCAGAACCCTCGAGTAATTCTATATTAGGCTTTACCCCGGTCGCGGCTACCAAAAGATCTGCTGATACTACATCTCCTGATTTAACTTCTACTCCTGTAGCCTCCGGCTCACCGACAAAGGAAACTGCGTCGGCATCATCCCCTCTTCTTGTATCGATTCCTCTCTCCTTAATCATTTCTAAAACTATTTTTGAAGTCTCCGGATCTAACATTCTCCTCATAACGCGGGACCTTACGAACTGGGTAACCTCTACCCCCATTTCATTCAGGAGTAAAGCTATCTCCACGCCTATGAATCCGGCTCCGATTATGAGGGCCGATCTTGCCTCCTTTTTCTTTACTAGATCAATTAGCTTTTCGGCGGCGGATAGGGATTTGAAGTTGTATACTCCGGGTTTGAATTCCTCCAATCTGACAGCATAGAGCCGGCCGCCGGAGGCTATTAAGAGCTTGTCATATGAAATTATATCTCCATTGTCCAGTTGTATTTTTTTGTCATCTGGTTGAACGGATACTACCTTATTTCCCTGAAGATAATCTATCCCGTACCTTTCTGGAAAATCCCTTCCTTTCCACAGGTGTACCTCTCTGCCGGTTTCAAAATATTTCATCATAGCGGGAGGAGAATAGGGTGGATACGGCTCGTCGGTAATCATTACTATTTCCGAATCCTCATCAAATTTTCGGATAGTTTCGGCTGCGGTGACCCCTGCAGGGCCCGCACCAATGATTACAATTTTCATCAGTTTCCCCTTGTTATGTCGATTTTGGCTCGGGCATTGAAATTTGCTCGGGATCTTCGTATGATAGGTCGAGTCCCTTTCGCTGCTCCTCTATATGCCGTCTTATTAGAACTGATGCCTTTTTCGGATCTGGCTCGATATCGAATGTGGCTCCAACCGTATCTTCAAGCCCATTGGCCAAAAGATCGACTACATTTGGACTCCCGAAAATAGCTGGTTGGGTCCCTAATACAGTGTAAATTCCAGAGGAGACTATATAAGTGGCTATCGAAACGGCCTTCTCGGAATACCACTCCGGAGCTGCTCCGGCAAGAGGTAGTGCACCAATGTCCGTTCCTAAGAAGTCCGCTAGGGCTGCGGCCAGCACGAGGATTCGGGTATTATCGACACAAGACCCCATGTGTAGAACGGGTGGAATTCCAAGAGATTCGCAAACCTTACTAAGACCTGGACCAGCCATTTCGGCGGCATCTGGATTCATGTGTCCGGCCTTCCCGTTTGCAACTGCACTACAACCCGTCACGACCACTAAGATATCGTTTTCGATTAGTTTTCGGGTCAATTTGACGTGTCCATAATCGTGCTTAATCTTCGGATTATTACAGCCCACTACTCCCACTGCTCCACGTATACTTCCGTCCTTGATAGCTTCGACAAGCGGCTCGGGCGATCCTCCGAGCGCATCTAATATAGCCTCTACTGAAAAGCCGGCGACCATATCGATTGGGTCGTCGGGGATCAAAATCCTATCGGGATCCCTATTCTCATAATTTTCCACTGCTTTCCTAACGATTTTCTTACCGATTTCCAATCCATTCTCAGGATCAAAGGATATGTGGGTTGCTCCTCTGAATTTTGCCTTATCGAAGGTCGTTATGACCTCGGTGTTAAAGCAATTAGCAACGTCAACTACTCCCGGCATGATACATTGATAGTCCACCAGCATTGCATCCAAGGCTCCGGTCATTATCGCCAGTTCCTGCATGAGGTGATTTCCGGCCATCGGTATTCCCCTGCGCATCTGGAGCTCGTTTCCAGTACAACATAAACCCACTAGATTAATCCCTTCAGCTCCCTTATCTTCGGCAAGATCTTGGAGCTCGGGATTCTCGGATGCTCTAACAATAACATCGGAGAGCATGGGGTTGTGGCCGTGGAGAGCTATATTAACCTGGTCTGGATCAAGCACTCCCAGATTTGCCCTGGACTCGATAGGTTTAGGTGTCCCAAATAGGACGTCCGAAAGTTCGGTAGCTACCATAGAACCTCCCCAACCATCGGAGAGGCTGGTCCGAAGCGCATGAAGCAAAATATTGACGTAATGGTTATCAACACCCATATGTGTCCGGTGTAATGTCTCCACGTTCTCCCGGTCTATTCCACGTGGTGTTATACCTGCTTGCTCCCAAACTTCGCGTCGAGATTCGGGGACTCGGTTCAAAAAAGTCAAAGATTCTTTTCTGGTGCCGAAATCCTCCATCATTTCCCAACCTAAATTTTCAGCTATTTCTTGAGGGTTCCGGTCTTCAACATCTATATTATATTCCTCGGCAAGTCGTTTCAGTTTCTCTTCGTCCCTAATCTCATAACCTTCAGTCTTACCGGATCCGGTGTGGTAAAGAGTCTCGAGAATATCCCGTCCGTGATCCGAGTGAGTGGATGCGCCGGCAGCAATTGTCCTAGCCAGATTTCGGGCCACTATTACATCGGCATCGGCTCCACAAACTCCTTTCTGAGGTCCATCTCCGAAAGGATCTATCCTGCATGGACCCATGGCGCAGTTTTGACAGCTTAATCCGAGGGCACAATAACCACACTCAGGCTCCTGGGCCTCTAAACGGTCCCAAACGGTATCTATGTCTTCCTCTCGTGCACGTCTTAGAATTCTTTTAGCGTCGTTTGCGATGCTCATCTCATCAAAATCTTTTTTATCAGACTTTTTCGCCATCAAATCCCTCCTTTTGGTTTGATTTATCCAATTTGCCCACTTCTTCCCCCCATTTTACCCAGCTTTCATAATTATCTGGCAATCGAGCAAACTCGGGTTCAATCGCTCCTGAAGCAGCCGAAACTTCCTTTGCTAGCCGTCCGGTAGCTGTATCGGCAAGTTCGTTTATATCGCCAAATTCCAATGCATCCACCTTGCAAACCTCGACGCAAGCCGGAACTTCGTCGTCCCGCTGTCTTTCGATACAGTTATCGCATTTTATGGCCACGTCATTAGGGAGTACCGTCCCCGGCGATTCATCATATCTTATAACATCATAGGGGCAGGATATGGCACACATGCCACAGGAGATACACTTGTCTCCGTCAATGACCACTATATTGGAATCTTCGTCCCTACTGATTGCACCTGTAGGGCATGACTCTAGGCAAGGAGCTGGATCACAGTGACGGCATTTGTTGGGGAAAGAAGTATTCAAATATAACCCAGGGGCAACATGGATACGGGGTCTGGGTTTCGGGGTTTCGGAAACAGCATCAAAAAGATTTTTAGATTGTGAATGTTCTACGGCACACGCTATACGACATTGCATGCATCCTACACAGCGTTCAGGATTGACGAGAACAGTTTTCGTAAAAAATCACCCCCGATTCATATAGTATCTTAAAATGTTTTCAGTTAATATTAGTTTTGGAAATCTAATAGTAAGCCAATAAATTATCGGAAGGTTCGATTTCTCGAAAAATTTATCCAATTCCTTTTATTCAATCCAGTCCCGAGCCCTTTCCACCGCTCTCTGCCATTTACGATATTGCTCATCCCTTTTTTCGGCGGACCAGGTGGGTTTAAACTCGCTATCAATTTCCCAATTTTTCTTGATATGTTCTAAATCGTTCCAGAATCCTGTCGCAAGTCCGGCGGCATAAGCGGCCCCTAATGAAGTAGTCTCCCTTATGTTTGGGCGAATAATTTTTTCTCCTGCGATATCCGCCTGTAGTTGGAGTAGAAAATCATTCGCGCACATTCCGCCGTCCACCTTAAGATGTTTGAGTGAAAATCCGAGATCGGACCTCATGGCTTCTAGAACATCCCTTGCTTGAAAGCAGATTGCCTCCAATGCAGACCGAACTATATGTTCTCTTTTAACCGATCCGGTGAGACCGACAATCGTTCCTCTTGCTTTCATATCCCAATGCGGAGCAAACAACCCACTAAAAGCAGGTACAAAATAAACTCCCTCGGTTCCCTCGACTGATTGGGCCATTTCTTCTGTTTCTGCCGCGGTGTCAATCATTTCGAGATTATCAATTAACCATTGGACTGCGGCTCCGGCGATGGGTATTGATCCCTCCATCGCATATACGCAATTTTCATCTCCAAGCCCATATGCTGGAGTAGATATTAATCCACTATCCGAATTGACAACTTCCTCTCCTGTATTCACGAGGACAAAACAACCCGTTCCGTAGGTGCTTTTGACTTCCCCTTCCTTAAAGCAAGTTTGACCAAATAGAGCTGCTTGTTGATCCCCCAAATCTCCACAAATGGGAGCATCAATTCCAGACGGAGCGTTTTTCGAACGTCCGTAATAACTGCCATCGGAAGATGGTCTAACTTCGGGTAAAATGGACCTAGGGACCTCCAATTCTTCCAAAATTTCGTCATCCCAATCCAAATTTTCTAGGTTCATCAACATTGTTCTTGAGGCGTTGGTATAATCGGTTATGTGGACGCCATCCTCCGCGCCTCCTGTCAGATTCCATATAAGCCAAGAGTCGATATTGCCAAAAATCGCTCTATCGTCTTTAATTTTTTTCTCAACCTTTGGCACGTTTTCTAAAATCCACCTGATCTTGGGACACGAAAAGTAGGTGTGAGAACGGAGGCCGGTCTTCTCTCTAATCAAATCTTCTAATCCTCTTTGTTCTATTTTCCTACAAATTCCCCGAGTCCTAGTGTCCTGCCAAACAATAGCGTTGTAGAGAGGATTCCCAGTTTCGGGATCCCAAATTATCGTCGTCTCTCTCTGGTTTGTTATTCCAATGGAATTTATTTTTTGTGGATTTATCTCCTTAGTCGCTTTTCTCATTACCTCTCTCGTATTTTCCCAAATTTCCAAGGGATCGTGCTCCACCCATCCTGGATCTGGATAAATCTGCTGATGTTTTTTATAAGCCTTGGATAAAACCTGACCTTGCTTGTTGAAAACGATAAAACGTGTACCAGTGGTACCCTGATCCAAAGCCCCCACATATTCCTCCTCAGCCATAGAGACATGCCTCTATATCAGTTGTATTGTTGCATGATTTTTTATTAGTATTAAACCTTTAAGGCTACACCTTGGAAGAATTATGGGGGTTTATATGTTATCTAAAGATTTCAAATTTGAATCGGGAGGTTCCTCAATTCATGTTTATAATTGGGCCCCAGAGGAAAAAGACGACGCAAAAGGAATCGTGAAAATTTCCCATGGAATGGCAGAACACGCGGGCAGATATCGTGAATTCGCTGAAGAGTTAGTCCACTCTAATTATATCGTTTATGCTAATGATCATCGAGGACATGGAAAAACAGCCGGTTCAAAAGATAACTTGGGGCATTTTGCCGATGAGAATGGTTGGAACCTAGTTGTCCAGGATATGCACAATTTAACGAATAGAATAAAAGAGGAGAATCCTAACCTACCAGTCTTTCTATTCGGGCATAGCATGGGGTCTTTTCTATCCAGAGATTTTATCTCTAGATATGGCAGAGAGATCGATGGGGTGATTCTCTCCGGTACTTCTGGAGATCTTGGATCTCTGGCAGATATCCTAACCATAATAGCAAAAATTCAATCTCTCTTCAAAGGGAGAGGCTCCAAATCTCGATTCTTAAACAATTTGATTTTCGGCCAGTATAACGAACCGTTCAGCCCAAACAGAACCGATTTCGATTGGCTGAGTCGGGATCAATCCGAAGTCGACAAGTATATCGAGGACCCTTATTGCGGCCAAGTGGCCTCTGCCGGATTTTTTATGGACTTATTTGAGGGCTTGCAAAAAATTCATCAAAAGGAGAATGTCGATGGAATACCCAAGGAATTGCCGATTCTACTAATTTCTGGAGGAAGAGACCCCGTCGGGGACTTTAAGGAAGGGCCTTTGGAAGTTTATGAGTTATATGATGAAGCCGGAATCGAGGATTTGTCTTACGAGTTTTACGAGGGTGCTAGACATGAACTTTTACATGAAACAAATAGAGACGAAGTTATCGAAGATATCATTGAATGGTTAAATAACCATATTTCTCAAAAATAGGAAGAATATATCCTCTTAGGGAAGGCTTTAAATAAATATACTGGTTTTTATTACACGGATAATATGTGGCAAAAATCTAATTGGCCATATTATCTGCTAGCAATTTCTGTAATACTAGTTCTGCTTGGTGGAAGCCTATCGCTGAGTATTCAATCGGATGGAGGAGTTAAAGTAGAGCATACGCAATTCGCTGGAGGCGATGGCATGATTCGTGGCGCGACGATGTACATCCCTCCGGGAGCATCCAGTGATAATCCAGCACCAGGGGTTGTAGCAACGCACGGTTATATAAACACCCGCGACACGATGCAACCTGTATCGTTAGAGTTAGCTCGTAGAGGATATGTAGTTCTAAATGTCGATCAGTCAGGGCATGGACTTTCCGATCCGCCGGCTTTCGCTAATGCATTTGGAGGGCCTGCAGCTCTCCAATATCTGAATTCCAGAAACTTCGTTCATGAAAACAATATAGCCTTGATAGGCCACTCCATGGGTGGCCCTGCAAGCATAGCTGCTGCCGGCACTTATCCTAACTCGTACAAATCTATAGTTCTCGTTGCTTCCGCGCCCAGATATGCCTTCACGACCTATGGAATCGCTCAACCTTCTGGGCTGTGGCCTAAAAATGTCGCCGTCGTATGGGATAAGTACGATGAGTTCTCTCAACTAATGGCTGCTAGTAAGTTAGGTACAGGAGTTAAGCAAGACCCAGTAGCAGAAAATCTGTTCGGAACGGATCAACCGATAGAAGAAGGAAAACTGTACGGATCTATCCAGAACGATACCGCCAGAAAATTAGAGATCATCGATACCATACATCCCTTTATGACGCAAAACAGCGAGGCAATTAAAGAGTCAGTAGACTGGATACAGCAAACGGTGCCAGGAGGAAAGGATATCCCAGCCAAAAACCAAACCTGGGCCTGGCATGAAATCGGATCATTAATCGTCTATATCGGGGTGATACTGTCCATCTTCCCGATAGGTGTTATTTCGCTACAACACCCTTTCTTCAATGAGATAAAGGAAGATGTTCCGGAAGCCATGGGGCTTTCAGGCATGGGCAAGTGGATAGGAGCAGCACTCGCAGGAGCTATCGGTATACTGACATATTTCCCACTGACTAGCATTGGAGAAGAAATGAGCACTTCGGCATTTTTCCCACAGCAAATCACCAACGGAGTCATGGTATGGGCAGTGGTAAATGGAGCAATTGTTATAGCATTGTTCCTAATCTGGCACTTTATGTCCAACCGAGATAGCGGAGCAACGATGGCCAACTACGGAGCCACATGGGGGGAAAACAACGAGATTAGATGGCGCAGGATCGTGAAAGCACTCCTCTTTGGCTTCGCCGTAGTGGCTTTGGTATACATCCTGGTGAGCTTCTGTAATTGGGCGTTCAAAGTGAGCCCACACTACTGGGTATTCACCATAAAGGGGCTTACTATCGACGACTTCATGGCATTCCTCAGCTATCTGGCGCCGTTTACGTTCTACTTCCTGGCGTTCGGCATAATGTTCCACGGTGAATTCAGGTCACCCGGCAGTTCGGATAATAGCCTACCGCTGCAGATGATAAAGAACTTCTTTATCATAACGATACCTTTCGCCATACTATTGCTCGCTGAATACATCCCACGCTTAATGGGAGGTACCCTATTAACTCCCGGCAACCCGCTATGGACGATAATAGCCTTCCAATTTATACCGATTCTGGGAATTGCAGCGCTCGTCTCGACCTTCTTGTTCAGAAAGACGGGTCGTATATATCCAGGAGCGTTCGTCAATGGTACGTTAATAACCTGGATAATTGTCGCCAGTCAAGCCACTCACGTAGTCTAACAGATAATAGGGCCATATGGAGTAAAGGTAACGGTCCAAACTAGCCTCTTCTTTTTTATTTTTTAATTTCCAATTAGACAAATGTTCCTTGCAAATCGATATGAGGATGGAAAGTTATGAATAGAATCGGAATCATAGGTGCCGGCATTTCAGGAAGCGCTATAGCCCGTACTCTTAGCAAATATGAGAACTTGGAAATTCACCTAATAGAGAAGGAACCGGATGTGGGATGGGGGGCTTCAAAGGCAAATACGGGCATTATACACCCAGGCCATGAGGATGATCCCGAAAAACATCCGCTTAGGGCAAAATTTTGTGTCAGGGGCAATAGACTCTGGCACCAGTGGGCTGAGGAACTCGATATTCCTGTCAATTGGCCGGGAGAATTAATGGTCGCTACGGATGAAAATGATTATCCCACTCTACGAAAGTATCTTGAATTGGGTAAGGAGAATGGAGTCCCGGGTCTTAGAATCATTGACGGAGACGAACTTAGATCACTCGAATCGAATGTAAATCCCGACGCCATAGGTGCATTATGGGCGCCCACAGCTGGCTTAATTGAACCCTGGGAAGCCATAATCGCCCTAGTCGAAAATGCGGTGGAAAATGGCGTAAAGACCCATCTCAGCACCGAGGTGGAGGAAATAAAAACATCAGGTGGGGAAATTGCGGGCGTAGAGACAAATAGAGGATCAATTGATTTGGATATCGTGGTAAATGCGGCGGGCCTCTATGCCGATAAAATCTCCAAGATGGCAGGAGTCGACGATTTTGACATACACCCCAGAAAAGGACAGTATTACCTCTTCGATGACGAAGCAGAACCAAAAGTGGACAGAATAGTTCATCCAACTCCGACTCCGAAGACGAAGGGAGTCTATGCAACTCAAACTGTGGAAGGGAATCTCATGCTTGGCCCGACGGCCGAGGACCTACCAAAGGAAGATAAGGACGAGAGATCTACCTCCGAAGAAGGTCTAGATTTTATCTGGGAATGGTCCGAAAAGCTGTTGGGGGCCCTTCCGCCAAAAAGGAGAGTTGTCAAAACTTTCAGTGGATTAAGACCCGAACCCCCAGAAGGGAAGTACCGAATTGATGCTTACCAAGACCCATGGGGATTCGTGAACGTAGCAGGCATAAGATCGCCGGGCTTTGCTTCGTCCCCTGCCATCGCACAGTATGTGGAGGAGGAATTACTTAAGGAGAATTTGGGTTTGAAACTGAAAGAGAAAGACGATTGGAATCCAAATCGCAAGGGGATAGAACGTTTCGCCGAATGCTCGGCTGAAAAACAGCAAAATTTGATCGATAAAAACTCAAACTATGGAAAGGTCGTTTGTATGTGCAAGGAGGTAACAGAGGCTGAAATTCGTGAAGCAGTCTCAAGGATGAAAAAAATCGGGGTTAAGGAGAAGACCCTAGATGGTTTGAAATTCAGAACATTGGCTATGTTCGGCTTCTGTCAAGGTTCCTTCTGCAGACTAAGATTGGCTAGGATACTTTCGGATGAGATAGGTGAGCCGGTCTGGAATATTACAATGAGTGGCGAGGGTTCCGAGTACGGCCTAGGCGACGTAAAAGTCTTGCAGAAACCCGATACAAAGGAGGGTGGAGAGTGTGAATTTTGACTACGACACCGTGGTAATTGGTGGTGGACCGGCCGGTTTGGCCGGGGCTATAAAGGCAAAGGAATCCGGTCTAGAGCCTCTTATTATCGAAAACAGCGAGAGAATCGGCGGGATCCCCGTCCAATGTGCCCACCCTGGATTCGGATTATTTTATTTCGAGGAAGATCTGACGGGACCCGAGTTCTCCCAAAGACTGATTGACAAAGTGGAGGACCTGGGAATCGAATATATTACGGAGGCCCACGTCACGGAAATCGATCAAATATCTGACGTCGAAAAGTCTGTTAGAGTAATCACGCGCGAGGGGATTTCCGAGATAAGCACGCCTACCATAATATACGCAACCGGGGCTAGAGAGAGACACATTTATGAAACCGGAATAACGGGCGATAGAGTGTCCGGTATCTACACCGCAGGGGAAACGCAAACTATGATGGATATCTACGGTATCATGCCGGGTAAGGAAATTGTCATCGTGGGCTCGGGAGACGTCGGTTTGATAATGGCTAGAAGGTTTGCTCTGGAGGGTGCCGAAGTAAAGGGAGTCATGGAGATGCTTCCATATCCTGGAGGTCTCGCCCGAAATATTTCGCAGTGTCTCCGTGATTTCGACATACCATTGCACAAGCAGAGGGCCGTCAAGTCCGTTAGGGGGGATGGTAGGGTCGAGAAAGTTATCACCAGAGAGGTCGACGACGACCTGAATCCCATCGAGGGTACGGAGGAAGAGATAGAATGCGACACTGTAGTTCTAGCCACCGGTCTAATTCCCTATATTAAGAAATTGGAAGAAATAGGGGTTCTAACCGATCCAGTCACACAGGGACCAGTCGTAAACGAGTATCTAGAAACCAATATCCCCGGAATCTTCGTGGCGGGCAATGCATTGACAATTAACGATTATGTCGATTACGTGGCAGACCAAGGGGAATTGGCTGCAGAGGGCGCAAGCACCTATATGGACGGCGAAATGATGGGCATCAAAACGGAAAGTTGGAAGTCTGTAGAGAAGGGAAGGAACATTCGCTTCGTGGTGCCTCACTACGTGAGCGGTGAAAAGGATGTCACTCTCTACGCCAGGTCGGAGGAACCCGAACCACAAGTCAAGATTGGAATCGAGGAAACGAGTTTTGAAACCGATAAAACCTCTGTTACCCCCGGTGAGATGATCAAAATTGAGCTAAGTAAAGAGGAAATCGGAGAAGCGGATGAAAAACTCACCTTAGAGGTATTCCGATGACCGAAGAAACCAAGGAAATAACCTGCATCATGTGTCCGAGAGGCTGCAATGTAAGAGTTACCACAGAAGACGAAGAAATCAAGGAAGTGAAAGGAAACGCCTGCGAGCAAGGCGAGGAATTCGCGGTTGAAGAAGTGAAATCCCCCAGCCGAACTGTCATGAGTGTCTTGGAATGCGAAGGGGGGAAGATGCCTACCGTGTCGGTCAAGACCAGTAAGCCCGTTCCTAAGGAGAAAATGAAGGACGTCATGGAGGCTATCTCAGACGCTGAAGTTAATTGTCCAGTAAAAATTGGAGATAGGATAGTAGAAGATGTGGCGGGTACTGAAGCCGATATCGTCGCAACCAGGCCAGCCTAATTACTTTTTCTGTATTTAGGAAATCTAAAATCCATAAAAGTTTGGTGAAAAAGCCCGGTTTTAGATACGAACGGCACCAAGTTTCAAACTGGATTAAGAAGTCCTAATACGACTTTTTAGGAATAATTACACAAAAAAGACATTTTTGAAAAGAATAATCGTCTTTGAAACTCTCAAAAATCTTAAAGAAGATTTTTATACCTCAAAAACCCAATTTGAGGTATTCAGGGCAATTTTTCCTATGAAGAAAAAAAAGAGGATTTCTACAAGGCCACACTAATCCAAAAGGCTTAAAAAGGTGTCTGTCTGTTTTTAACCAGATACTTTGGAATATGAATTAGATTTTGATGAAAAGGCATGTGAAGACTGCCCTGCTCCTTGCCTATATAAGTGCCCTTACTTGGATATTGATAAGGATTCAGCTAACGATGAAATGATGAAGATAATCAGAGGGGAGGACTCCTTTGTCTTGGAAGAATGCGCAACGTGTTATTCTTGTGAAGAATTCTGCCCGAAGGGAAATCATCCTTTCTACCTTATAAATGAAAGAATGGAGGAAAAGGGTATACTTCCGGCTGCCAGGCCAATCGCAAAACAGTGGAAGAATATGTCAACTCCTAAAGGCAAATTTTTGGTTGGGGAGGAAACTGGTGGTAGAGCAATGTCTTTCTGCCACACAAATCTTGGGGAGTTTGCGGAAGGAAAACTCTTTGAGGAATTAAGCTCTTCGTATGTTCTTGGTGCGGAGTTTTTCTGTCAAGTCGTTTTCATTCATTTTGGTAAGCCTTCCATTATAAAAGAAAGACTCCCGAACGTGATTGAGAGAATTGCTGATCAGGGGATTGATGAGTTAATTTGTCTCCACGATGAGTGTTACGGTGCTTATTCGTCATTAGCCCCGGCTTATGGTATGGAGGTACCATTTGAACCCGTTCACTATTTTGATTATTTACTTGAAAAACTGGAAGAGTTTAAAGGTGATATAACACCGTTAGACTTGAAAGTAGCTTATCAACGCCCATGTTCTAATCGTCTTTGTCCCGAAAAGCATCCTCTCGTTGAGGATATATTCGACATGATTGGTGTAGAGACAGTTGATAGAAAATATCAGGATGAAAAAGCAAGGTGCTGTGGACCAGTTCTTAGAATGGCGAATGGATTTGAGTTTGGAAGAGGAGTACAAAAGGAAAATATAAATGATATGGCAGAAAACGGAGCAGAATACTCTGTTTTCAATTGCCCATATTGTCAGATGGCTCTTTCTGATGAGGTTTCTAAAAAGGGAATAAAACCAATTCATATAATTGATCTTTGTAGAATGGCAATAGGAGAAGAGGTCTGATTGGTGGTGATTAAGGATGAGTGAAGTGTTTGAGTCTCTTTCTAAAATAGTTGGCGAAGATCACGTTTCAGAGGAAGATGAGGAATTATATTATCACGCACGCGATCTAAGCGTTTTGCCCCCCAAGAGCCCAGATTATGTAGTAACCCCGAAAACAACTGAAGAAGTGCAAAAAGTAGTAAAACTGGCCAATAGGGAGAATATACCTATAATCCCCATGGGAGCTGGAATGTCAATTACTGGTCTAACCGTTCCACAGGAAGGAGGAATAGTCGTAGATATGAAAAGAATGAATGAAATACTGGAAGTTAACGAGAATTCAAAAGTTGCTATTGTTGAAGGGGGGACTCCTCAGGGTAAGTTGCTAGGTTATTTAGAGGAGAATCATCCCGACCTTTGGCACAGTTTACCGAATGCCCCGTTTCAGGCGAGCATAGCAGCAAACGCCGCTATACACGGGCAGGGTCGTTTGAGCCAGCAGCATGGTTTCAATTCAGATATGGTTAGTGGTTTGGAAGTCGTCTTACCGACTGGAGAGGTTTGCAAAATCGGCTCATGTTCTATGTCTCCTTATTGGTTCTCAAAGGGTCCCGCATTGCCCGACTTGTCGGGACTTTTTTTGGGATGGCTCGGAACTACTGGAATAATCACAAAGATAGGAATGAAACTCTATCCCAGAAAGGAGAAAAGAGATTTGGAGATATTTGTAACAGATAGGGAAGAGTTAATCCCCGACATAATATATAACCTAACCCAAACCGAAATGATCGAAGATATAAATCTTCTATTTCAGCCAAAACCTCTTCTCTTCAAGGGTAATCATCACGTTGCTCTCTATATCACAGGGGACACAGATGAAGAGTTAGATTTCAAAAAGAAAATCATAGAGCGTTCCGTAAAAGAATTTATGGATAGCAGTGACGCCGGATTTATGCGAGTTTTTCCGCAAATGAAAGAATCTTTTCTTGAAATTCCTCAATTAAACACAACGAGATTTGCGGATTTAGACAAAGGAGGAGGATTCCAATACTCTGGACCGATCGTTCCGGTTAAAAAGTATCCAGAGTTCGTGAATAAAACACATGAGTTATCTAAAAAGTATGATCTGAAATACGGAGGGACAGCTAGGATTATCGATGGAGGACATGCAATGATGTTTTCTTCTGCCTTTACTTTCGACCGATCCGATTCAGAAATGATGGAGAAAGTCAGAAAAGCGGGGTATGAAATGATGAAATTTGCTTTCGATGAGGGTGCAATACCTTGGAAGCCTACTAGAGATGAGCAAGAAATGGCGATGGATATGATGGATTCGAACACTTTGAATCTTATGGGGAGAATAAAGAAAGAATTGGATCCTAACGGGATTATGAATCCAGGAAACTGGGAGATTGATCAAGATGGTTCTTGAAGATATTGCTCATCGATGTTTTAGATGTGGTTACTGCAAATTTGACAGTAGTTATAAGAACTTCAATTGTCCCTCCTATCGAAAGTTTGAATTCGATACTTTTTTCTCCGGCGGAAGGATGTGGCTTGCTAGGGGTTGGTTAGAAGACGATTTAGATACCAGCAAAAATTATGGAAAAATATTTTTCTCCTGTGCTACCTGTGGGAGTTGTGAGGAGCGATGTCCGTTTGAGTTCAAGGACAGTTTGCTTGATGGTTTTGAAGATGCCAAGGCAAAATTGATTGATGAGGGCCTTATCCCCCCTTCTGTCAGAGATTATCTTGAATCTGTAGCAAAACATGGCAATCCCTATGAAGAATCTCAAAGTAAAAGAGGAGAGTGGGCCGAAGGGACTGACATACAGCCGTATTCCGATCAAGAATTCTTACTTTACGTAGGTGATGTAGCCTCCTACGACGAGTCCGGAAAGGAGATGGCTAAATCCATCGGGAATTTGCTGAATAAAGTGGGTATATCGTTCGGTATATTGGGAGATAGAGAAACATCCGATGGAAACGATGTGAAAGCTTGTGGTGAAAGAGGGCTTTTCGAGGATCTCGCCGAAAAGAATATTGAAAGTTTTGAGGATAATGGAGTCGAAAAAATAATTACAATCAGCCCCCATGCTTACAATGCCTTCGTACAAGATTATCCTAATCTAGAGGACATCGAGGTCAAGCACTTTACACAGATTTTAGCGAATCTAATGGAAGAAGGAAAGATTCCAATGTCCGATTACGATGCCAAAGCTACCTTCCATGATCCGTGCTACCTAGGTAGACATAACAAAGTTTATGATCCTCCAAGGGAGATACTCGAAGGCATCCCTGGACTAGATTTCATAGAAATGGAAAGAAATAGAGATGATGCCTTCTGTTGTGGGGGTGGAGGAGCCAACGTTTTCACTGATATGTTGGAATCCTCAGGCAAAAATAGCCCCAGCAGGATTAGAGTTAGGGAGGCCCTAGATACTGGGGCCGATATTCTAGCCGTAGCTTGTCCTTCGTGTTACACTATGCTGGAGGACGCCGTAAAGGCGGAGGGAGTAGAGGAAGACATCAAGATTATGGATCTGGCTGAGGTCGTTCTTTCTGCTATAGATTAAGGTTAATTTCCTATATATCCAAATAGGCAGAGAATATCATGGTCAGGCATTTTGCTATTGTGAGAGCGCTATGTGGTTTTTTTATGGAATTTAAGTGAAATGAGCCTGACTGCCGATTTTGCTTCCTTTAGATATAACTCAATTGGAGATGTAAAATCTGTGATTTTTTAACTGTTCAAAGTTAAGTGTCTATTAGCATTGAATTTAAAAAGGAGGTGATTGAGTGGAAGAAAAATCTGATATTTCAGACCAAGTTACTCATGGATATGCAAAAAACGATGATGTCCAAATTCACTATACAACTCTTGGTAGTGGACCTCTCATTGTCATGATACATGGATTTCCCGATTTTTGGTATACATGGCGCTATCAAATGAAGGGACTTTCTGAGAATTATAAGGTGGTAAGTGTCGACATCCGGGGATATAATAAGAGTGACAAACCGAAAGGATTGGATAATTATACTCCAGAACCCCTAATGAACGATATTTTGTCTGTAATTCAGCATTTTGATCGAGAAAAGGCCACTTTAATGGCTAATGATTGGGGAGGATTCATTGCCTGGATGTTAGCGATGTTTAGGCCTGAGGTAGTCAGGAATCTCATCATTTGCAATATGCCTCATCCCCGTGGTCTTATCCGGGAATTGGCTAATAATCCGGAGCAGCAAGAAAATAGCAGCTATGCAAGGAATTTTCAAAAGGAGGGGGCACATGAGGACCTGTCGCCTGAAAGTTTGGCCGATTGGGTTGCTGACGAAGGGACTAGAGAATATTATATTGAAGCTTTCGAGAAATCTGATTTTGAGGCTATGCTGAACTACTATAAAGCTAACTATCCCAAGCAGCCATATACTGAGGAGGACTTTGGAGGGGCAATGGTCAAATGTCCCATTCTAATGATTCATGGTCTCAAGGATTGGGCGCTCCTTCCAGCTACTCTTAACAAGACATGGGAATGGACTGAAGAAAATCTTACACTTGTAACGATTCCAGAGGCGGGACATTTTGTTCAGCAGGACGCTCCTGAAATGGTAACGAAAGCCTCGAAAAACTGGTTAAATTGTCAAGCAGATATTGGAGTAT
This sequence comes from Hadarchaeota archaeon (SeqCode), assembly GCA_964399085.1. Lineage (GTDB taxonomy): Archaea > Hadarchaeota > Hadarchaeia > Hadarchaeales > JAGGTB01 > CAYLJV01. Next base: position 2,802 of record CAYNPN010000034.1, on the reverse strand, counting down.
AGGTTCATGCCTAGCTTGGAAGCAGATGGATGAGATTAAGGCCAAACCTTGATATCTATTGATTCCGAAGATAAAATGGCGATTTCCATTACAGTTGATTTTCCCTATGATTATTTTTGAGGTAAAGAATAAAATAACAAGATAGAGGAGGTGAGAATTTTTGACTCGCAAAATTTTGAGAGTTGATATGAACAGAGAAGAGGTTAACTTCGAAGATGTCCCGGAGGACTACGAAACGCTCGGCGGACGTGGATTGACCTCAACTATCGTCTCGGAGGAAGTCCCTCCCAGGTGTCACCCTCTGGGACCCAAGAATAAGATTGTCTTCGCGCCCGGAATCGTGACTGGAACTCGGGCTCCGACTTCCGGTCGGTTGTCCGTCGGTGGGAAATCCCCACTTACAGGCGGAATTAAGGAAGCAAACGTGGGCACGGAATTCGGCCAGACCCTCGCAAAGCTCGGTATAAAGGCGATCATAATCGAGGGTCAGAGCGATGACTACAAGCTCCTGAAAGTTCATAAGGACGGAGCCGAACTAGTGGACGCAGAGTCTTGGTCGGGTGAAGGACTTTACGGCGCTTACGAAGACCTCCATGACGAATTCGGAGATAGGGTAGATATTTGCGGAGTCGGAATTGCGGCCGAAATGTCTGGGGCCAATTCCGGAGTAGCCTTTGATGATTTGGAGAATATGCCGAGTAGATACGCCGGTAGGGGAGGTTTGGGCGCCGTAATGGCGGCTCGAGGTCTCAAATTCATCGTAGCAGATCCGGAAGGAGCATCTGGGGTCGAAATTGAGGATGAAGAAACGTTCGATCAAGGAAGAAAAAAGCTCAGAGATGCGCTCCTTGAGCATGACGTAACGAAGTCCGGGGGCTCACTGAACAGCTACGGAACGAGTGTTTTGGTCAATATCATAAACGAAGCGGGTGGTTTGCCACAGCGGAACTTTTCAGAGGGACAAGATGACGAATCTGCCAAGGTTTCGGGAGAAGAGAAGGCCGATATTATAAAGAAACGTGGTGGAGAGAGGCCCCACCGCTGTAGCCCAGGCTGTATAATACAATGCTCCGAGGTCTGGACTAAACCGGATGCGGAAGAGCCCGTCGGAGTCCTGGAGTACGAGTCTGTATGGGCGCTCGGCCCGAACTGCGGAATCTACGATCTTGATACGATTGGGGAGCTAAACCGAGCCTGCAACGATCTGGGAATGGATACAATCGAGACCGGTAACACGATTGCTGTTGCGATGGAAGGAGGCTTGGCCGAATTTGGCGACGAGGAAAAGGCCCTGAAACTCATGGAGGAAATCCGCGAAGGGACTCCCTTGGGTAGGATATTAGTAAACGGTACGGAATTCACGGCCCAGGCCTTCGGCGTGACAAGGGTTCCAACTGTCAAAGGACAAGCAATGCCAGCCTATGATCCAAGAGCGATCAAGGGTATGGGCGTAACCTATGCGACCAGCCCTATGGGAGCCGATCATACGGCCGGATACGCCGTGGCTACGGAGGTTATGGGCGTCGGCGGAGAGGCAGATCCTCTTGAGAGTAAGGGGAAGGCAGAGCTGTCCCGTAATTTACAGCAGAGCACGGCCGTAATAGATTCGTCAGGATACTGTCTGTTCGTGGCTTTCGCGGTCTTGGATATTCCGGACGGTCTTGAAGGCATGGTAGAGACAGTTAACGGGGTCCTAGGGGCAGATCTAACCGTCGACGATATATCTGACCTAGGCCAAGATATTCTCGATATCGAGAGAGATTTTAACAAAGAAGCGGGATTCTCGAAAGCGGACGACAGACTTCCGGAATTCATGGAGGAAGAGGAGCTCCCGCCGCACAATCAAGTCTTCGACGTATCCGACGAGGAACTGGACAAGGTCTTTGAATCCTGACAAGGTCTTTGAATCCTAAATAGAACTTACACGGGCTATATGTGGCGGCCCGTGTTCATATCAATTTTTACCGAACCTCGCCAGAAAGCCCACCTGCTTCAGCGGTGGGATGAATGGCGGATTATTAATAGGAGCAAGGATAAAAACGCATTTAGAGTATCGGGTAAGCTCCGAGTCCTCAAAGCTGGTTGAGGGCGGTAGGACAGGACGGAATGAATCCCGTCTTGATGATACCAAAGCCTCTATCCGAAACGGGAGCACTACTGGCGGTGCTCTGAACCCCGAACCGTCGAATCCGCCCCCTGTAAACCCGCCTGTGGCGGGATAGTTTCATCGGTAGTCCGAAAACGGATGATACGGGCGAATGGATGGAACCCCACGAATATTCGTGGGAGGACGTCAGTCCATCGAAAGGATAAGAACGGATGGATATTCATGACCCTAGAAATCAGGTTATATGGAAAGTTTGGAGATTTGGCCATCGAAACGGACTCCACAAGCGGTAGTATAGGAATAATGAGAATCGAAGAAAATTCTTTTGAGAAAATATCCGACGTCTTGGACTATTTAGGTCTGGATGAGGAGGAAGTTAGCCACCTCTTTTTGAATGGGGAGTACTCAGCTCCCACTAGGCAGATTCCCAAAGACAGTAGATTGGCAATTTTTCCCAAAGATATGAGTTTATTATATAAGTGGTACTTTACTCCGAAACATTAATCAGAATACCATCCCTAACGAGAAAAGAAAGAAAAGAGCATATTTCCTACTCATCGCTTTTTCCGATATTCTGGCAGGCTATGTCTCAATCTCCAAACTGAAAAAATACCTTAATTCTAGGACTTCATGACCTTTTTCAGTAAGTTCGGAGCCTCCGACGCAGCTCCACCCATCGGGAGCTCTTCCCCCAA
>CAYNPN010000033.1:0-20263 GCA_964399085.1 Hadarchaeota archaeon (SeqCode) | reverse complement strand
TGTGGTGAGGAAGGTAACAGGAATAGGGGAGAGTTTAAGTGCTCCAACTGCGGTTTGGAGATAGATTCCGATGTGAACGGTGCCAGAAATATCGCCGGTCGGGCACTCGGCAAGTCCGAGATAAGACCTCTGGTGAGTGCAGGGGCTGCCGTGGCACAGCCCGGAACCCTGAGCCATGAAGCGACCTCTGGAGCCTCTCCGGAGGCGATAAGTTGCTGAGCAATACGGGAACCCTTGCTTTGGCTGGAAGCCCCTTCCTGATCTCCGATTAGGTAGGGGAGGATGTCACTGTAGGGTCCCCATATGGACAAAATCCTCAGTTGAACACCACGGAGGGTATAGGAGGGACGCCCTATGGGCCGTCAACTCTTGCTGGAAAGGATGGCTCAAGACAGCCAGTCGAGGATGAACTTGCCACGGCACGTAGCCTAGGGACTCGCGTGGCCAAGGTCGCGGCCGGGCTAAAAAATATGCAAGAATCTTGAGAGAAATTGAATGGATGTCGATTTAGGAGTCATCTTCAATCTTCATTTCGAATCTACAATAGTTTTCCCCCGTTCCAAAGCATTCCGTTTCTTTCACGTTGACCTCCCCACCTATCTTTTCAGAAATTATTCCTTCTATCATCCCCTCATCTAGGGAGCATACAGTCTTGCCGATATCTGGGAGACCTCCGCAGTCAAAGCAGTCCTCAACGAGAAGATAATCATCCTTCAGTTCCATTTCTCCTAGCTTGTTTTCTTTCCAAAAATTTTGAATTTCCTTTAAAAGATCGGGCAAGTTTTCCGATTCAAAGTTCTCGGCGAGATTTTTACCAGCGTCCCTTCCCAGCTCTCTCAAAGCTGGTCCCACATTCATCCCCAGCGAGTCGAAACCATATCTTATGAGGTGAAATAAATTTTTTAGGAATTCATAGCTATCCCCCGCTGACTCATTCAGGTTTCGGAGAATCTTTTTATAGTGTTGATCGGAAGGTTTCTGAGATTTCCCGAATAGATCAGCCGAAATCGAAAAGATTTTCTTTCTTTTATCTTGAGAATATGTCTTTTCTTCGATTAGACTTAGTTCTTCTAAATCTTTAAGGTGAACCGAAATTGTAGATTTGGCTTTATCCAGCTCGTCCCTTATTTCGCTCCCAGTTTTTCCCCCCTCGGATAGGAGGTGCAATATTTTCTTCTTCACAGGACTTTCAATTACTAGTATTCCTCTATCAGTCGAAAATATTTCGGCGGAGTTCACCTGGGTCAAATTAAACACCATTTAAGTAATTATACAAGTTCTTATATAAGTTTCGTTAACCTACGAACGTTCGTAAATATACGAACATTTTTAAATTAGTATATTGAAGTATTATTCGAAAGCCAAGGAGGAGGTGATATATTGGATAAGAATAGTGCGCACGAATCTATCGAGGAGCTACACGAAAAGGTAGAAGAAGACGGAATGACCAACGTCCACCAACGCTTCGAGGACATGGAAGGCGTCAGATGTCCCTACTGTCAGAAGGGCGTCCGGTGCAATATTTGTAGCCACGGCCCATGTAGGATTGTTCCTAACAAGACCGAGAGAGGTGTCTGTGGCATCGATAAAGACGGAATGGTGATGAGAAATCTTCTAAGAATAAACACTATGGGGACCGCCGCCTACACGTATCATGCGAATACTGCAGCAAAAACTCTAAAGGCGACGGCTAACGGCGACACGATTTTTGAAATTCAAGATGAAGATAAGCTCGAGAGGCTGGCCGATAGACTGGGACTGGATACTTCACAGGACACCGAGGATCTTGCGATCGAATTGTCCGATTTTCTACTTGAGGAAATAAACAGGGATAGCGAGGACACTTCGGAGGTCTTGTTGGAGTTTGCACCCGAGTCTCGAAAGGAATGCTGGGAGGAGTTAGATATACTTCCCGGGGGACCCCTACACGAAATGATGGACGTCAAGAGCAGCGTAATGACAAACGTCGATGGAGACTATCAGAGCATGGCATTCAAAGGCCTTAGAATGGGACTAGCGACTTCGTACGGGTCTTTGACTCTGCTTGAGGAGATTCAGGACATTTTATTCGGCACGGCAAAACCTCACAAAACCGAAGTGGATACTGGAGTCCTGGATCCCGAATATGTGAATATTCTTCCCAATGGGCATGAACCGTTTATCGGCGCGGCGCTCATAAGGGTTGCAAGGAGAGAGGAAGTACAGGAGAAAGCCAGAGAAAGCGGAGCCAAAGGAGTAAGGATAGTAGGATCTATAGAGACTGGTCAGGAATTACTACAGAGATTTGAGCAGGACGATGTATTTGTAGGGCTTACGGGCAATTGGATTACTCAGGAATACGTTCTTTCAACGGGAGCGGTTGATGTGCTTGCCGCTGATATGAATTGCACCGTTCCTACTTCCGGTAAGTATGCAGAAAAGTACAATTCAAAGATTGTACCCGTGACAAAGCTAGTAAATATTCCCGGAGTTGAGCATGAAATTAGCTACGAGCCAGAAAAGGCCGAAGAGCAAGCCCTTGAAATCATCGATATGGCCATAGAAAACTTCGAAGAGAGAAAGGACCAACCCACGGAGGTCCCCGATTATAAGCAGGAGATTACCACCGGATTCTCTCCCGAAGCGGTGATAGATGCTCTCGGGGGATCTCTCGATCCCCTTCTCGAGAATATACAAAACGGAAATATCAAAGGAATAGTGGCGATGGTTAATTGCACGACATTGAAGAACGGCCCTCACAATCAGAATACGATTGACATAGTAGAGGAATTGATAAAGAGAGATATACTGGTCCTAAGTGCAGGATGTGGCAATGCAGCGCTCCAAGTCGGTGGCCTCACGAGCATGGATGCCGTGGAAAAGGCCGGAGATGGCCTGAAAGAGGTATGCGAGGCACTCGAAATTCCGCCAGTCCTGAGTTTCGGTACCTGTACAGACACCGGAAGGCTGTTGAATTTGGTAAGTGATGTAGCTGGAGCTCTCGATGTAGATCCGACTGCCTTACCCGTAGCGGTAACTGCACCCGAATATATGGAACAAAAGGCCACGATTGCGGCAATAGCAGCTATAGCATACGGATTGTACACCCATGTTTCGCCCACACCCCCAGTTACGGGGAGCGAAAATGTAGTCAAATTGCTCACAGAGGATGTAGAGACCTTGACCGGTGGAAAATTAGCTGTGGGGGACGATCCCAAAGAGGCTGCCGCCGGGATTGAAGAACATATAGAAAATAAAAGAAAAGAATTGGGCCTTTAATATCAAAACTCGATTTCTGGCCCGGAATACCCCTTTCTCTTTATTTTTATTCTTTCCAGCTTATTGCGTCTACAGGACAACTATCTATCGCTTGTTGGATAGTTTCTTCGTCTGCACCTTCCGGATCTACTACTTCTGCCTTTCCTTCATCATTTAGTTCGAAAACTTCCGGAGCAAGGGCTACACACACTGCCGCCCCCGAGCATACGTCTTGATCCACAACAGGTTTTTTCATGTTATCTCCCAATTAATTGTAGTAAAAGATTCCTAAATAAAAATGAATCTAAAAAAAAAACAGAGGATTAGTGGCAATGAGTAAGATATATTTTCTTGAAACAGATGGCGAGTCCTTGAGCGAAGAAGAAATTCCCGAAAGGGTAAAGGAATTTTATCCGGAAAAATTTGACCCAAATGACAAAGTTGCGATGAAGCTACATTTTGGAGAAAGGAAGAGTGACACCCACCTTGATCCGGATCTTGTCAAGGCGATTTATAATGGTCTCGAATCGGATGTAGAGAGAATGGTGTTGATGGATTGCACTGTAGTTTATGTAGGCGATAGAGCATTGGCGTCGACACACAAGGAAGTGGCAAAAGACAATGGCTTCGATTTCGCCCCCGTTGTGATTGCGGATGGGGAAAGAGGAAAAGAGATAATGATGGTGGAGGTGGAAGGAAAGCATTTCGACGAGGTAAAGATAGGAAAAGAATTAAAGGATTATAATATGCTCTTGGCCGTGTCTCATTTTACCGGTCATCCAATCACGGGTTTTGGTGGCGCTTTGAAGAATATCGGAATGGGTCTGGGAGCTAAGGAAGGAAAACTCGAGATGCATGAGGCATTCGATCTAGAGGTGGATGGAGAGGAGTGTAATGTCTGTGGAACCTGTGTAGAAGTATGTCCAGGAGATGCGATTTCTTTGCAGGAAGATCATGCTGTGATAAACCTAGATGATTGCCTCGGATGTGGAGAATGCATCGCCGTGTGTCCTACAGGGGCCGTTGAGATTCCAGTTGAAGACGCATCATCGCTGAGGCTTCAAGAGAGAATTGTGGAATATGCTACTGGGGTGTTGAAAGATAGAAAGTCGCTGTTTGTAAGTGTACTCTTCGATATTACGGAGTTATGTGACTGTATAAATGAGGAACAGCACCCGATGATGGAGGATGTAGGAATCCTAATTTCTGAGGACCCAGTTGCCATCGATCAAGCAAGTTTGGATCTCGTGGGCGAAGATGAATTCGATTGGGATATAGATCCAAATATACAGTTAAGATACGCCGAGGAACTTGGATTAGGAGAAAGAGAATACGATCTTGAAAGGTTCTAATTTGCCCGTTTTTGTACTCGATAATCTATAATGTAATTAAATATTTTTCTTTAAATAATAGAAAAATATCACATCTTCTTTGCCCAAATAGGATACCATGACGGAGCTTAATGCAAGTTTCATATAATGTATATGATTCTTTCTTCTTCAGGAGGTAATCCTTGCCTAACAAGTTTGTTTTATTTGTTCCTTCATAAATTCTTCTTATTCTCCCATTCTGAACGCCGAGAGGATTGATTATCTAGTTTTCCATTCGAAAAGTATATTATCCTCAACTTTCTAGATAGGTTTCATCATAGGTATATAGTAGAAGAAAAAGTTGATATTTTACTAGATACGAGTTTTCCTTTCACCGGGTGGTGGATGTCAGCTCGGCCGAATTGGCAATTTGACTTTTCATGCTTGAGAAAGAACGAAACTAATTTTAATTTTCATTCAGTAAGTACATAGGGGGGTTTTTATGGAGGTTTGGAGTTTACAATATTTGTTTACGGTGATTGTCCCAATAATAGTAGCTATCCTGGTAGGTACCACTATAGAACGGCTTATCGAATCACGAATCACTTCCTTTGGAGAAGAAAAAGATCTACTATCCACTCAAACGGGTCTAATGAGGCTCATTGTTAGATGGCTATTTGCTTTCATAATGATATTTGTAGTGGCAGGTATTCTGGGGGTAACAGTTGGGAGCTTATGGATTTCTATATCAGCGATACTTTCCATGGTTATTATAGGTTTCGTCGCTGGGTGGAGCCTTATAGGGAATATTCTAGCTGCAGTGATAGTTATGATTTGGCGTCCCTTTCAGATTGGCGATTATATAGTTCTTCTCCCTGAGGATATTTCGGGTAAGGTAAAAGACATCAATATGTTTTATGGAGAGCTAGAAACGGAAGAAGGTGAAAAAATAGAAGTTCCAAACGTGTTCTTCTTGCAAAAATTCGTTAAAGTTTCTTCCAGTTCTCAAACTGAAGAGAATGAATAAAAGAACAAGTACCAAAAAATTTCTCAGGAAGTATTATTAGGTCATTGATGGGCTTCTCTCTTTTCTAGAGCCCTCACTCCACCCTATACACTTTTCTTGTAGGCTTTAGCGCAGTGCTCGCAACAGAAATCTAAAGTCTCTCCACCGATTTCTTCCTTGTAAACTTCTTCTCCCTCTTTCCCGTACTTTGGATGCCCTTCAAATACCCTACATCCACAATGAGCACACTCGGTTAACCATGGATCGAGGATTTCATGGATAAGGTTATAGAATTTTCTCAATGCTCTGGAAAAAACCTGTTTACCCTTTTCCGTGATTTCATATACTGTCTTCGTTCTTCCGTTATCTTTCCTAGTTTCGGATTCGACTAAGTCGTTTTTTTCGAAACTTTCAAGGAGAGGGTAAATTTGTCCACTAGAGGGTCTTTTACCAATCCTTTTTTCTACCTCACTGATTATCTCATATCCATGTCTAGGTTTTTGAGATATAAGAGCAAGTGTGTAAAATTTTGTCAGACTCGTGATATATTCAGATTCGTCTTTCATTTTCCCTTCCTTACAATTTAATAATGGTCAGAAACATTTAAATCTGATACATCTAAAAAAGATATATGATGGATAGAAAGGAAATCGAGTTTAAGATAGAGGGCATGACGTGTGCTTCGTGTGCTCAGACTATTGAGGATTCTCTGGAAGGTTTGGATGGAGTCCTTGAATATAACGTAAATTTAGCAACTGAAAAGGGGACGGTAGCTTACGATTCGGAAAGGATAGAAGTTAATGATGTAATCAAAGCAGTCGAGGACGCCGGATACTCAGTTCTTATCCAGGAGTTTCAATTCGATGTTCTAGACATGACCTGTGCCTCCTGCGCTCAAACTATAGAATCCACTCTGTCGAGAGATGATAGAATAGTCGAGGTGAATGTAAACCTCCCAAATGACACAGCTTACGTAGAATCTTTGGAGGGGAAAATTTCCGAGAAAGAAATAATCGATCTCATAGAAAGTGCAGGCTATACGGCAAAAAGTCCTGAAAAAGGAAAGCGAGAAGTCCCTGAGAAAACCGAAGCGGAAAAAAGAACTGAGAAATCTAAGAGATTTTTAATCTATGCCTGGTTAGGCACCCTCCTAATGGTTCCGTTCTGGCTCCAACTTAATTTCGAGTTTGTTTTAGGCGAATTTATTCCCCTCCCGAGATCGGCCATGATGATCACGATGGCTGGATTGGCTTCCGTGGTCGGATTGGCAATAGGTTGGCCGACCGTTCATAGAAAAACCTTCAAATCACTCTCTTCCGGAAATACCAGCATGGAGACCCTCATCACTATGGGAGTTTTCGCGGCTTGGACTGCAGGCGTTCTATCATTTTTCATCGATATCCCGAGCTTCTTCATGGTCGCTGGAATGATTTTGGCATTTCATCTTATCGGTCAGTATATGGAGGATAAAGCGAAAGGCAGGGCTTCATCAGCGGTTAAGGAACTACTCGAACTGGAGGCCGACACGGCCAGAGTTATTCGCGATGGCGATGAGATAGAGATTCCTCTGGAAGAAGTGAAGGAGGGAGATATAATGAAGGTCAAGCCCGGAGAAAAAATCCCTACCGATGGAGTGATCGTCGAAGGTAAAAGCAGCATTGACGAATCTATGGCTACCGGTGAATCCGTCCCCGTGGAAAAGGGAGAAGGTGATGAGGTTATAGGAGCCACCATTAACCAGGAAGGGGTGCTGGAAGTCGAGGCAACCAATGTGGGGAAGGACACCTTCCTCTCGCAAGTTGTGGAGATGGTGGAGAAAGCCCAAGGCACGAAACTTCCAATCCAGAAGCTGGCCGACCGAGTTACCTCCAAGTTTGTTCCAGCAGTTCTCACGATTTCCCTCCTCACATTCCTAGTATGGCTTTTTGCTTCGGGTAGTTTGATCGGAATTCTCGAATGGGCCCAGGGATTCCTCCCCTGGGGGAACCCCGGGCTTGGAACCTTCGGGCTCGCACTCTTTGCGGGCATAGCTGTACTGGTTATAGCATGCCCCTGTGCTCTGGGTTTGGCTACTCCGACATCGGTGATGGTCGGAACCGGAAAAGGAGCGCAAAACGGTATACTGTTCAGAGAGGGGAACGCTCTCCAGATAATGCAGGACCTAGATGTCATAGTTTTTGACAAGACGGGCACACTGACGAGAGGCAAGCCGGAACTTACGGATTTCTGGGCCCCCGAAAAATCTTCCGAGGAGATGCTGGCTAAAGCCGCCTCACTCGAGAACGCCTCGGAACACCCCATCGCTCAGGCCATAGTGAGGGGTGCGAGGGATGAGAGTGTCGAACTCTCGGACGTAGAAGATTTCGAAAATATTCGAGGCAAGGGCGTCGTGGGAAAAATCGATAATGAAGAGATCGTAGTCGGAAATGCGAGGCTATTCGAAGAGAGAGGTATGGAAATTCCCGAAAATATCGAGGAGAAAATGGAGGAACTACAGACTGAGGGTAAAACATCCTTTTATGTGGCCTCGGACGGCAACGTTCTCGGAAATATCGCGGTGGCCGATAGGACTAAGGAGGAGAGCGAAGAAGCAGTGCGTAAATTCAAGGAGGCCGGACTGAAAACTGTCATGCTCACGGGTGATAACGAGCGAGTAGGAAAGGCAGTTGCGGAAAAACTCGGCATAGACGAGGTCGAAGCGGAGGTCCTGCCGGACGAGAAGGCCTTGAGAATTAAGGAACTCCAGGAGCAGGACGGAAGAAAGAAAGTCGCCATGGTCGGAGACGGAATAAATGACGCCCCGGCACTCACCCAGGCCGATGTCGGAATTGCAATAGGAACCGGGACTGATATTGCGATAGAGTCCGGCGATGTTACCCTGGTTAGGGGAGAGCTAAATGCTGCTTTCCAGGCGTTCAGTCTTTCCGAACATATTATGAAGAATATAAAACAGAACCTTGCTTGGGCATTCGGTTATAATTCGGCGGCTATCCCCATAGCAGCACTCGGGCTCCTACACCCGACTATAGCCGCCGCAGCGATGGCATTCTCCTCCGTTACAGTAGTGAGCAATGCTCTGAGGCTGAAGAGAGTCGAAATATAATGATTCCGGGTGTCAAAATAGGATTGAAAAAAGTTGGAGGAGGTGATAAATTTGGCCAAGGATCCTGTTTGTGGAATGGAAGTAGATCCCGAAGAAGCCCCGGCGAAGGCCGAGCATGAGGGAGAGACGTATCACTTCTGTGCACCCGGCTGTAAGAAGAGATTCGAGGAAAACCCGGAAGATTACATTTGAAATCGGTAATTTTTCTATTCCAGCCGCGATAAATCTTTCCACTATTAAATCCGAATTTTTTATCCCTAACCGCCTTTAAGGAAAAATATGTAGTAATATTCCTCCGGAAATGATATATGCAGTGGGTCAGAGGCGCCGGATCGGAAGAAAGTAAGGAGATTTAAAATGCATGAGGTTTAACATTATCCAATATACCAACTGGAACCTGAAAAGGAAGAGGTGAAAAGTAACTTCATGGATTTGGAAAAACTCTTCTATCCCGAAAGCTTGGCTGTTATAGGAGCCTCGGATAAAGAGGGAAAGTTAGGCTATAATGTTCTTCGAAATCTTTTGGACCACGAATACGAGGGGAGGATTTACCCAGTAAATCCGAAATATGATGAAATCCAGGGTTTGAAGGCGTATGAAAGCGTAAAAGAGATAGAAGGAAATCTGGATTCTGCCGTTTCTATTGTGCCTGCATCCTATACACCTGATGTAGTCGAAGAGTGTTTTGAGGCAGGTGCGGAGTTTGTAAGTGTCCAAGCGGCCGGTTTTGGCGAGAAGGGCGGGGAAGGTAAGGAAATCGAGGATCAGCTTAGAGAATTAGTTGAAGAGTATGACTCTCATATCCTGGGACCCAACTGCACAGGTGTGATAAATGTAAATAACGGCCTGTGTCAGGCGATTGGCAGAGTGGAGAAACTTGATCTGGGCAATATTGGATTGATAGCCCAGGCCGGAGTTTATGCAGCTGGTATTCTTTGGGGTCTCAAGGATATAATGGACTTCAGCATGATCGCCACGATCGGAAACAAAATGGATATTGACGAAACCGATGTGTTGAAATATATGGGCAACGAGAATACCGTCGATGTCATTGCAATGTACATGGAGGATACCGAGAGAGGTGGAGACTTTCTCGATATAGCCAGGGAGACTGTCAAGGATAAACCAATAGTCCTGCTGAAGGGCGGGAGGACCGAGGAAGGCAAAAAATCCGCGGCTACCCACACCGGTTCTATCGGAGGCCCAAGGGAGGTATACGAGACTATATTTAAGGAAGGGAGGATTATCCAGGCGGATGATAATGATCACATGTTCGATATAACCCGGGCATTCTCAAAACAACCTCTCCCTACGACCGATAAGATGATGATCATAACTTATTCCGGTTCTCAGGGAATAACGGCCACCGATACCCTGAACGAGGAAGGTCTGGGTTTGGCTGAGCTTCAGGACAGTACCGAGGAGAAAATCGTCGAAATGATTCCGGATATCATTGAAGGGACCAATCCTGCCGATTTGACCTTCGACCAATACCCCGAACAAGTCAGGAAGATTATAGAGATTGCGAAGGAGGACGAAGAGGTCGGCGGTTTCATTGTCAATCTACAGCCGGAAATTTTGCAGAGTTACGTCGACGAATTCTCCAAGTTGGATAGTGGAGGGAAACCCGTTCTTACCTCAGTGACCGGCAAGGAATTTATAATGGATACTGTAGTGGAAATAGAAAATCTCGGGTATCCAATTTTCGCGACGCCCGAAAGAGCTGCAAGGGTCGTTTCCGAAATGTGGAGGTACAAATCCCGAGAAATCGAGGACCTTCCTCGGGAAAAGTTCGAAGTGGAGGAAGAAAAGGTCGGAAATATCATCGATAGTGCTCGGAGTGTGGATCGAGAGGTGATTGGAGGCTTCAGAGCTCTCGAGATTTTTGAGGCTTATGGTATCCCGGTTGTTAAACATCATCTGGCAAAGACTCCCGAAGAGGCTTCCAAGATTTTCGAGGAATTGGAAGGTCCCTTTGCTATGAAAATAGAGTCCAAAGAAATTACTCATAAGTCGGATGTGGGTGGAGTAGAGCTGAATGTCGAGGGAGATCCGGAATCCGCTTTCAGGGAGCTCAAGGATAGGGTGTTGTCGGAAACTGGAATCGAAGAAGATCAGATTGAAGGAGTCACTATACAGCCGATGATCACTGAGGGCAAGGAGATTCTGATAGGATCTACTTACGAAGACATTGTCGACGGTCACATGATTAGATTTGGTTTCGGTGGAAAATACACGGAAATATTTAGGGACACCTCGACGAGAATAGCTCCACTGGATTCTAAGGATGCTGAGGAAATGATTGAAGAGACGGAATATATTAAGGAACTTTTAAGGGGTGCCAGAGGGGATAAACCGTGCGATGAAGGTCTGATCAAAGAATCTCTCCTCCGTTTGTCTCAACTGGTTGAGGATTTCCCCGAAGTGAAGGAAGTAGAGGCGAACCCACTCTTGATTTGGCAGGATGGAGCAGCTGTAATTGACGCCAGACTAAGGCTTAGTGAGAAGCATAAAAAGAGGAATCAACTCTAATAATATAATGTAAAGTATCAGCATGTCTAATTCTCCAAAATTAGAATATAATGAAAATTTTTTTTCCAATAGGATAATATATGCTCCTTTATATGAAAAAGTTGATTATATAGATTACTATTAACATATAAATGCATAGGTGATTGTCAATTTAAATGATGAAAGTACTCTTCGTCGACGATGACTCTGCCCTCCTAGAGCAGGCAAAGATTTTCATTGAGAAAGAAGCTGAGGGAGTGGAGCTTGAAACAGCTATTTCTGCGAAGGAGGCTTTGAAAATGTTTGATGAAAATAACTATGATGCTATTGTTTCCGATTATCAGATGCCTGAGATAGATGGTCTTGAATTCCTGAAAACCATTAGGGAAGAAAGAGCCAGCGATATCCCCTTCCTCATCTTTACCGGAAAGGGTCGGGAGGAGGTTGCGATGGAGGCCCTTAATCTTGGTGCTAACCGGTATCTACAGAAGGGTGGCAACCCAAAGTCACAATATGGTGTCTTAGCGGACGCCATTATTCATGAAGTTAGGAGTTGGGAAGCCGAGGAAGAATTACGCAGATCAGAAAAGGAGAAGTCTTTGATACTTGAAAATGCCGGCGAAATAATCGCCCTTCACGATACAAACCACAACATTCAGTGGGCTAATAAAGCTTATTGGGAATCAACTGGCAAATCTCCTGAAGAGGGAGATGGACAGAAATGTTACCGTGTCTGGGGGCTTGACACTCTCTGCAAAGACTGTCCGGTCACAAAAGCGATAGAAACCGGAGAATCGTTCGAAGCTGAATTAAACCCAAAAAGCCAAGAACACTGGCCTCAAGATCTAGGCTCTTGGCTTGTCAAGGCAAGTCCAATCAAAGACAACAATGACAATGTTATCGGAGCAGTCGAAGTCGCATCAGACATCACGGAGAGGAAAGAAAAGGAGGAAGAACTTAGAGAGAGGATAGAGCGAGACAGAAAGCTTTTCGATAGTCTAGGCGATGCCATTTTCATAGTTGCTTTAGGTGAGAATTACGGCGAGATTCTGATGGCTAACGATACGGCTGTCGAGCAAACGGGCTGGTCAAGGAAAGAGCTAGTTGGAAAGGACATTCATGATTGGATTGTCGAAGGACCTCTAGAAATGACGGTTGAGGAAGTTGCCGAAAAGGTAAGGGAGGGAAAAAATGTTTTCCTCACGTTGAAGAGAAGGAAGAAAGACGGCTCGACGTACTGGGCAGAGGAAACTGTAGTTCCGTTCGAGTATGAGGGGCGTGATGTTTCTCTAGCTGTTTCTAGGGACACCACCGAACGGAAGGAAATGGAGGAAGAGCTTCAAAGGGAAAGGAAAAGATTCCAAGAAATATTCAACAACGCGAACGACGCGATATACCTGCTTGAGCTGACCGAGGAGGGAATGCCGGGCGAGTTTATAGAGGTCAATGACGTCGCCTGTGAGATGCTCGGGTATTCGAGGGAAGAATTTTTGGAAATGACTCCACAGGATATAGATTCCTCGAAAAAAGCTGATGAAGTCCCCGATGTTATGGAAGAATTACTCGAGGAAGGAGATGTCCGCTTTGAGATGGTTCATCAGGCGAAGGACGGCACCGAAATACCTGTTGAGATCCATTCCCACCTTTTTGAGCTTGAAGGGGAGGAGAGAGTTCTCTCCATGGCTAGGGATGTATCGGGCTGGAAGGAACGGGAACGTGAGTTAAAACGTAAGGACTGGTATCTCGATCATATGCCCGAGTTTATTCAGATTGTCGACGAAGAAGGGAATATTATATATCGAAATCGTAGCCTTTGGAGAGACGATATACTAGACAAAAACGAAATCGAAGGCTCTGGGCTATTAGGATTTGTACATCCGGAAGATAGAGAAAAAGCTGGGGAAATATTTGCCAAAGCTCTAGAGAATCCAGGGAAAGAATATACAGAAGAATTACGAGGAAAAACAAAAGATGGATGGACTTGGTTCGAAGGAAAGATAATCAACTATTTGGACAAACCCGAAATAGAAGGAATAATCGTAACAGGGCGAGACATAACCGAACGGAAGAAAGCTGAGCAGAGACTTCGTGAAAGTGAGGAAAAGTTTAGGAGTTACGTGGAAAATGCACCGAATGGAGTATTTGTCGTTGATAAGGATGGAAACTATCTTGAAGTCAACGAAACTGCTTGTGAGATGACAGGGTATTCCGAAGAAGAACTGCTTGAAATGAACGTATCGAATTTAGCTACCTCTGAAGCCCAGAAGAAAGCTGCAGAAACTTTCGAAGAACTTCTTGAAACAGGGGAGATGAGAGTTGAACTTCCTTATCTTAAGAAGGATGGAAGCAAAGGATACTGGATTATAAATGCTGTAAAGCTATCGGATGACCGTTATCTCGGATTTACAGAGGACATTACAGAACGTAGAAAGGCTGAAGAACGTGAAGAATTCTTACACTCTTTACTTCGACATGATGTCCGAAACAAGGCTCAAGTTGTTCAAGGTTATCTAGAACTTCTGGAGGATTTTGACCTGCCCGAGGAGGCTGTAGAATACTTGGAAAGAGGCAAGAAAGACATCCGAGAAAGCATGGGTATAATTGAGAAGGTGAGCATGCTCAGAAAAGCTGAAGAGGAAGAGGTCGGGGCAGTAAGAATTGATTCCATTGTTGAGAGTGCGGTCGAGGAAAATAAGTCCAAAGCTCAGGAGAGGGGCATGAAGATCGAGATGGATTGCCCGGACTTCGACTTTAAAGTCCGTGGAGGACCACTGCTCAAGGAAGTTTTCACGAACTTGTTGAGTAATTCCATTAGGCATTCCGACGGGAGCAGGATCAGAATAGGTGGTCGGAAGCCGGAGGATGAAATAGTTTGTACTATCGAGGATGATGGGAAGGGGATTCCAGACGCTGATAAGGAAAAAATCTTCGAAAAAGGATACACTACTGACGGAAAGCGAGGGTCAGGTATAGGACTGTTTCTCGTTAAAAGGCTCCTAGATATATACGATGGCAGCATCGAGGTCAAGGACTCAGATTTAGGCGGAACGAGATTTGACATTCGTCTTAGAAAACCTGAAAATTTGAATAATTAGGGCGGAGAGAATGGAAGATAAAAAGGAACTAGAAGAAGAGTTGAGGATTGACGAAAGTTTGAGGGCGAAATTAGAAGATCAGGATCTGGGCACTCATTTGTGCTGTATTTATAGGAATAAGGAGGAACAGCTCTCCGCACTTTCATCTTTTATGTCTCTGGGGATAGAGAGAAATGATAAATGCCTGTATGTGGTCGATGATAGAACAAAAGAAGAGGTCATCGAAGCTTTCGAGAGCCTAGGTTTTGATGTTGAAAATTTTGTAGAATCCGGGCAGTTCGAGTTTATGACTAAGAGCGAATCTTATTTGGAGGATGATTATTTTGACCCGGATGAAATGATTAACTTGCTTGAAGAGGCTAAGGAAAAAGCTCTGGAAGAGGGTTACAACGGTCTGAGAGCTACAGGCGAAATGACATGGTTTTTCAGCGATATGCCCGGGGTTGAGCGGTTGATGGAGTATGAGACAAAACTGAACGAGTTCCTACCGGACCAGAAAATTATAGCCTTGTGCCAATACAATGAGGAAAAGTTCACGCCCGAAACGCTTGTGGATGTTCTCCATACACACCCTAAGGTGCTGATTTACAACGACTTGCACGAGAACACACTCTACATGCCTCCCAGAGTATTCAGAGCTCAGCAGGAAGGGAATGTTACTCAAGAACATTATGAAAGTATGAAAGAAGGCATCTTTCAAAGAACCCGCCTGGGGAAAGAGAAGGAAGAGGCGAAAAAACGTTTGGAGGAGGAGAAAGAGAGAGCTCAGAAGTATCTAGATATCGCTGGTACAATCATCGTGGTGATTGACGAGAATCGTAAGGTCGAGCAAATAAACCAGAGAGGATGTGAAATCCTTGGATATGGTAAAGAAGAGATAATCGGAAAGGACTGGTACGAGAATTACGTGCCCGAGAGAGTGAGGAGAGACGTACTTGAAGATACCCGCAAACCCTTGATGAATGGAAGAGTTGAGGAGGGAAAAAAGCACGAAAACCCCATTCTGACAAAGGATGGAGAAGAAAGGATTATAACATGGGAAAATACCGTATTAAAGAACGATGATGGAGAGATTACCGGGACTCTCAGTTCTGGGATGGACATCACCGAGCGGAAGGAAATGGAAGAAAGAAAGGAATTTCTAAGCACGTTGCTCAGACAGGACTTAAAAAATAAATACATGATTATTCACGGATACTACCAACTTCTTGAGGAAGAAGCAGACCTTCTTGAAGAACAAAGGAAATACCTGAAAAAGAGTATAAAAGCCGCTAGGGAAGCAGATGAAATTCTGGGCCTGGCGAAAAAACTCGATAAGATAGAAGAGACAAAACGGATTGAAGAAAAAGATATTATTAATATTCTGAAGCTTGTCCTTGACACTGTCTCAGGTTTGGTTAAGTCAGAAGGAGTTGAGGTAGAGGAAAACTATCCTGAAACTATCAGCGAGGTAAAAGGAGACTACTCATTAAACACCCTTTTCGCACAGCTTCTAGAGGCAAGAATACAACTGGGGGAATGTAGTAAAATCAGAATAAAGGCTAGAGAAAGGGGAGAAGATATTCTGTTGAGAATCGAAGACGATGGAGAAAAGCTGCCCGGAGATGTCAAAAACCTGTTCACAGGAAAGGTCTACATAGGAGATACATCTGGAGTTGGTGGGGTCCGATACTACATTCTTAGAGAAATCGCAAGACACAACAATGCAAAAATTGAAGTCAAAGATTCGGAACTTGGTGGAGCAAAATTTGAAGTGAGGTTGAAGAAAGCATAAACCCTCTGAACTTTAGGGGAGAAAGATGAGTTATTATTGGACAATATACCTTTAATTGGAGAGGAAAGATGGAAGAAGGAAAAGAGATGGAGGAAATTATTCGAAACCTTGCCTCTAATTTGATTTCTCAAATAGGTTCCGGCGAGCTTTTTCAATGGATTGTAGAAAATGCTAGAGAGGTATCCGACGCGAATTTTGTAATATTGTCTACTTATGACAGCGGAAAAGAGAATTTAAAAATCAAGGCGGTATCGGGCGCGGAACCTTCGCTTATAAATCGGACCTCCGATGTTCTCGGCGTAGATGATTTGTTTGAAGTTGAGTATCCGGTGGGAGATTCTTCGAAATTTGAAAAGTTTTCCGAACGGAAGGAAAGGGAACCAATTGTTCTTGACGGATTCCATGAATACTCATTTGGTTTGTTTGATGAACGAACATGTGAACGGTTCGAGGAAATAACAGGAAGCGAAGAGATAGTCGCAGTCCCTCTATTGGATAGTGACGAAGAACTGGTAGGAATTTTGGGCTATCTTTTCCCCAATGAGGTGGAGGATCGGAACTTTACCCCCCTCATGATTTTTGGAGATCTAGCGTGTCGGGCTATAGGAAAATCAGAGACTTTCGATAAAATGGAGGAGGAGAAAAAAGAACTCAAAGAAAGGGGGCATAGACTCAGAGAGAGTATTGAAAGATATCGAAATTTGATCGAAGCATCTCCGGATACAATTCTTCTTTTAGATACAGTCTCAGGAGAGATAATCGAGGCAAATGAGGAGGCCGAAAACCTGTTTGGAATGTCCCGCAAAGATATTATCGGAAGTGATATATCCGAAATCCGACCTGATAGGGAGGCTGGAGAATATAAAAGATTATTTGGAGGGGGAGAAACTGGCGCTGTAGATTCGGGCAGAGGAGAAATCCATATTATCAACAATAACGGGGAGGAGGTCCCCGTGGAAGTCGGGACCTCTTCGCTAGAGTTTGAAGGTCGAGAGGTGGTCTACGGAGTTTTCAGAGACATAACGGAACGTAAAAAGGCTGAGGAACGGGAAAGCTTTCTGCATACTCTACTTAGGCACGATATTAGGAACAGTGCTCAAATTGTAAATGGTCATCTGGATCTTTTGGATGATTTCGACTTGCCTGAAGAAGGAGAAAAATACATTGAAAGGGCGAAAAAGGGGATAATAGAGGAGATTGAACTTATTGAAAAGGTCAGGACTCTCAGGGAAGCGGATGAGGAAAGGATTAGGGAAGTGGATCTAACATCACTAATTCAGGATCAAGTAGGGACATGGAAAGCCCAGGCAGAACAGGCAGGCATGGAGGTTAAAGTTCAGTCTATTCAGGAACTCCCCGAGGTTAAGGGAGGGTCTCTTCTCAGTGAAGTCTTCACGAACATTTTCGAGAATTCGATCCAGCACTCCGAAGGGACTATGATACGTTTAAAGGGAAGGGAAACGGACGGTGAAATAATATGTTCGATTGAGGATGATGGTAAAGGTATTTCTGAAGAAGACAGAGAGAAGATATTCGACAAGGGGTACAGCACGGATAAAAAGAGAGGAACAGGTCTTGGAATGTTTCTTGTGAAGAAGCTTCTTGAAATATACGGAGGGAACATCGAAGTAAAAGATTCGGATTTAGGAGGTGCTAGGTTCGATGTTATGCTTAAAAAGGCCTAGAGGACTACTAATTACTCCCGATAAAACAGGTACAGGAGGTGTGAAAAACTTATGAATAAGTCAATGGAGACGGAAATCAGAGAAACTGGAATCG
Source organism: Hadarchaeota archaeon (SeqCode) (assembly GCA_964399085.1). GTDB lineage: Archaea > Hadarchaeota > Hadarchaeia > Hadarchaeales > JAGGTB01 > CAYLJV01. The sequence goes on along the minus strand of CAYNPN010000033.1, from coordinate 2,448 downwards.
ATGGTTTGGATAAAACGCTTGAAGGCGGTATTCCCGAGGGCCATGTGGTCCTTCTGACCGGTGAATCCGGTACCGGAAAGACAGTATTGTCGATGCAGTGGCTTTTCGAGGGATGGAAAAAGTTCGATCATCCTGGAATATACATATCCGCCACGGAACCCTTCACTAAGGCGATTAGGAATATAGCCTCGATGGGCTTCCACGACCGAGAACCTCTAGAGTCCGGAGACCTCCGTTTTACTGACCTCCGGAGCATGATGGACTTGATGGACTTCGGAGCTGAGGACGAGGGAGTGGACAGGGAAGATATCGACGAGCTTGTGGACAGGATCGAGGAACTTGTAGATGAGACGGATGCGAGAAGGATGGTGATCGATTCGATAACTGCAGTCGGTTACATGGTTGATGATACCGAACTCTTCAGATACCTAATCTTTAGACTAGGCACAGTGCTGAGTGGGAAGGGTTGTACCGTGTTCCTCACTTCTGAGTCCCGGAACGGTTCCACACCCTTCAACGTGGAGGACTTCATCTCGGACGGAATCCTAGAGCTCGGTTATAAACAAGGAGAGCAGAGAGTAATTCGGGAGATGGAAGTTAGAAAAATGCGCGGCGTCGACTTCCGCAGCGGCAACCTGTTTTTCGACATCAGTTCGGAGGGAATCACCGTTTACCCTAAGGTCCCTGTCGAGCGGAGAATTTCGGAAACAGATTTCCAGAAAAGAAAAACTACGGGCATTGCGAAGCTCGATGAAATGCTAAAAGGAGGTTATCCCGAGGGTCACATCATCCTTATTACTGGAAACACCGGCACGGGTAAAACCACTTTCTGCATGCAATTCCTCGCGAAGGGCGTTGAAGAGGGAGAGAACTGCGTCTTCGTAAATTTGGAAGAACCGCTTCCACAGGTGAAGAAGACGGCGAAAGCTCACGGATGGGACTTCGACAAGTACGAAGAGGAAGGTCTACTTAACTTCGTCACCCCTGAGTTGATAGACACCTACCCGGACAAGTTCCTCTATCAAATTCTAAATATCGTCGACGAGACCGATGCCGAGAGACTTGTCCTAGACTCGGTTTCCTCGCTACCCTCGGCAGGATTGAGTGAGGATAAACTGAGGCAAATCCTCCTCCAGTTAAACTCCGCTCTTAAAGCCCGTGGAGTTACGGGATTGATGACGCATTTGGTGAGCGGGCTCTTCAGCCAAGACCCGGAAAAACTGCTGGGAACGACACAGGCGAGCGACCTCCGGCTCAGCTCCCTCTGCGACGGGATAATAATGCTCAGGTACATCGAGAGGGAGAACAAGGTCGGAAAAGCTATGCACGCCCTAAAGATGAGGGGTTGCGACCACGATAAATACGTCAGGGAGTTGGACATTACCGACGAAGGAATAAAGATTGGGGAAGTGTTCGAGAAGGTGGAAAAATGACTGGTGCAGAGACTAGGGTTTGGATATTTTATTCGAGCAAAACCGAGCCAGAGCTTTTGACCTTTTACGCGGATGGTCTAGCCTATTTGAAAGACCAAGATATTGAACATAAAGTGGTCGACATCTCCGAAAGCTCTGAAAAAGTAGAAGAGTTCGAGGTGAAATCTACTCCGACCGTTCTGATAGAGAAAGACGGGGAAGTGATGAAACGGTACGAGGTCGTGAGCTACCTGGACGGTATTCTGGAGAGGGACGAACTGAAGAAAATAGTGGAAGAAACCTGAATTAGCGATTCAATTACCTCCGAATTTCCTTAAAAGAATTTTTGAGCTTGATGGTAAAAAGAAGCGAAATTGGAGAAATTGAAAATCCATTATGACTTACTGAGGAGGACTACATATCACAAAATTTTGAGGTCCTTTTCAAGCCGTTATGCAATGTTCTGCTTTATCTCATTGAGCCGAGAAGACACCTCCTCAATCTTGGATTGGATGGGTGATGAATCGTCGTTTAGTTTCACTGCCCCCTCCCGATAAGAGGTTAGAAAGTCAGGCGAGTGATTCCGTGTTGATGAAGGTTCGGAAGACGATTAAGTGTAAGATAGTCGATCTTACCGAAAAGAAGAGAAGAGCACTTGAAAAGGAGTATGAGAATCTTCAAGAATATCTTCGCGAAAATGAAGATGTGGAAATCTATTCGGCGAACAAGCAACAGGCGGAGAGGTACTACGAAGAGATCAAAGACGGCAAGGAATATCCTATCTCGGTTAGGAAAGATTTGATAGATATTCGTAAAACCAGTAATAGAGTTGCTAAATACTGGCTGAAGGTTAGAGTTGCTTCCGTCTACGGCGGTATCAATGTCCCTATCAAACCTCATATTCAAATCCCCTCCGATGGCGGCGGTGTGGAATATTGTGAATCCAAGATTTTGAAAAAGGATGGAGAGTTTTACTTTCATCTGACCGTTAAGAAAACGGTTCAAGCTAGGAAATCATACTCCGGTCTCCTTGCCA
>CAYNPN010000032.1:0-21627 GCA_964399085.1 Hadarchaeota archaeon (SeqCode) | reverse complement strand
GAATTTCTCCGGTTCACTTTTCGTCCAGGGGATAAGGATCCCCTTTTTCCGTGCAAAATAGAGCTGTAGATTGGTCATCGCCGAGCCTATACTGCTCCTGGCCATCTTCTGAACGGGTGTCCTAGTGACTCTTGATAGCTCTATCAGGCCTTCCAGACCGCATTCTTGGTAGATAAAGGAATTTTGGGTATCGATATGAATCCTACCTTTCAGATGGTGGGAGGGGGGTTTGTAATATACTCTCCCATAGCTGAAATACGAGGTTCCGCTTTCATCCCTGGCTTCCATCGGTTTGGCCTCCCTTCCAAGTATTAATTCATCCAAAACTTCGTTGACTCTCGCTCTCTTCCCAAGATAGGGAATATCCCATCCATCACCACTGGAAGTCAAAATAATATCGGGGTCCCTCTCCTTGACCAATTGAATAAGTCCAAGAATCTTCTCCACTTCTCCGCCTTTTTCAATGATCCTTGACTCCTCTTCGAAAGATAATGAAATCCTCTTAATCGAATCTTCGAAACTCGGAACCTCTAAACGGGTATCTGCCTCTACCGAGAGTTCGGCCAAGTTAAGGGGAGGAAGATCATAATCAGTGGACCGAGCAGAGTCAAGTAAATCAAAACTTGGATCGAAAATATCTGATAGTGATGCCTTGGCAAAAGGAAAAATTTCTCTCTCGTGTAGGTATCTCTGTGCAGGGGATAAATCTACATTGAAGGCCTGATAATCTCTATATCCTCCTAGTCTCACCAACTCCCCAGCGAATTTCTGTAATCCCTTAATCGAGTCGCACTCAATTCTCAAAACCTTGGAAGATTCTTCATCTCTGAGACTCGTTCTTCGATTTTCAAAACTCCACCCCTGAACTAATTTATTATCTTCTAATTTCGATTTTAACTTCTCTAAGTCCCGTACGGACCCTTCAATATAAAAAACTGGGCGATAGCTATCCTTGAACATACGAGTACTTCCATCTTCCGTTTTGAACCAAATGGTCATTTCATTTTCATCGGAGGGATAAACATCAAACACCCAACCCTTCATTATTCCTCCTCCAGATCTTCTCGAACTCTATCCAACTCCTCTCTTAAAGAGTCAATATCTTTACGTTGGTCAAGAAGTAGGGAAATAACCATAGTCTCGAATGGATCCGGTCTTTTGGCCTGTCTCCCAGCAGAGGAGTATTTCTCGCAGGACTCCATCAGTCTATCAAAAATTTCTCGCTCCTCCTTTCTAAGCGCTTCTCTGAATTCCTTCCATCGTTTTATTTCCTCCTCGAGGAGCTTTTTGTAGGTTGGAACGGTTTTGCCCATGCTAACTCTCCCTTAAAGACCTCAAAACTCTCATGGCAGCTTGAAATATCAAAGAATTTCCCCTCCTATGCGAGCCAGCTGGGGAAAGGTATAATCGAATTAATTCTCAATAAAAAAGACCTTTTTCGAGTGGGGGGTCATTGAAAGTAATATCCTGCAAGCCTAAAGGCTAGATATCAATTCGGGCCTCTTATCCTGCCAAGGATTAACCTGCTGATAGGCTTTCGAAATTTTTAATACACCCAAGTCGTCGAACTGCTCTCCAACTATCTGCATGCCCACTGGAAGTTCGTCATCCGTAAAACCCGCAGGGACGGACGCCGCAGGCTGACGTGTAAAGTTAAATGGATAAGTAAATGCCATCCATCCCAAGGGTGAAACATTTTCGCCATCTATCTTATTGGGGCCTATATCTCCAATCTCGAATGGGGGTACAGCTACGGTAGGAGTTACGAGAAAATCGAATTCTTCATATATAGGTCTCAGAGAAGACCAAAAGTCCCTAACTCTTTCCTCGATGGAAATATATTCATCTGCCTCGACAGATTCAGCTATAGTGAGAAATGTCAGGAGAGGAGGATAGGCAACCTCTTTCCAATCCTCCATCTTCTCACCCATCATCGTAATAACTTCCGATCCTACTTTCTCTATGAGCTCGGATTCAAGATTCGGTGCATCTATTTCCACTTCCTCGACTTCTCCAAATTCTTCAAAGTCGAAAACTGCACTCCTAACAATTTCTTCCACCGCCGGTTCTACCGTTGCATAGCCCAAATCCGAAGAAAACGCTATCTTGACATCATTCAGCCGATCGCTTTCCTCCAAAGGTCTCTCGATGGCATTTAAATAACTGAACTGTTCTTCCGGAAGAGAGTTCATATCTTTTCTATCCCTTCCGGCCGCTAAATCGAGCAAATAGGCGGTGTCCTCGACAGATCTGGTAATAAAACCCTTGGTATGTAAGCCCACAAAAATGGGCTTTTTTGGATGGGTAGGCACTCTCCCGAAGGTCGGCTTTAGACCGTAGAGATTACAAAACGAAGCGGGAATACGAATACTTCCACCACTATCGCTTCCCGTCGCAACCGGAGTTATCTCAGACGCAACGGCAGCGGCACTGCCTCCACTGCTACCACCCACCGTTTTATCTAAGTTCCAAGGATTTAGAGTGGGTTCCATTAACTGATTATCGGTATAAGATATGAGTCCAAATTCGGGGAGATTGGTTTTACCGACAATAATCGCCCCCGCATTCTCTAATCTCTCCACCAAGACGGAGTCCTCTTCCGGAACAAAATCTTCGTACAACTTAGAGCCGTAGGTAGTTCTGAGCCCCTCTGTCTCTTCGTTATCTTTTACAGCTATAGGCAAACCGGCGAGGGGCATTTCATCGACATTACCACTTTCGTCTATCTTTTTCGCCTTTTCTAGAGCATCTTCCTCATTTAAAGCCAAGAAAGCGTTCAATTCAGGGTCTAATTCCTCTATCCTCCTGAAGCATTCCTCAACTACTTCACTCACTTCACGACGTCCATCTCTAATATCATCAACCAAATCAATAGCACTTGAAAAATCCATAGAGCATTATCTCCATCTAGGATTAATATTTCAATTTCTTAACTCTTTTTATTTTTATTTCCCGAGCGAACAACTGTTTAATGAGGATGTTGCTCAAGGAACTTGGAGAAGGAAAACCCGTGAGGCTATTCGTAAGCGGATTACATGGGGACGAGCACGAGACGACTGATATTGTTCTAGAGAGATTCTCCAATTACATTTCCGGAAATGAAATCAAAGGTAAAATCGTATTATTCAGCTTAAGAGATGTCAGCGGGGAATATGTTAGTACTTTAGAAGAGGAATACTACGAAACGGAGGCAGGTCAAAAATTATTATCCGTGATAAATACCTATCAACCCCCGATTTATCTTGAACTCCATTCCTACTCCAATTACTCAAACCTCACAGATGAGAACAGAATGGAAAAGGACGGTGTCCCTCCCTTAGTCGACCTGGGCTCGGGAATACTTGCGGGGTCAGTTTCACCCTTTTTGCGGAGGAAATTTCATAAAAACGATTTTTGTTTTCTACTGGACATACCAAAGGAAGAAGAAATCAGCGAAGAATTGATGAAAATAATGGAAATAATCGCCAGGGGGAGGGGTAGAAAGGAAATCGTTGATAAAATTGGCACTAAATATCCACAACAAATGGAAAAAATGGTAAAACATTATCTGGAATTCTATGGTGGATAAAGATAAACTCTTAGCCCCTTCATAATCTTCTAAACCTCTAAAGAAACCTCATTACAAAGTTTCTTTATTGCTTCATCCCAAGATTTTCTAAATTCCGTATGCTGATTTTCTCTTGGCTGGAATGTTCTTTCCAATTCCGAAGCAGACCGAGCCTGGATGGGGTCCTTTTCCTGATAAACGGCCTTCGCAAGCATCTGGGCCCCATATGCAGAACCATTTAGAAAGGCAGGTCTCGAAATTTCTCTATCCGATAGATCCGCCATGATCTGGAGAAGATCGTCGCTCTCCGAAGCTCCTCCCTCGGCAATTACCTTCTTCGCATCTATTCCCGTAGTCTCTTCCAGTGATTCTATAACCTCGGAACACCTCATTGAAATGCCTTTGATTAGGGCCCTTATGAAGCCCTCCTTCTTCGTTGCAGGTGTTATATCAAAAATAGCTCCCTTGAGTTCCGGCATGACATATGGGGAACTCAGGCCCGAAAGAGAGGGTATGAAAGTGGGATCCTCCTCTCCGGAAGACTCCTCAAACGCCTCGGAAATCTCAGAATAATCCTCCATGAAACTGATGCTCTTTAACCAATCAATAGCCGATCCTGTAGCATTAACCATCCCCTCCAGTAGATATAGTACCTCATTTTGAGTCCGAAGGGCTACCATGGGATATGTTCCCACACCGCCCGGACAAATACTCCCGCCGACGTTGAAATCTATAAAGCTACCCGTTCCGCTTGTCACATTAACCGTCCCTCTGGTAACCCCACTCATGTAGAGGGAAGATTGTTGATCAGCTATCATGGTCAGAAGAGGAAAATCAAAATCCTGAGTGGTACCGATAGGGGCATCGTTTGGCACGATCTCGGGGAAGATATCCTTCGGGACTTCTATCAAATCCAGTACGTTGTCGCTCCACTTGAGATATGTGGGATCGAATATGCCAGTTGCACTTGCGTTCGTATAATCCGTCACATGTTCTTTGGTCAAATTCCAAGCCACCCATGAGTCCAAAGTTCCGAAAAGAGCCTCGCCAGAATTTATTGCCTCCTCTACGTCCCTATCATTCTGAGTTAGCCATCTGAGATGCATCGAGGAATGAGTCGTTCCAAAATCGAGATTTGCGAGTGTAATGAGGTAGGCCCCTGTCTTGGAATCCGTAACGAATGGGAGATATCTAGAACTAATCTCAAACAAGGTCCCAATCCTCTTTCCCATCCTTACCTTAAACTTTGAGGAAAATTTTTCCACAATTTCTTTTGTTCTGGTATCCTGCCAAGTTATCATATTATGTAGCGGTTTCCCAGTTTCTTTATCCCAAACGGTGGTCGTGCTCCTTTGATTGGTTAATGCCATCCCTGCAGGATTTCCTAATTTCTCCTGCAGTCTATAAATCAGGTCATAAACCGTATCCACAATTTCTTCGGGATCTTGCTCCACCCAACCCTGCTCAGGATATGTTGGTTTAGTTCTCTCTTCTTCCTTCTTTAACAAATCGCCTTCTTCCGAAAATGCTAGTGCCTTTAGATTCGTCGTGCCTACATCCAAAACCAGAATATAATCCAATTTATCAAACCCTATTTTTGTAGACTTTTATCCAAAATTTCTGCCAGGCCTAAAACCTCTAAACCATCGGATGCATCGCTTAGTGCCTTCTTACATGACGGGCAGCTAGTAATCACGGTGTCGGCAGAATCCTTCAATTGATTATACCTTCTACCAGAAATTTCGCCGGATAATTCTTCATCCACAAACTTTAGCGGTCCTCCACGTCCACAACAATACGTATCTTCCTTATTGTGAAACGGTTCAGAAAGCTCGAGGTTCTCGACCTCAGATAATATTTTTCTGGGACCCTCTATCACTTCCAACCTGCGGGCAAGTGTACAAGGGTCATGATAAATCGCGCTTTCTTCCTCCGAGAGGTTTAAATCTAAATCTCCAATCCTTTCATCAAGATATTCTGCGACATGGATTACTTTTGGATCGATTTTGAATCCGTACTCCGGATAAATCTCTCTAAAAGTATACACACAGGTCGGACAACTTACCACAATTCTTTCCACATCGCTCTCGTTGAACATATCCACATTTCTCTCAGCCATATCCAAAAACGTGTCTTCAAATCCAAGAATCCTTGCCGGAGCACCGCAACATAATTCATCTTCCAGAACTAAGGGCCTATCACCCAATCCTTCCATCAACCTCGCCGTTGAATCCACTAAATCGGGCGTCTCTTCCCGTCCCACGCAACTTCGGAAGTAAAGTGAGTCGGCATCTACATCATAAAAATCCTCAAAATTTTCCTCTTCAAACTCCTCGTAAATTGTCCCATTTTTCTTTAGATTATCTTCAATCCTCTTAATATCCTCAACAACGACCCCTTTCCTATTCAAATCCTCCCTCACAGGGACGAGCATGTCGCTCACAGAGAGATCCATGGGACAGTGTTTCTCACATGCATCGCAATTCAAGCAATAGAGATGATTCTCTCCTAACTCTTGAGCCGTGAGATTTCCACACGCATAGAAATAACCGAGCCTCGATTTACGGGAGGGGGAAACAGTCTCCCTTCCCTCGGCCTCCAAAACCGGACAGGCAAACTCACACATATTCGGGCAAAGCGCACACTTGAGCAGTTCTTTAATTTCTTCATTTTCCAACTTTTTCTCGGGGACGCTTTCCAAGATATCGTCGAAGTCTTTTAATTCCAGCCTTTCTAACTTCTCGGGATCTACGATCTCAAAAAGCCAAGAATATTTTTCCATTAGTCGTGCTCTCCCTCTAGCAGTTTCATTAAACCTGGATTCATGATAGAGTTAGGGTCTAGGGATCCCTTTATCTTCCCGAGCATCTTAAGCTCATTTCTTCTCTCATCCGAAAACCAGTCCGAACGGTTAATTCCTATTCCGTGGTGGTGGCTTATATGACCTTCATCCTCAAGGAAACTCTCGACTGCCGCCTCCCAGGCCTCCCTGTAGAATTCCCAAGAACTCTTACCCTCGGGGGGAACTCCGCCGAAAGTAAAATAGAAACAAACTCCTTGGGGATAAAAGTGAGAGGCATGAGCACTTGCGACCAAAACTCCATCCACGGATTGCATGGATTCTCTCGCGTTCCGGTAAAAAGAAGCCGCATTTTCCCAACCCACCGAGGCCTCTATGGTATCGAAGACTATCCCGTAGAGGGGCAATTGAGAAGTTTCGGAAACATTGAAACGGGTATCAAGCCAGTGTTTTACGGGCTTTTCTCCAGTATTCTCTCCTAATTCGGAACATATCTTTCGGGTTTCTTCGTTTTCCTTCTCGGCGAGTTTTTGGTTCCCCTCAATCACAAAGACGGTCATGACCTTGTCCTCTACCTCCGAATATTCGTGAAAATGGCGTTTCGTTTCGATTTTATCGTAAATCCTAATCACCGCCGGTCTCAAATCCTTTCTCATTATTTTTTTCACGCTTTCAAGTGCATCTTCTATAGAATCAAAGACGAAGGAAGTAAGATAACGGGCCTCCGGTTCGGGATGAATTTTTAGTGAAGCCTCGGAAACTACCCCTAGAGTTCCTTCCGAACCCACGAAGAGTGGAAATATTTCGGGTCCAGTGGATCTCCTGGGGGAAAGGTCCCCTTCAACAATCTCTCCGGATGGTAATACAGCCTTAAGCCCCAGCAATATATCCTCAATCCCTCCATACTTAGTCGAAAATTGCCCGGTAGCCTTCGTCGCTACCCATCCACCGACTGAGGAGCAATAAAGCGACTGTGGAATGTTGCCTGTGGAATATCCTTCCCGCCTAAGTTCATTTTCGAAAGTCATTCCATTCATTCCGGCCTGAACCTTTACGTAGAGATTTTCCTCGTTCAACTCGAGAAGTTCGTTCATTCTTTTCAAATCTAAACTTATACCTCCCTCCCTAACAACGAGTCCTCCTAGGACCCCCGAGCCTCCGCCGTATGGAACTACAGGGATTCTCTCTTGGTTCGCATATTCCAGGATTTTCGCAATGTCTTCGCTGCTCTCAGGCCAAACCACTATATCGGGGATAGAAGGAACAGTCCTTTCGACTGTCCAATCTTCTGCAATCATCCAGAAACCATGCGAGGAGGATACCCTATCCGCGATATCCTTGGACACATTGTGCGTTCCTATCCTTTCCTTCAAATCCTGAAAAATCCCTTCTCTCCTCTTATCTTCCATTGGGCTTTGATAAACGGTCTCAAATTTCACCTTTCTCCCCCTCTTTCTTTTCTAAAGTCCTAGTGGTTATAATGTCCGTTCCTGTTCCTAAAATATCCTCCACAACAGTCGTATGAATATCTACAGGGGCTTCAACTTCAACATCATCCAAACGCCTGACACACTTCAGAATATCTCCTTTAGGAAGTTCTCCATCCGACTTTACAGGAACTCTGGGCAATACTCCATTCTTTACCTTCACGGTGCTAGTTAAGACGCGGGTAGGGTTCTCCAATTCAGCTTTGACGTATTCTTCACCGGCCTTGCAGTCGTGGCCTGAAATAGACGCAATTTCATCATCTTCTACCTCTACCCTTATCGTGCAGCCCATCGGACAATTTATACACGTAAACACCCGCTCCTCTGTCTCGCTCATTGCTTCACCACCTGGATTTCAATCTCACCTATATCAGGGAGAGAATCCCTCGTCAACTCGAGCTTTTCCATAATCGGAGGTTTCACAACTTTCTTCGATTTCTCCGCGATGGTCTCACCATCGACAGTGACTAGTAGTTTAGCACTCATTTTCTCTTCTTCGACTCTAAAGAAAATCTCCACGGGTTCTTCATTATCCTTCCTCAACCTCTGGGGTACCGTGTAAGCCACATTTTCTTTAGCAATCACAGATAATTCATTCTGCCTGCGCTTTGTCTCACCCTTCACATATCTAGCCGCCGAGGACCCCGCAATTTCTGCACTCTTCGTCACATCATCTACCAAATCATATACATGGACCACATTTCCACAGCCAAATACCCCCTCAACCGAGGTCTCCCTTTCCTCGTCCACTATAGGACCTCCCGTACGATCATCCATTTTTACCTCCGCATCCTCGCTGAGTTCGTTCTCCGGTATTAGGCCAACGGAGAGAACGAGCGTATCGCATTCTATGTACTCCTCCGAACCCGAGATTGGCTCAAAGGTTTCGGGATCAACCTCACACACTGTGACACCCTCCAATCTCTTATCCCCATGAATATCGGTAATAGTGTGGTTCAGGTGGAAAGGAATATCATAATCCCGAAGACACTGCTGTACGTTTCTAGGGAGGCCGCTGGGAGCACCCATAATCTCATAGACTCCTTCAACCTCCGCCCCCTCCAGAAGCAACCTTCTGGCCATTATCATCCCTATATCTCCCGACCCTAGAACCACGGCCTTCTCCCCGGGAAGTATACCCTCGATATTTATTAACCTCTGAACCGTTCCGGCGGGATAAATTCCTGCTGGGCGGTCTCCAGGAAGGCGGATTTGATATCTAGTTCTCTCTCTACATCCCATAGCAAGGATGACCGAATCGGAGTCTATCTCCATGAGCCCCTCCTCAGGATTAACGGCCGTAATCCTGCCGTTGCCGTTCATGTCAAGGACCATCGTGTTGAGATGGTATTTTATCCCGGCATCCTTTACCTCCTGTATATAGTGACTGGCGTATTCAGGGCCGGTCATCCGTTCGCCGAAGATGAACTTTCCAAAACCATTATGAATACACTGAGGCAGTATACCACCAAGCTCGACATCTCTCTCAAAAATATGGACGTCTTCGGGATCTACACCCTCATCACACACTGCCAGAGCCGCACCCAACCCTGCCGGCCCTCCACCAATAATGGAGACCTTCGACTTCATTCTTCGATCCCCTCTTTGGTCTTTCTCGCGACCATTTTTCCATCCTTTTTCTTTTGAACCTTCTCAACCGGGATATCCAGTTCCCTGGCGAGTATTTTAGTAACTCTCGGCCGACAGAAGCCTCCCTGACACCGGCCCATGCCGGCCCTTGTCCGCCTCTTCACTGCATCGACCGTCAACGCAGGTACGGGCCTATTTATCGCGTCAACAATCTCCCTTTCGGTCACTTTTTCGCATCTACAACTTATTTTTCCATATTTCGGGTCTTCCTGGACTAATTCCTCCTTTTCAGCATCAGTCAACTGACTAAATTGGGGTGTAGCCTCTCTTTTGGGGTTAAAATCGGGGGCCTCCTCCATTTCGAGGCCTTCCGATTCTAGAATATCCAAAACATAATCTGCTATTGCCGGTGATGATGCAAGACCGGGAGACTGTATCCCCGCGACGTTCACCAATCCGGGAGCTCTTTCGGAGGCCTCTATGAAGAAGTCCTCCGTGAATGTAGAAGCCCTCACGCCGGCGAAATATCTTATTTCACTATCCGTTTCAAACTCGGGGAACAGATATCCAAACTTATCAAAAATCTCGTCAATCTCCTCAGAAGTGACCGAGGTATCCTCTTTATCGGGGATTTCGATGGCCGTTGGTCCCCATTCCGGATTTCCATGGGGCGTAGGCATGGCAGTTCCTCCCTTGGAATAATCCTCCCCTCCAAAACGCAGTTCACTGACGACATGATTGGCAAAACCCGACTCTTTACTATCAAAAATCACAAGTGAGCCCTTTCGGGGATGAATCGTGAATTCTCTTGCATCAGCAGTTTCAGCCAGCTCATCGGCATAAACTCCTGCAGCATTAATGACGTAATCTCCCTCAATAATTCCTCTATCCGTTTGAACGCCAGTTACTTCATTATCTTCATTGGTTAGAATCTCCAAGGCCTCAGTATCAAGCATCAGGTCAAGCCCGTTTTGAACGGCATTTTCGGCCAGGGCTATAACCAGCTCGTAAGGAGAAATCACGCCCATCGTGGGCATCAAAACTCCCGAGTAAACGTTCTCGGTTATTTTGGGTTCCATCTCCTCTACTTCTCCGGAGGACAGAGATTCCAACCCGGAAACACCTTTTCTATTACCATAAAACTCCACTATCCTCGGTATTACGTGCTCCAGTAGGAATCCTTTCAGAAAGTCGGGGAGCTTTGAACGGATTTTCTCAGGTAAGGTACGTTCAGTTATAGCAAGTAGAGTACCCACCCTCTTAAAAGGAACATCGAGATCCTCCACCACCTCATCGTACATGGCATTGCCTTCAAGACATAGTCTATGCTTCAGGGTCCCTACACTGGGATCTATTCCTACATGTATACATCCATTATTTGCCTTGCTAGCCCCCAGAGAAACATCAAGTTCCCTTTCTACGAGGGTTACTTCTAAATCGTATTTGGAAAGCTCTCGGGCTATGAAGCAACCCGTTACCCCACCACCAATAATGATTACATCCCGATTCTCTCGAATGACCTCGTCGGGGCCCTCCTTTTCGGCCTCCTCTCGCTCGCCAGGGGACACCCCATCCACTTGGATATCGGTGACTACTCCCTTTATTTCATCTATTTCTCCGGCAGCGTGGCCCACATTTACATACTCCTCCCAAGTCTCCACTCTGCCCGAGAGATAAGCAACTTTTTCCTCCATACTAACCTTTATCTCCGCTTCGGGAGCCCGCTTATCCACTTCGTCTCTAATTTCCTCCTCCACACTCTTCAAACCAAAAACCAAATTATCACAGAGAGTTGTGTATTTACACGTTGTGAATTCTATATGTGAATTGACTTCAAAAGTCTTTCAATTACAAGAAATCCCTTCGGATACTCAGGGACATGATAATCGTAGATTCAAGTGGATAGAAATTTTTGTCTGGCTTTCTTTATAGTCCCGGAAACTCCGAGTATATCTATCTCTATTTTTTCCAAATCTTTTAATCTCTCCTTCAAAAGGCCGACCTGAAGATGGCCACATAAAATTAGCCCTTCGCAAGTATCGGAATCGAATCTAACCAGCCGAGGAGGATGTGAATAATCAAGTTCTCGTCCGAGATTGAACAGGGTCTCCCTCAACTCTTCCTCGGAACAACCATTTCCTCTAAAGGCTATGTATCTTTGTCTGAATTTTTGTGGAGCTCCCAAAAGACCACCCTACTCATATTCAAATCCCGCATCCTTGAATTCCTTCATTTTCTCCACCGCTATCTCCCTTTTCGCCGGATAGGCAGATATATTAATTCTGACATGGACAACATCACCCGCGTCCGAGAATTCCAATCTTTCGTCCGAGATTATTTTCTGTTTATCAAATCGTAGATAAAGACGGCAATCATCCGCTATCCTATCCAATGCCTCTCTCGCTAGCCACTTCTTCCCCCCATCGGGGAGCTTTTCCAAAACGTTGTCCCAGAACTCTCGGAGGTTTGGTCTATTCTCGATATCCGCTGATAGGATAACCTTAGAATCTCCGTAATGCCCTTCGACTTCTTCTCTTTCAATCTCCACGTCCTCAGGTAAAAGAGACTCTAGAGCCTTTCGAATTTTCTCCTCAGTCTCTGTTGCATGTACAAGGGTGCTTAATGAAACAGATTTAAAAGGTAATTTCATTTGGCCGCCTCAATGGTGGCCACTTCTTTTACTCGGTCTACTTTTTTCTGCTCCTTTTCCTCTATGTTCTATTCCTCGGGAAGACTTACCTTCTCCAGTGAGACCTCTGAAAACTCTTCCTTTATGGGAAGAATCCGTAACCCATTCAAAATCTGGATCATTTTGGATTACGGGATGATTTGGATCCAACATGATTATTTCAAAATAGTGGTACTCTCCATCCTCGCCGACCTTGTATGAGTTTAATATCTCAAGATTGGGGAACTTTCTGGCCGCACGTTCCTCCGCTATAAGCTGGATACTCTTTCCCGGAGTTATCTTACTGACGCCCATTCTTTTGGGCCTTCTACCTTTCACAGGTCTCTTTTTTCGTCTCCCCCCTCTGCGTACTCGAGCTCGAGCCATCACTACTCCTTGCTTTTCCTTGTATCCCATTTCTCGCGCCCTATCGGGTTTGCTGGGGTTCTCTATCCGATCTATAGCTGGTCCTTTCTTCCACTCACTTCTCCTTTTGCGGAGGGACTCTTTCCTGTATTTTCGCTTCAATTCTTTAGTTCTCTTCTTCAAGATGGTCACCAATTTCTTTTCCTAAGTACTCTATTTTAACTTAAATTTGTTGGCTAGTGACTTCCTCTCCCACCAAACACGGTTTGGAAGGAGCTTCCAGCCCCATTCGAACCCTTTCGGTCGGGTTAAGGTACTACCGAGCGGTCTATATCCATCACCGATGGACTTGTTTGCAGGTTGCCCACTCGCTAAAACCCGACTTGATGTACAGAGGTCGAGATTCGACACGGAGAGCTTGCGGGCCGAGCCACGACGGTCCTATCTTGAACCTCCCGAGGATTCATTCTCAAGAGAGCCTGTGCCCCGAAGCCCCGTCCTCGGGACTCGGCATGTCAGCTCAAGACACCTTCTTACACTACCTTTCGGCTTTGAAGTTAAAAAAATGTGTCGGATTCATCACCCATCCCATCCACGATTGGGAAGGTGTCTTCTCCGACAAAAGAGATAACGCCTTTTCATTGGCTCTTTAAAAAGAACAAACTATCCTAAAGGAATTAAAACCGGATTAACCGAGGTTCTCCTTGATCTTTTTCGCAGCCAAAACGCCTGCCGCTCTCTGGGCTTCACCCGTCGACGCTCCCAAATGAGGAGTCAAAATAACATTTGGAAGTTCTAACAGTCGTCCATCCTCAATTGGATCGTTTTCGTAAACATCGAGGCAGGCTGCACCTATTTCCCGATTATTAAGAGCATCGACAAGTGCGTCTTCATCTACTACCGCTCCTCTAGCCGTATTTACAAGAACGGCAGAACTCTTCATCAATTCAAGTTCTTTCTCCCCTATCATATGCCTAGTTGTCTCAGTTAGGGGAACATGCAGGGAAATATAATCCGATTTTTTTAATAGAGTTTCCAAATCGACATATTTACCTCCGAGTTCTCTGAATTCATCGTTCTTAATCAAGTCATGGCCCAGTAAATTCATCCCAAAGGCCTTTCCTCTCTTAGCAACTTCTCTCCCAATTCTCCCGGTGCCGATTATTCCCAAATTTTTATCCCGAAGTTCGGTTCCTTCAAGCTGGGATTTTATCCATTGACTGTTTTTAAGAGAATTATCTGCTCTCGGAATCTTCCGGGCCCAGGAGAGCATCAAACCGAAGGTTAATTCAGAAACGGAGACGGACGACGCTTTAGGAGTATTTTCGACCTTTACCTCCCTTTCCTCAGCGTAGTCGAGATCTATATTATCAAGTCCAACTCCGGCCCTCACTATAAGCTTGAGGCTATCGGCGGCATCGAGTAAGTCCTTATCAACAGTCGTCCCACTCCTAACAATCATAGCATCAAATCCGGAAACCTTTTCGAGCAACTCCTTTCCGTCCAAATCGGTAGCCATCTCAATCCCCGCAAATTTCTCCAATTTCTCAATACCATCTTCGTGGATGGGATCAGTTATCAGAACTCTAACCATTTTATCTTCCCTTACTTGAGACTATACGTATAATATCGCCATCGCTTAATTTACTTTCCTCTCCAATTCGTCGATTCGAGCGAGCATCAACTGCATGGAGAAACGAATCTCCGAGATCTGAATGTATTTCATAGGCAAACTCCTTTGCCGTCGTGCCCTTTGGAACCAGGAGGGCATCGGGGAGTACATTTCCCTTCTTGTCGGTCAATTTATTTTCATCGTCCACAGGATAGACTACAATCATTTGGAGTAAATCATAGATAGCTTTATCAATCGCTTTCTGGACTCCCGTCGAGTCCCACTTATCCAAAATATCTCTTACTGATTTGAGAGCATTCTTCTGATCTTCGCTTAGATTCCCTTTATCGACGATTTCAAAATCTGACTGTCCGGGAGAATAATCAACCAATCCTTTTTCGGCAGCTCTCCTAAGAGCCAACTCCGATTCGGCGCTCATCGGAACCACCGGATATTCGAGTTCTGATAGACGTTCATAATTTTCTTCGGCTCCCTTGAGGTCAATCTTATTGGCACCCAGCAAGATAGGCTTACTAATTTCTCTTAAACTCTTGGATAACTCCAGAATATCTTCATCGGCCCAATCCCCCGGAGAATCCGCATCCAATTCCGTCCTTCTCAAAGCAGTGGAAACGTCTTGTCGATCTATCCCCAATCCACTCACACGCTCTGCAATCCCTTTACTAATATCCTCCTTTTCCAATTGAGCTTTCCTAGCGAATCTGGACCATCCCTCGGATAGAATATCAGAAAGCCACTGATCAAACTCGTTTTCCAAGAATCCGACATCTTCGAGTGGATCATGATCTCCGGGTGATACCGGCTCGCCCTTCGCATCAGTCGCCCCGGCGGCATCGATCATATGAATTAAAGCAGAGGCCATTCTCAAATTGTCTAAGAATTGATTTCCCAACCCTTTTCCTTCGTAAGCACCCTCGACCAATCCGGCAACGTCGATCATCCGAACCGGAACATACCTAGTTCCATTTTCGCACCTAGAGTTTTTGGGATTGCATTCTACATCAAAATCCTTACAGGGACATTCGCTCCTGATATAAGTCACTCCAATATTGGCGTCGATAGTTGTGAAAGGATAACCAGCCATTGGAGCATCCGCAAGGGTAGCTGCATTGAAGAATGTGGTTTTTCCAGTATTGGGTTTTCCAACAAGGCCTAATTCTAACATATCAATCTACTCGGAATTTTGAAGTTCCTCATATTCTCCGGGTTTTCTTTTAGAACCAAAGCTCCTGAGGCCCTGCTTGACTAACTGGGTCTTTAGTTTGGTAGCATACTCTGAATCGATTTTTCCTTCATCTTCCATATAATCAATTATTTCAACCGCCTCGTCCTCATCTTCGCAGAGTCTCAGATAATCCACAACATTCGGAACGGGGCTTTCGTCGGATTTACTGGCCTTCTCTCCCTCCTCCGAACTCGTTCTTACCCCATCCACGGAGATAGATTTGGTCCGATTCTTTATTTCCTCATATAGATGCGGGAAATTTTCCTTAAAAAACTCGGAATCTTTTTCATTCATCTCCCCAATTCATCCTCCTTTCCTTTTGTTCAACCAATACACACCGATTGGGTGACAAATCTTCATTGAGAATCGCCCCAGGGCCAATGGCCGAATTAGGGCCCGCTTTGACTCCCGGATCAATCATCGAATTTATCCCAGTCTGAACGTTATCTCCCAAAACTGCACCTAACTTTCGTCTCCCGGTATCAATGGGTTCTCCTTTTATATTCATCATGACATTCTTATCGTCCAATCTCAAATTCCCAACTTTTGTCCCCGCCCCGAAGTTACAGTTAGAACCCACTATACTATCTCCAATATATGCATGGTGTGCAGCATGAGTTCCTTCCATAATTATACTATTCTTCACCTCTACAGCGTTGCCTATCCTGACATTTTCACCTACACTAGTATACGGCCTAATATAGCAATTCGGGCCAATATCACTATTTTTTCCGATATAGGTGGGTCCTTCAATGTAGGCCCCCGATCTAACTAAAGCCCCTTCTTCGACCGTGACGTTATCGTCCAAGTGCGCGCCGGATTCTATTTTCCCATTCACCTTGGAGACTTGATTTTTCAAAGCATATTTATTTGCAGCAAGAAGATCCCACGGCTTCCCCACATGAGTCCAAGAGTCAAGCTCATTGGCGCAAACTACCTTGTCTTCCTCAATCAATAGTTCTAGAGAAGTTGTGATCTCCTTTTCCCCCCTCTCCGAAAGATGGGTATCTTTAATTGCCTCGTATATCTCAGGTCCAAAAACGTAGAGGCCCGCATTTATCAACTGATTTGAAGGCTCATCTGGTTTTTCAATTAAATCTTTAACTTCACCATCTTCAACTCGAATCACTCCATAGGAGGAAGCATCCTTTACTTTATGAACACCTATAGTAGCGGCCGCATTCTTCTCTTGGTGCCTATTTATAGTGTCAAGGAGAGAAGAAGGTTCACAATATATATCACCATTGACTACGGCAAATTCTTCTTCGCTATCAGTGAAAGATATCGCATGGGCAGTCCCCTTTTGCTCGGTTTGTTCAACATAAGAAATATCAACTCCAAAATCGCCGCCATCCCCATACCTTTCCTTAATATCCTCCTTGCGGTAGCCTACAACCAGTGTAATATCCTCAATATCCGCACCTTCCAGTGAACTAATTACATAATCCAGAAATGGTTTACCCCCAATTGGAAGTAGCACCTTTGGACGGGTATTGGAGAGGGGTCGCATGCGCTTGCCGACGCCTGCTGACAAGATTACAGCTTTCATCTAATTCCTCCTTTTATGCAGTATATTAACTTCTCTAATTAACCATAGGATTTCGAGGTTTTTAGTACCATTTTCTCCAAATCTCTGGAGAGCCGGATATTCTATTAATAAGGGCTCAAAATAGGTAGAACAATGTCAACAATACTAATTGTAGGACTTTTCGTGCTGGGCATAATCCTCGGTGCAGTCCTCGGGTATTACTTCACCAGGGAAAGAGCAAAAGCTTGGTTTGAAGAATGGAAATTAAACTACGAAGAAAAAATCAGGAAAGATGTTGCTAAGAGAAGCAGAGCCACACTCAAGGGAAAGGTTGGTGAGCAAATGGCTCCCTTAATCCCGGAATTTGAACACGAACCCTCGGATGCTCGATTTATCGGCTCGCCCGTAGATTACGTTATTTTCGACGGGCATTCCAGAAATAATCCGGAGGCTGTAACTTTTTTAGACGTAAAAACGGGGGAGAAAGCAAGGCTATCTCAGACCCAGAAAGATTTCAAAAAAGTCATCGAAGAAGGTAAGGTGTATTGGGAAACCGTACGTATTGAAAATATCGAATGACCTCAGGTGCTCTCAATCAAGCCTTTTGCTTTATCGAGAAGGGACTGAGCGCGCTTTTTATCCTCCGCCTCCGAAGTGATTCGAATATAAGGCTCAGTGCCAGAAGGCCGGATTAAAATCCATTCCCCACCCTCAAATTCTAATCTAATTCCGTCTACCGTCAAGATGTTTTTTATATCCTCAAATTCATCTGAGACTCGTTCCTGAATTATCTCCATTTTGTCCGATTTCTCTTCCTCCGGACATTCTACTTTATCTCTCAAAATCGGGTGGCTAGATACAGAACTAGTCAAACTGGACATTTTTTCACCTTCGAAATCAAGCATCTCCAAAATTCTTCCAGCTGCCAGAGTCCCATCGGGACACATGTGGACATCCCCCATAATCCACGTGCCGGAAGGTTCGCCTCCGAACGAAAAATCACTGGAGGACATTTCTCTAGCGACGCTGACATCCCCGACTTCGGTTTTGGTGATCTCTCCCCCTCGTTCGGAAACTTCTTCCTCAACTATCTTTGAAGCATCGACCGTAGAAACGATGCCGGATCCAAGCTTCTCTACATAATAAGATCCCATTAAGGCCAGTAACTTATCCTGACCGATAACCTCGCCTTTCTCATCAACCGCAGCAATTCTATCCCCATCTCCATCGTGAGCCAATCCTAAATCCGCTCCTGTTTCCTCTACTATCTTACAAAGGTCTTGGATATTTTCCGCGGCCGGTTCAGGAGATCTGCCGGGGAAATTTCCATCGATCTGGGAGTTTAATGTGATCACTTCGCACCCTAGCGATGTCAATAGCCGCGGTGTCGTGCGACTGGTCGGTCCACAAGCACAGTCGACTACCACTCTATAACTTTCTTCTAGGGAGATTTTGTCCTCTAGATAGCTTAGATAAGGTCCTATAACTTCTAATCTATCCACCTCGCCAATCTTTTCCCATCTTGCGGGCTCAAATTCCTTATTTCGGTAGTTTTTCTCGATCTTTTCTTCCGTATCGGGCGATATAGCCATTCCTTGGAAATCAAAAAATTTTAGTCCATTATACTCGGGAGGATTATGAGAGGCGGTAATCATTACTCCAGCATCCGCCTCTAGCTCGGGGACGGAAAATCCCAACACCGGTGTGGGGATTATTCCCAATTTCTTAACTTCACACCCCGAGGACAGAAATCCGGAGATCAATGCATTCTCAACCATTTCTCCGGAGACGCGGGAATCGCGAGCAATCAGAACTTCGCTAGGTTCTTCGGCTGCAGAAAAAGATTTTGCAATATCGAGTGCTAACTCGGGAGTTATTCCTCTGTTTGCAATATCTCTAATACCGGATGTTCCAAAAAGTTGATCCTTCATCCGAGGCCCTTAGTTCTTTTCTCCGATTAATTTCGACTTTTTTACTTCGACTCTTCGAACGGGGCAAATATCCTTAATATTCTTATAAATATCAGAAGCGAACTTCCCCAAAACCATTTGTTGAGCAAGCTGATCGAACTCGTAATCGCTGGCTTTATCTTTGATAAATTCTTCCATTCTGGCGTGGAGGGATTTTCTCTGGGGTTCTTGGGCTCTATTCAGGGTCACCGCTATAGCGGTAATTCGTACTTCCTTCCCATCCTCGGTTTTAATGTCCTCAATCACATCGATTTTTGTTGCTCGGCGTCTGACCTGGCTACGGATATATTCCCTTGACATATCATGGCCAATAAATTCAGTTTTAGCCTCGTTGTCATCCACTTCCTTTATCTTCAGGAGGATCTTGATGTGAGTTTTGGAGAAATCATCTATCAAATCTCCCAAACTAGTCTCCACTATCCGTCCTATAACTTTCTCTGGATCTGAGGCCAGAGTCTCCCCTATCTTCGTCGAGCCGAACATAGAAGGGGCTAAAATATCATACCATTCCTTCGCTCGCCAACTATCTCTTCCTTTCGGTCTCGCCATCTTATCATCCTTTTCTTGTTGTATCTTTTCTTTATAAATCCAGTCGAATACCTTGGATGATTTAGAAATCCGACATTATTAAATAATTTTGGAAGGTTAAGTTTTGGAGGTTAACATGCTTGGAATAGAATTAATTCGAGAAGAACCTGAAAAAGTGAAGAAAGATTTGCGAAAGAGGGATATGCCCGGAAAATTGAGGAAAGTCGAAGAGGTCAGAGAAAAGGACAAAGAATGGAGGAATCTCAAGCAAGAAACCGATCAACTAAAGCACGAAAGAAATGTTCTCTCGAAGGAGATTGGTGAGAAAAAGAGCAAAGGGGAAAGTGCTGAAGAGGAAATTCAAAAATCGAAGGAGATTGGTGAGAAAATCGAAACAAAGGAAGAAGAAATGGAAGAACTCAGAGAGGAAATTGACTCGATTTTAATGAATCTCCCGAATATTCTCCATTCCTCTGTGCCAAAAGGTGAAAGCGACGCTGATAATGAAGAAATTAAAAGAGTCGGTGCGCCGGAGGTACCTGATTATGAACTACTCCCTCACGGAGAAGTAATAGAAAACCTCCAGAACGCAGATTTTGATAGGGCGGCCAAGGTATCGGGAGCTGGTTTCGTCTATCTTAAAAATGACCTCGTTCTCCTCGATCTCGCATTAATGAAATTTGGAATGGAGAAGTTAGTAGAAAAGGGATATGAGCCGGTGGAGCCTCCATTTATGATGAGGAGGGAGCCCTACGAAGGCACTGTTGACCTCTCCGACTTTGAAGATGTGATGTATAAAATAGAAGATGAAGACCTTTACTTGATCGCTACATCGGAGCATCCCATAGGTGCTATGTTCAAGGATGAAATCCTGAGTGAAGATAAATTACCGAAGAAATATGTGGGAATGAGTGCTTGTTTTAGAAAGGAAATTGGGAGTCACGGTATCGATACGAAAGGATTGTTCAGAATGCACCAATTCAACAAAATCGAACAATTCATTTTCTCTCAGCCTCAGAATTCCTGGGATTATCACGAAGAGTTACTCCAGAACGCAGAGGAGATTATGAAAGAACTAAACATTCCGTATAGAGTCGTGAACGTTTGTACGGGCGATATAGGAACGATTGCGGCGAAAAAATATGATATAGAAGCATGGTCTCCCCGTCAGAAGGAATTCATCGAAGTAGTTTCATGTTCAAATTGCACTGACTACCAAGCACGAAGGCTGAATATTCGAGTGGGAAAAGTGGGAGAAGGTGAGAAGAAGATTGCCCATACCCTCAACAGCACGGCCCTAGCAACCTCGAGAACTATGGTAGCTATCCTCGAAAATAACCAGAGGGAAGATGGAACAGTGAAAATCCCAGAGGCCCTTCAAGAATACATGGGTGGAAAAGAAGTTATCAAAACCGCAGAGTGAAAAATAATCTCTCAAATCATATCTTCTGCCGTAGAAGTGCAAGAGAGTAAATCATCCAGAGTCGATAATAAAGTTTCTACCTCGCCCTCTACCTTTAATTTCGATTCTACCTCATTTCCTACTCTCTTAGTTTCTATCTCGACCCCTTCCGGAGAATCGATGTTATCTGGCTTTATCGAGGATGCTATTGCCTCTGCAATTTTTTCATTCTCATATTCACAGGAAACTTCAGCGCTTAACTCCAATCCCGGCACCAGTTTCTGCGTTGTCTCTGCCAAGGTATATAATCTAATCCCATGGCCTAAAGGACAATTCAACCTCTGATTTTCTTCAACATCTCACGAGTAAAAGCGGGCAAATCCTCAGGTCCTCGAGAAGACACGAGGTTGCCATCAACTACTACTTCCTTGTCTTCGAATTTTGCTCCTGCATCCAAAAGTTCTTTCTTCACAGAACGATAGGAAGTCGCTTTTCTATCTTTCATGAGTCCAGCTGAAATCAATATCTGGGGACCGTGGCAAATTGCCGCAACTGGTTTTTCTTCCTCGAAGAAGTGCCTAGCAACATTGAGAACATTCTCATTCTTCCTGAGTTCCTGTGGAGCTTTCCCGCCGGGGAGAAATAAAAAATCGAAATCACTGGGGTCCACGTTCTCAATTTTCTCATTTACCTCAGCTGTATAGCCATTTATTCCTTCTATTTCTCCCCTTGAGATAGACGCCAAGGTCGCTTCAATGTCCTCTTCTTGTAGTCTATAATACGGGTGACTTCCTCTCCCACCAAACACGGTTTGGAAGGAGCTTCCAACCCCATTCGCACCCTTTCGGTCGGGTTAAGGTACTACCGAGCGGTCTATATCCAT
>CAYNPN010000031.1:0-22000 GCA_964399085.1 Hadarchaeota archaeon (SeqCode) | reverse complement strand
TCCTCGGAGGCGATAAGTTGCTTAGCAATACGGGAACCCTTGCTTTGGCTGGAAGCCCCTTCCTGATCTCCGATTAGGTAGGGGAGGATGTCACGCTTTCGGAATTTGGCTCCTTTTCGCGGTATTTTTTCATTTTCAATGGAATTGTGAGAAATTTTGTTTACTTTCCCAAAATTGGTGAGTGGGAAGGTCACTTAGTAAGCTCTATCATTGAATTGGATTCATATTTTTCATGACTTACCTTTTACTGAAGCACATTTTAGCTGGCTATTCAAACGTGGTCTTAATCCTAATTGGGTTTATTTGGCTTTCGTTGACGGTGGTATTCGAATTCGGTTTTTGACACTACATAGCAGGTCATCCTTGGGAAGAGCTAATGGCAGATTACAATATCCTGAAAGGAAGAATATTGACGTCGTCCCCCTCTCAACTTTAACAGCTCCTTATATTGTCGGAAAAATCCTGAACCAATAAGATTTGAAAAATAAAAATAAGGAAAAAAATTAGAAATATACGATACTCTAGCTTAGCTTCTTGACTTTTACAGCTCTAGGCCCTTTTTCACTTTGCTCAGATTCAAATTCTACTCTGTCATCGTCGTCCAGAGATCCGGAATCTATATCGCTTGCATGAACGAAGAGATCTTCTTCTCCTTCGTCCGGGTCTATAAAGCCGTAATTTTTCCTTCTATCGAAAAACTTAACTGTTCCTTCCATATTGGTACACCTCCTACGGATACTAACGCCGCACGAAATTCAAGAAAAGTTTTCAAGAAACTTGAAAATAGACTCTAAAATCCGTGAAACTAATTTCTCCATATCTTCGGTTGTGTATTATATGACCTTACTCACGTATAAGTTGTTTCATTGGGGGTAAGAGTTTGTTAATTTACATAATCGCATCTATTTCTTCCGGATTTTCTACTATTAGAATATGCTCCTACCTTCCAGAGAGAAACTCAACTATTTTGTTTTCTCCCAGGATAGAATTGTCGATTATTGGGAATTAAACGGGTTTCGACCTACATCCTATCCCTAAAAATTGATTTTGCCCCGATAAATGAGATAGACGAATGAAATGAGAATTAATTAGACTATTTTTTGCTTCCAAGTATTTTTTCTAAACCAAAGATACGCTACGGTAGCGCCTGCAATATTGGAAATTGGAAAAGCTATCCATATACCAGTGGGTCCTAGGAATCGGGACACGATAAATGCAATTGGGACTCTAACGGCTGCTAGTGAAAAGATTGAGATTGCGGCAGCAGTTAGGGTCCTACCGGCTCCCCTAAAACCCCCGGCGAAAGCTCTCATTACCCCTATGAATCCCAAGCTTGGGGCAGAGTATATTAAGAATTCGCTGCCAAAGCGCACGACTTCTGCGCTATTCGAAAATAAAGAGATGAGAGGCTCAGGAAATATGAATATTACAAGCCCAATTCCTGATAGAATAAAGAAAAGATACTTGGCTCCAAGATAGTTGACCTTCTCCGCTCGTTCGAAATTCTCCGCTCCCAAATTTTGCCCCGTCATTGTCGAAACCCCTCTAGAAACGGCCATCGCCGAAAAGAAGAGAATCAATACTATCCTGGTACCCACCTGATATCCTGCAATTACTGAAGTGGAGAACATTCCGACAATTGCTACCAGAACGTTTACGGATACAGATCTCCCAGTTGTTCCCACAGAAGCCGGTATACCAATTCTTAACAACCTTTTCAGAAAGCCAAAATCCGGAATTAATCTAGATAGGCTAATTTTTGGGCCCTTCAAACCCGAGAATAAAATAGCTAAGCCGATAATAAAAGCGAGCCCACGACAGAAGACCGTTGCGATAGCGGCTCCTTCTATTCCAAGGGCTGGAAATGGACCCCAACCGAAAATAAGGAAGGGATCTAGTATAATATTCAAAACTATAGAAAACAGCATAACGTACATTGGGGTTTTAGTGTCTCCATATCCTCTCATCAGGGCTATAAAAACTGCAAATCCGAACATGAAGGATAGCCCGAGGAAAATAATTTGTAGATAGGAATAGCCAAGTGGTAAGACCCCCTCAGAGGCACCATATATGGCAAGCAATTCATCAGCTGTGAAGTAGCCCACGAGTCCGAACAGTAGAGAAGCGATAAAGCTGAAAGTAATGGTCTGGGAGGCCGAGAAATTAACCATCTTTTCGTTATTGCTCCCTTCGAACTGGGCTACTAGCACGCTCCCGGCCACTGCCAGCCCCATCCCAAGAGAGATGAAGAGAAATATGAGAGGAAAACCAAATCCGATCGCCGCCAGAGCTTCTTTGCTCAATTGCCCTAACCAGAATGTATCGGCCATGTTGTAGGCCATTCTCAACAGATTAATAATTACGATGGGAGCGGATAGGTAGAGTAGAGAACTACCGATATCTCCGCCCGTCAAATCAATATTTTCCTTTTCTTTGAACATTTTGTTTTCCTCTGGAGGTTTAATTGTTAAAAGCTTCCTAAATAAAGGTCGAAGAGAATCTGGCTAGACCGAATAATCTCTTTATAATTTCAATTTGAGCTTTCTTATATCTCCCCCCGATTGGTGGCTTCAGTCCTTTCGACGAAATAATTTTTGAAGTTCGAGTTTTTGTTGAAAAGATTAAGGTAGAACGGATTTCGGGACTGTTAAATCAAATAATAAGAAAAATTTAACTGTAAAAAATAATTGCGCGAGTATATTCCTTTTAAGTATTTTATCCCATTTCCGGCCCGCCAGACAACATTTGCTGTAATTCTCTTTGTTTTTCTCTAGCTTCGTCTTCTATTTCGCTTTGTTTATTTTCCAGAGATTCTATTTGTGCATCGAGTCTTCCCTTCTTATCTGAAAGTTCTTTTTTGAGATCATTTTTGTCGGATTTTATTCCAACAGGACCGACTACCTTGACAACTTCCGCATCTTCATCCGCGTCTTCTAATGCGTCGAGACCATCTTCGATTCTATTGTTTTCTGCTTTGAATCTGTTCTTTCGTTCGGCAATCTGCTGAAGTTTTTCTTTTTGGTTCTCTAGTTCCTTTATCTTGTCTTGAGCTTCCGGTGGTAAATCTTGTGGACTTGGTTGCAACTTTTCACCTCCTTCAATCGTGTCGACTCAGCATGAGGTAACATAGTACATAAACTGCCGTTCTATTGTAAAAAAGATGGGTAAAGGAAACGGGATTTTCAGTTAATATTATCTATTAATAACGTCTAATGGTTGTTTTTGCTCTGAAAATCAGAATTTAGAGCTTTCCATCATCCGAATAATCTATAATTGCATGATCAAATGTTTTCCGGACGCAGGAGATTTTTGTTATTTCTTATCTTTTCGGTTTCGTTAAGTATGACTTCCGTATTTCTTCTTTAGACGATCTAGATCTTTTTCCATCTCCTCTTCCTTGACTTCCTTGACATGTTCATCCATTTTTTCGTAGCTCTCTTCTAGAATTTCCTGAGCTTTGTCCAGAACGTAAGAGGCTCTCTCCAAGGGCATATTTACTCCTTTCTTCGTCGGACCTTCGTAGCTCCCTTTATCTTTCCATTCTCTGATGTCAAAGTAATAAGATCCCTTAAATTCCTTCATCTGTATTTTTATGACAGTCTGATCGTCTTTTCTGATTTCGTCCGATACTACAACATCCTCATCTGACATTTTGTCCCTCACTTACACTATCTCTTTATTAGGTGAAAAAAGCCTTATTAGTCCACCCTTTTATATCGAGGTGTGAACTCATATAAATACCCAAAACTTAATAAATTATAATCACAAAATAGTGATTAAAGTGTTTAAAATGTCAACTAAAACCTACGGTCAAGATTTGACCGATTTCCGTGGCAAGGATCCTTCACCTAGGGGAGACCTTATGAGTCTTAGTGATGGTGTTAAGGGGACCAAATATAGAGTGATTCAGATGGTGGGCGGAGAGGAGATTTCACGGCGCCTGATTCCATTTGGGATCTTTAAAGGGTCGAAGCTCAAACTCCTGGGGAATCAAACTTTTGGAGGAGTGATGATTGAAAAAGGGCAGGATGAAATAGCCTTGAGCCGTGAAATAGCTCAAAAAATCAAAGTTGAACCATGGAGAAAAAGGAAAAGAAATCGATTTGGTCGCCAATCTAATTGAGAATCAAAGCATGTAAATGGGAGTGAAGGAGATATTGAGTCAATGAACTATTTATAAAAGGCTGAATTTCTTATAAAAAAGTGTAAAGGCATGAAAATATGATAGAAAAAGTCGTAATACAATTCATGGACTTCTCCCCAGAGAATATTCTGATTTGGCTGGCTCTGTTTGGGGGAATTTCTGTAGTTTATATGCTATTCATGCCTCAGCTCATGGGACTTCAATCTAGATTTGCTATCCGCGGAGCGAAGCAATCTTTGGATAAACTCAAAAAATGGTCGGATGATTCCAAGAATACGGCTCTAAAGAAGATAAGCAATTTCGGTCGGACTCGTCGTGATGTGAAGGAAGAAGTAGAGAGTTTTATGGAATTTTTCGCGATTGAGCCAGTATCGGAAGACCCCAGGGGGGTTCTCGACAGGCTTGAACACCTTTTGGACGTGAGAGATAAGAGATTTGAGGATACAGTAGAGAGGCTCGCCCCCGAGGCGGACGAAGAAGAGGCCGCAGATCTCGAGATGACTTTACAGGGAGCTTTGGCTAATTACACTCTGTATAAGGTAGTCAGACATTTTGTTCAAGTGGCTGAAAAGACGAGCAGTATGCAATTGGCCCAACTCCTTCAGATGCAGCTCCCATTGTTAGAAAAGATGGCCGAAGCCTATAACACTGCCACTACTGCTTTTGCGGAAGGAAAGATAATCGGTGATGGAATCGGTGCTATGGTCGCCTCAAAGTTAATCGGTGAAGAGGAGACCGAAGAGGAAATAGAGGATACAGTTTTTGCCAAGACGGAAATAGAAGGAAGACGAGCGTACGTAATAAAGGCTAAAGGGCCGGGGGGTAGAGTAGGCAAACCCGGCGAGTTGATTAAAGAACTAGCTGCAAATCGAGAGTTGAATAGAATTTTCATGGTCGATGCTGGCCTGAAGATGGAAGGAGAAGAAAGTGGTAAGGTTGTCGAGGGAGTAGGAGCGGCTATTGGAGGCCCGCCAACCGAGAAACATAAAATTGAGGAGCTTGCCACTCAAAGAGATATTCCTGTCGACGCTATTGTGATCAAGGAGGGACTCATGGAGGCAATAACTCCACTGACTAGTACGGTTTCCGATTCGGTAGATACTGCCGTGGAGAAAATAAAGCAGGCAGTTCGTGAGCGGACGGAAGAGGATGATGTCGTTTTCGTCGCTGGTATCGGAAATACGATAGGTGTCGGACAGGATCCAAGCGAGCTTCCGGCTGAGTTCCCAGAACCCGAAAAGGATGAAGACGAACTTGAGTCGTTTTTACCTATTCCTGGAATGGGTGGAATTACTTCTAAAATGAAATCTTCTAAATTAAGAGGCCTTTCCGACCCCAAAAAGTATTAAAGCTAAGTAATTGAACCGTTGTGAACGTGGTAAGATGAGGAGATACAAACATCTATCTGATGTACAGGACCTGATGTGGGAGCATGAACAAGTCCGTGACATAGGGATAATCGCACATATTGATCACGGAAAGACGACCTTAACTGACAGTCTCGTAGCGGATTCAGGTATTATTTCCGAGGATCACGCAGGAGAGCAACTCTTTACGGACTTTATGGAGGAGGAGCAGGAGAGAGGGATTACAATTCAGACAGCTGCTGTCAGTCTAGCTCACGAATATGAGGGCAATGAGTATCTCATCAATCTTCTTGACACTCCCGGTCATGTGGACTTTAGTGGAGATGTTACGAGAGCTCTCCGTGCAATAGATGGTGCATTAGTCGTTGTAGATGCCGTCGAAGGGGTCATGGTACAAACGGAAACCGTCCTGAGGCAAGCGATTAGAGAACACGTACACCCCGTTCTTTACATAAATAAGGTCGACCGTCTGATAGACGAATTGAAGCTCTCCCCAGATGAGATGCAGGAAAAATTTGTCAAGATAATTAGAAAATTCAATGAACTCTTACAGAAATATGCTTCGGATGAATTAGCTGAAAGATGGAAGGTGAGTGTAGAAGGAGGTTCTGTGGCCTTTGGCTCCGCTACAGAGAAGTGGGCACTGTCGAAAACTCAAATGGAAAAGAAGAATATCACCTTTAAAGATATTATAGAAGCTCATGAAAATGATCAAATAGAGGAATTACAGGAAAAAAGCCCCCTGGACGAAGTTATTCTGGATATGGTTGTTAACCATCTTCCGAATCCGGATATGGCACAGTCCGAACGTATATCGGAGATTTGGAGAGGTAATATTGAAAGCGAATTGGGACAGAACATGATAAAGTCAACTCCGGATGGCCCCCTCTGCATGATAGTCACCGATGTCGAGGTCGACGAGCAAGCAGGAGTAGTTTCTACGGGAAGAATATTCTCAGGTACACTTGAAGTTGGAAAGGAAGTCCACTTAGTTAACACAAAGAAAGATGCCCGGATTCAGCAGGTTGGTATCTATATGGGCCCCGACCGAGTCCAGGTTGATAAGGCCCCCGCCGGCAATATTGCAGCTGTAATAGGCATGGAGGATGCGGTCGTCGGGGAGACCATTGTGGACAAAGGAATCGAAGCACAAGGTTTCGAGGAGCTCCAATATGTGAGTGAGCCAGTTGTGACCATAGCAGTGGAACCCAAGGATTACAAAGACCTGCCAGAGCTCATCAGCGAAATGAGGCGTATATCGCGCGAGGATCCGAATGTCGTGGTCGATATAGATGAGGAAACGGGGGAATATCTTATTTCGGGAATGGGCGAACTTCATCTTCAGATTGTTCAGCACGAGTTGGAGGATTCGGGATTAGAAATAGAGACCTCCGAGCCCCTCGTAGTCTATAGAGAAAGTATAAAGGGTGAAGGTGGACCCATTGAAGGCGTTTCACCAAACCGTCATAACAGATTAAAATTTGCTGTGGAGCCTCTGGAACCCGAGGTTGTAGAGGCACTTGATGAGGGCGAGATTTATGATAAGCAGAGTAAGAATGAGCGAGCGAAAGTTCTGAGGGAGTTAGGCTGGGAGACGAGACCCGCGAAGAACGTTCTTGCCATAGAGGGGGAGAACATATTGGTCAATGTCACGAAAGGTATCCAGTATCTCCGGGAAATCGAGGAGTATATTGGGGATGCATTTAGAAATGCGATGGAAGAAGGCCCTCTAATGAATGAACCGACTCGGGGTGTCAAAGTCAAACTCACGAGTGCCAAGCTCCACGAAGATACAATCCACCGAGGCCCCGCTCAGATAATGCCGGCCTCTAGGAGAGCGATCCATGCTGCAATTCTGCAGGCGGAGCCTACAGTTCTGGAGCCACTCCTTAAGGTTGAGGTCAGAACTCCCCAGGAGTTCTTAGGAAATGTCACACAGGCGATAAAGAGCCGAAGGGGCCAGGTTAAGACCATAGAATCCGAGGAGGAATTGGCCATTGTCGACTCTTCTATTCCGGTCGCTGAATCCTTCGGACTCTCGGCCGACATGCGCTCTTCCACTGAGGGACGAGCGCTTTGGGCTTCCGAGTTTGAAAAGTTTGATGAGGTACCAGGAAGTCTACAGGAAGAGGCCATCAGAGAAACTAGGGAAAGAAAGGGTCTGAAGCCCAAACCCCCGGAACCCGGTGAATTGATAGATTAATCCTTCGAAATTTTTGACAAGCAATCCGCTATTTTTCCAAAGTCTTCAGGAGCTAAGTTCCCCGGTCGAGCGTTGGCTAGTTCTTCCGGAAGATTATCATCGATTATATTTCTCTTTTCGTCATCGGATACTTCCAAATCCGGAAAAATTTCCTCAAAGGAGTGGTAAAGACTGTTTCTAGTTTTCTGCCGTCGGTGCTGAAAAGCGGCTTTTACCGAGTTATGGAATAATTCCTCGTCATCCACCTGAAATTTAGCCCCCTGCGGTTTAACCTCCACAATAGCCGAACTTACTTCGGGCTGTGGGATGAAACTATCGGGCGATACTTCTTCCAGTATTCTCACATCCCATCCATAGCTTATCCCGACCGAGAGACGGCTGTATTCGGATGATCCCGGGGAGGCTACCATCCTCTCGGCGAATTCTTTCTGATACATTAATACCGCCTGCTGGAAATTCTCCTCGAATAGTTTGAATGTTATTGGGGTCGATATCGAATAGGGGAGGTTTGAGACTACTTTGTCGAAGTTAGGAAGGTCAATCTCTAGAATATCCCCCTGAATTATATCGATATTCGGACTTCCTCCCAACCGCTCTTTTAAGATTTTCACGAGCCTTTCATCCCTTTCCACCGCGAAAACCATATCGGCCTCTTCGATGAGGAACGAGGTTAAATTCCCAATCCCTGGGCCTATTTCCAAAACTTTGTCGGAGGAGGAGATTTCGGCATACTCGTGAGTTATTCTTCTTATAAGCCCTTCATCTACTAGGTGGGACTGCCCCGCTTTCTTACTGAGCCTTACCTCATGCTTTCTAAGGATTTCCTTTGTCTCGTCCCGGAGCATGTTTCCCATTTATCTATTATGCTCTTTCAAATAGAAGATTGGCAAGTGATACATTGACGAGCGAGGAATTTGCCCGTAAAAAGAAAAAATTATTTGAGAAGATAAAATCGGCGGATGAATTGGATGAGGAGTTAGAGGAAGAGATCGTCGAGATATATGGCTCCCGGGGGAAAAAAGCGCTGGAAACTGTCAAGGAATCTAGGATCAGGAAGGATGAGGATAGGTGGCTTGTGGAGGGGAGCGAGGATGAATACGAAGTTGTTCGATCCCACTGCTCCTGCTATGACTATGTACTAAATATCGTCACGGAAAAGGCCGATGTAGATATGTGTTACCATGCCCTAGCCAAAAACATAAGAGAACTTTTGGATTCGGAGGAGCCCTAACTGACTTCCTCCTGAGGACATAGGTTATTGATTGGACACTCTTCGCAAAGAGGATTTGAGGCTTTGCAGTATTTACGCCCGAGTTCGATGAGGAGAATATGCAAATTTCCCCTCTCACCTTTCGGGGTTAAAGGCTCCAGTTTTTCTTTCACCTTCTCGGGATTGTTTCCAATTTTGACAAATCCAAGCCGCCCGGCAGTTCTCGCCACATGAGTATCCACGGGGAGCACGTCCCGATTCCCTGCGAAGAGGAGTACGCAATCGGCCGTTTTGGGTCCGACTCCGGGCATTTCCAACAGGACTTCTCTTCCTTCCTCCACTGGTTTTTCCAAAATTTTCCCTAAATTACCATCCCACTTTTCATAGATTATCCTTGCCAATTCTTTCAATCTCCTAGCCTTCGATTTGTAGAGGCCACCAGGTCTGATTAGTTCTTCTATTTCCTCCAGGTCAGCATCCATCATTCTGGAGGGTGTAGAGTATTTTGAGGTAAGTCTGTTGAATGCCCTATTGGTGTTATTTCTATTCGTATTCTGGGATAGTACGGTTCTAACAAGTGTTAGGAAAGGGTCCTGGCCTCTTGGTACTTCTATATCAAATTTTGATTTCAACAGTTTGATTATCCTCCGAATTCGAGATTTCTCGTCTTCGGAATTTTTAAACGAATTCTCGACCATAGATATCCCGGGCCGTGTATATGAATTTGCTCCTATTAGGAATTTTAATAGCCGGTGCTCCAGCTTTTGGGTTGGAGGCTTTATTGATAGGAACCAAAGGTATGCTATCTTTTGAACCTGATAATAAGCTTAATTTAGTTAAGGAATCCCTTCTTGCTGGTTTTGTAATTGTAATAATCCCGGTTGGTTTGGGTTATCTTCTCGTTTTGAATTCTCTTTACATTATCACTTTAGTCTTCTTCATGATTCTCTTTACCGCTGGTGCGGTTTCTCTGGTGAGGGGAGGGAGTAAAGGCGAGGAGATGATATCCGAGAATACTTCGGATGACGAAATAAAAAAGATGTTGAAGGATCGGGGATTGGATCAGTTAATATCTAAAGAGGATTCCTCGGAAGATTAAATTGTCTTTTTGGAGAAATATCTTCTCGGGTTTTAGTTATTTGGGAACTCCTTATTCCGGAGAATCGTTTTCGTCGATTTTTTTAATTAAACCTTTCAGCTCCGGGAATTCTCGGAGATAAGGCGATATTTCCTCTCGTACCGTTCTTTGTATCTCCTTCAATTTCTCCGATTTCTTACCTTCTTCAAATAGCCTATTAGCTTCTACCAGAATCGATAAACGATCCGCCAGAAATACTATTTTTGATTCTGGAGTTTTCCCCTTAGTATACTCCTTCCAAATACAGAGGTAATCCTCTCCTAGGATATCATCGTTTAGAAGTTTTTCCATGGCCTTCTCTTCTATCCTTTCTTTGATATCCTCGCCCAATTGCGATGACATATCTCTTGAGAAGTCCCCCGTTATCGATTCAGCCCAGTCATGAATGATAGCCATCTTGAGCGCCCTCCCTCTATCTATTTCATTTTCTAAAAGTTCACTCAGAACCAGAGTTATAGAGGCAGTCTCGAAGCTGTGCTGAGCTACATCTTCAGCCTCGGATATATCTATGTCACTTTCGAGCCAGCCCATTCTAGGGGTCTTCTTAAGCTTATTGATCCTCTTTAATAGCTCGTACATTCCATCTATCCAATTAGTCGATTTCCTAAGAACGGATTAATCTTTTCCAAGAACCTATCATTCTGAATATCCATCGGGAAGTAGGGTTCCTAAGTCATTCCTATCTATAGCACGAGCTAAACCTCCCATTTTAGCGAGGTTCGGAGCTAGGAAATAATAGAAATGAGCGAAAAAAAAATAGATATCGGGTCTTGAAAATGGTTAAATATGAATGGAAGAGTCATTAGAAGGGGTGGGAATTTGACAGAAGTCATGATTGTGGACGACGATGAGAGTTTCCTTGACCTAGCTTCCACTTTCCTTGAAAAGGGAGGTTATGAAACTATAACTGCCCCAAGTGGAAAGGAGGCAGTTAATTATCTTGAAAAGGGGAAGGACCCGGATTTGGTCCTCCTAGATATGATGATGCCGGGGATGGATGGATGGGAGACTTACGATAGGTTGAAGGATGTTAAGCCAAATATTGATGTTGCCTTTCTCTCCGCCCTTGAGAATGTACCCGATTTGAAATCCACCGGAGTATTGGATTATATCGTGAAAAGGCGCCCGTTCACACAAGACAGGTTCGTCAGAAAGGTGAGGAAACTAATAGGACCCCCAGAGTAAGATATTTCCAAAACTCATAGAATTTTAAATTTTAAAGTTGAAGACTTATCAGAACCATTATAAAGAGCATAATTGGAAAAGCATATCTATTTTTGAAATTCCATCCATATCGAGTAACCATCCAAGCTATAGGTATTGCCGGTATTAGATACATTAAGTTGGTAAAAGGCCATACAAAATCCAATGCAAGGAGCCCATTGACTATATTAGTAGCCATTGTTATCGGATATAGCCACAAAACCAATATCCCTATTGCTGTAAGCTGAATTCCGAGGGTCCGGTGTAGTAACTTTTTAGGGTACTGTTTTAATTTAACTAGCCCAAAAGCAATGATTCCAAAAAGGAGGTACATCAGGCCCTCCACTATAAAAAAAGGAAATAGTTTTCCATTTACCACGGCGTTATAGAGGAAAATGTTACTCTCTCTGGCGATGAAAAGATATGGTTTGTAGAGGTAGGTTATGTATGCTAGCGACATATCCAGAAGTTTCACGCCGCACATAGAGAGGAAAAGCGGGATAAAACTGATTTGGGAGATCCAACTGGAAAAGTTCTTCGTAAATTTGTCGACCAATTTTTGTAACTTTTTATTATTCAGATCTCCAAAATCTTCCTTATCCATATTTCCACATCCTTGATTCTATCGGATAAATCTAAAATTTGATAGGGAAAGAAAATAGATCGGGCTGGTTGATAGTTTTTAATGCCCGTTTTGCCTCAGCTAATCCTATTAGTTACTCAGTTCGCTTTCCATCTCGACGTTTCCTTCCACTCTTTGAACTTCGGGCTCTTCTCGTAATGAAGCTGTTAGTCTAATCATCGTCGAGAAGAGGTTTCCAGCATTTTCTCTCAGCTTCTGAATCTTCTTTGGATTTATTAGGTTCTTGTCTTCAATCTCCCGGAAGAGCTTCGCTCGAATAATATCATCCGTTTCACTTACTAATTTTTCTCCTTCCAAAACGATATCTATCTCTTCCGACTGCGGTTTTATGATAAATTCGGCCCTTCGCCGGTTTTCTTCTTTCTCCTCCGAAGACAACTTTATTGCCGTTTTAAATCGGTTTATGTTTAGGTCCAGAGTCACAGTTGAAACTTCGAGCATTTCTACGATTTTTTCTGCCCATCCGGAGTAATTTTTCATTTTCATACTCACTCTCCACCTCTATTTCTCCTTATTCTGGGCCAGCCTCCTTGAATATGCCCTCGTCTATAGCGATGCATGGTAAATACCTCGGTAGGGTAATTCTACGGGTCTAGAGCTCGATGACTTTTCTATCTCCGAGCGCCGTGGGAACGAGCAATGCGGCACGGGTCTCTATCCCGACCTGAGGCATCAGAACTGCTACTGCTCGATCTCCTTCGCCTAATGTCCCGCCAACTGTATTCTCGATGGCGTTAACATCTATCCAAATCTGTGCCGTTTCTCCGGCTACTTTAAGGCTCGTATTGTCGGCCGTTAGGGTTTCTTGACCGGGAGTCCGAAGCTTGAGCACGGCGAACTCATCGTTGTCTAGATATGACCAGTGCTCCTCCAACGCTTCCTTGCTATCGAACGCAAGAGCATTTTCCTGAACTTCTTTGTTTTCAAAACCTAGCGACAGGTGTGTACTCATGTTTGGGGAAAGATATTGAACTATCGTACTGTTGAAGCTTACTCCTCTGCTTCCAGCCCTCAGTTTTACCATTATCGCTACATTCTCTACATGATCTTCTTTCACTCTACCCTTTACTCCAACCACTTGCACCCCTGTCGATACTTGTCTAATCGCCTCTTCACCGGTAGATCTGGCCTGTTCACGCA
The DNA here is from genome assembly GCA_964399085.1 of Hadarchaeota archaeon (SeqCode). Classification (GTDB taxonomy): domain Archaea; phylum Hadarchaeota; class Hadarchaeia; order Hadarchaeales; family JAGGTB01; genus CAYLJV01. The sequence goes on along the minus strand of CAYNPN010000031.1, from coordinate 8,952 downwards.
GTTCACCACTGGTTCGGATGATAACTCCGGCTGCAACTGCGGCTACAAGGATCAGGGCGATGAAGATAATCAACGTACCGATACCGACGAGACCAAGATCGTCCTCCGAGAACTTTTTCAATCCTGTAATTTTACCCATATATTTTCACCCCTTTTCAGATTTTATTTTCACAATCTGTTATCATGGCCTATTATCAAAATAAAGAATAAAAAGGGTACTGAGACAATTATCAAATCTGAAAAATTACTTAAATAGTAGAGAGATATTTAAAAGTGTAAAAAATTTGGAAAGAAAACCTTAGGGTCCTTAAATTATCACTTCCGATAATCTAAAGCAATTATTATGTTTGATAATTATTCCTTGATAATTCAATAATGCCGATTGACCTAATAATAAATTGAGGAATAACATGAGGGACGACCTCCCTTTGTAGACATCTTCGGATTTGAAATCTCCTCCTTCCACCTATGGGTGAACTCATATGGAAAATATTCGAACCGGAATTCACAAATTTTCCCTCACTCTAATCATATCGATAGCTTTAATTGAGTCAGCTGTCGTTTTCATATTATTGACTTATCTTCCGTACTCATTCTGGGTAAAGATTTCCGTACTAGTTTTGAACTGTGTTCTTCTGGTACTTTTCCTGATTATGGTATTCGAGATCATTGGTATTCCTGTAAGGAAACGCCCTTCAAAAGATATGAGCAGTTTGGCACCGGTTTCTGATGACCTTCCTGGAATGGGATGGGAAAGGCTTGAAGAAGAAATAATATCGGGCAGTGAGGAGGAAATTTCTGAGTTGGAAACTTCGTTTAAAGAATTCGATAGTGGAGTGATTAGAATTTTCGATTTACATGAAAAAAAGGCCGCTTTTACAGTGATTCGAATGTCCTCCGTTGAAGAAGCAAAGAATATTTTTTCCGAAATATTTGAGGAATGGGGAATAGATAATTCTTATTCTTTATCTTTGGGAGAGGAGGGACTTGGGATTAAACCCGGGAAACAGAAAGCAGACGCTACAATTTTTAGAATAGGGAGATACGTAAGCTTGACAGTTTTGGGAGGAGAAGGGGTAGAGAAGAGAGATTCGATTAGCTATGCTAGGATTTCGGAAGAGAAAATAAAAAACAATATAGGATAGTTTTGCCGACGATCTTGATTTTAAATGGTATTATTGGAAATGGAACCAGTTTATGTAGAATTACTTGGGCATCCAGACAGTTCTACCTGCTTCTTTAGTTTGTTGTGATCTTATTTCTTCTAGAATTCCGGCAGCATTTTTGCCCATCTCGGTAAGGTAGTATCTTCTTTCTTCGTCTTTCTCGATTATACCCCCTGATTCTAATTTCTTTAAGTGGAAACTCATCTTGGGGGAGTCGTCAATCCCACTTTTTCTGGCCAGAGTTGTGAAGCTGATTCCGTCTTCTTCGCTTAATTGGGAAATTATCTTTCTTCTCAACTGATTTGATAGAGCGTTGGATATGGCACTTGCAGACATATCTGATATCTGATATTCGAGTTCTCTTAGCTCTTCTTCATCCATATTTTCGGGAGGACCTGAGAATATAAGTATAGAATCTAGTGGCGAGAGTTTGTTTTCGAGGTTATCGATTAGTTCTTTAATTTCGTCAAGCGAATTTTTTTCCAATAAATAGTCTAAATCATCCAACAATATCACCGATTTTTCCCTGGATGATGCGAAATCAATTATAGAATCCCCTAATTTCTCTAGGTTCTCGGGATCAATTTGAGTTTCCTGATCTCCCACCTCGGTTAGAAGTAATAGGTTTATTTTTTTATCCAGTTCAGGTTCTTCTTGAAGAATTTCAGGTCTTTCCGATGATATTATCAGTCCTTCCCTACCCTTTTCCACCCAATTTTTGAAAGCTATGCTGGGGGATTTCCAATCCAGTTCCGGTGGAGAGGTATATGACTCACTCTTTTCCTCAAACTCAATATCCTCGATAGCGCTTAGAACTGTAGATTTGATATCTCCTATTTCGAAAGGTTTTCTTATGTAGTCCTCTGCGCCTTCTCTCATCGCTTCGACGGCACTGTCTACCGTGGCATAGGCTGTCATCATGATAATATGGGTTTGAGGACTTTCTTCTTTGACTTTTTTCAGTAGTTCAATGCCGTTCATCCCGGGCATTTTGATGTCCAAGAAGCCGATATCTATATCGTGTTTTCTAAATATCTCTAGGGCTTCTTCACCGGAAGATGCTGAGAAAACTTCATATTCTTTTCTAGTTTCAAGCGCCGTTTTTACTGCATCAATAATTGATTGGTCATCATCAACAACGATGATTTTTGCTTCAGAGTGCGGATAAGCTTCTTTACTCAACATTTCTTTATCTTCTGCTGCCAATTTTTATCCCACTTCTACATCTTGTTAATTGTACTTTAATTCTTTTTTGTTTACTTTTTGTAAATTATTCTAGAAGGAAAAAGCTTACGTTTAGATTACTTTAGCTTATTATGAGCACTGATAAAATGAATTATATTCACCACAGCGTTAAAGAAACTACTGACTCGAGGTCTTTGGAAGTTTTACGTGAAAGGTACTTCCTTCTCCTCTGGTACTTTCTACCCAAATTTCACCATCGTGAAGCTCCAAAAAGTGCTTGCTGACGGTTAAACCCATTCCCAGTCCGCGGGGTTCGTCTTTTGAGTCTTCCTCTACCCTGTAGAACTTTTCGAATATTTTTTCTTGATCTTCTTTAGGAATTCCAATTCCATTATCCGAAACTTTGGCGTGAATTCCGTCATCAGCCTTGGATAAGTCAACGGTTATTTTACCCCCCTCGGGAGTATACTTAATTGCGTTCGAGATTAGGTTTCTGAAGACCTTGTCTAACAGACGAGGATCTCCTTCTATAACCGGTAGATCCTCCGGTATTTCTGTTATCAATTCATGGTTCTTGTTTTCTATTTCAGGTTCAAGATCATCTATTATCCCCTCTATCATATCGGGGAGAAAGATTGATTCTTCGGAGGCCTCTACTCGACCCGCTTCCATCCTTGAGAGATCGAGTGTATCCTCAACTAACTGATTAATTTTCTTTAGTTTTTTCTCGGCTTCTTCTAACTTCTTCCTCTGCATAGTGGTAACATCGCCGAGTTCGCCCGTTTTGATGGCCCCGACATAGGTGTTTACTGGAGTTAAATAAGATCTAAGTTCATGAGCCAGTAGATCCATAAATCTGGCTCTCATTTCATTTACTCTTTCTAACTCATCCGTTTTTTCGGCTAACTCACTTTCTGCTTCACGAAGATATTTATAGGCTTGTCTGAGTTCTGCTCTTTGATCTCTTAGTCTTTTTTCAGTTTCTTTTTGTTCTGTTTCGTCCTGTATGATTATCTGAGTGGCTTGGCTTCCTTCGTATTCTATTTTCGTGGCGTGGAGTGATAGATACTTCACTCTCCCCTCTTTTGTGATTGCTTTATATTCGGTAGAGAATGGTAGTTGGCGATCGGGTATTTCTTTTCGCAAAGACGTTTCGATTTTTTCCCTATCGTCAGGATGGATAAAGTGGATAAAACCCTGATTTCTAAGTTCTTCCTTAGAACATTCAAAATTCTTCGCTATTTGATCGTTCAAATAAACAATTTTTTCGTCTTGAATTATTCCTATTCCAACTTGGGCGAAGTCAACAATCGCCCTGTATTTTTCTTCGGCCATTCTATTTTCCTGAGCCTTTTTTTCCATATCTATATCCTGGACCATTCCTAGAAGTATGGATTCCTCCTCATAAGTGAGGGGTATAAGTCTATTTTTTATCCAAAAATCTTCTTCCTCTTCTTTATCCTCCCCCTTGACTTCGAAGGTTACTTCCTTGTTTCCTTTCTTAGCTTCTTGGACTTTATTTTCTAGGAGAGATATATGATCGGTAGATATTAGGGTTTCAAAATTTTCTTCCAATTCTTCATCCTCAATTCCGAAAATACTTCTGAACTTTGGGTTGTAGGAAAGGAGTTTTATTCCCTCGGGGGTGGGTTCAATCATATAGACCCCAATGATATTCTGAGAAATCAGTTTTTGATTGATTTTTTCAAGCTTCCTTATTCTACCCTCCGTCTTTTCATATTCGGTAACGTCGATCCCAGCGCAGATAATTGCTCGGATTTTTTCCTTCGATTCTCGGAATTGGATTATTTCCCAGTTAATTTTATGAACTTCCCCAGTGTCAGAAAGCCAGGGCATTTCATAAGAAGAGGGAAGATTTTTCAGCGTTTTACTGCCGAAGTGTTCTTTGATTTTTTCTTCGTCTTTGTCCGGGGAGAGATCCCAGAAATGCTTACCAACAATTTCCTTCCCATTAATACCTATCAACTTTTCGCATTCTTTGTTGCAGAAGATAACTTCACCGTTCGAGTCTAACCCGACTATTAGCAGACTTGGGGCTTCAGTAAATTCTCCTGAAGATTCTTTCCTTTCTTCCCCTTCTCTTTTCTTAACTATATCATGGGTTTTCATTTGAATCATCTAGCGCAAATTTTTTCTTCCAATAAAAATTAAGAGAGTCAGTGTCCTTTACTTTTTTTCTTCAACGGGCTCTATCATTACTTTTAGCTTGTCATCCTCGAACTTAAAGGACACTTCGACTCTCGCTGCATTGGACCTAAGGACTGTGGCTCTCTTTCCTTCTTGTGTTAGCTTTTTCTCTTCGTTGACTAGAAGGGATGCGTTTAGTAGTTCTCCTGCTCTACGATAACAGGTTGCTATCGGTATGTCCAATTCCCTGCTAAGCTGACGTATCGTTTTTCCCTCTTCTTGAGTTGCCGAAAGTATTCTGATCGAATAGTCATCGGCTAATGGTCCCAAAGTATCATTGATTAGATCTTCTAGCTCAGAATTAGATTCATCACCTAACTCCGTTTCCTTTACGACTACACCTTCGCTTTCTGGTTCTATTTCCCGACTGCTTTTTTTGTCGAGTAGATTTTTGGGTCTATCCAAATATTTCACCCCCTTAGTGAAATTTCATTTACTTCTTACTAAAATTAATTTTACTAAAGGTATATAAATCTTTAGTTAATTTTAGTTTATTAAAGTAAATTTTACCACTTATTGTAAAGATAATTTTACTTATACTTTATAAAAATTTAGTCTTATAGAGGCTTTTTGTTATTGAAACAGCCATGAAAGACTTGGGGGATTTGCGCGATATTGAATAAAACAGGCTAGACATCGATTTTCAGATAGTAGCAACTAAATTTAAATGGGAAAGAGTCCATATCCATGAAAATTCAATCGAAACCGTAGACCTATTATCCCCGGCGATAATTAATTTCGATAATCGCATAAAAACCCTAAAATAATCATTTACGATAAAAATAATCACAGATGATAAAATACAAGGTGAAGCTCATATTCCTGAGTTTTCTTAAAATAAATTTCTGGGGTTAATTCCCCTTTTATCTGGGCTTTTAGGTGGGGAGGGGTTATCCCTCCCCTCCTGGATTTTTTATTATTAAAGCTCTACAACGGTTTTCCCAACGATGCTGGAGGGTACTATAAACCCTGCCCGGGTTTCCACACCCGACTTCGGCATAATTACTACTTTTGCCGATTCACCCTCCTGCAGAGCGCCATTTACTTCGTTTTCAATTTTTGCAATATTGATCCATATTGAAGCTAGAGTACCTTGTTTAGACAAACTGTAATTATCGCTTTTCGGGTCATCTTTCCTTATTTTTACAGTTGCAAATTCATCGCTTTCTAATTGATCCCATTCAGCTTCAAGGTCTTCTTTGCTATCGTAAGCCATGTAATTGTTGCCGCTATCTTCCCCCATCTCTAGATGTTTTGAGATATCCTCCGAGACGTACTGTAAGATGGCTTCTGATAGGTTGATTCCCGGACTTCCGGCTCTCAGTCTCACTAAAATTTCAGCGTTATCGATGTTTTCGCCATTTGGCCTGCCTTTAGATCCTAGGATTTTAATTCCGGTAGAAATATCTCGAATCGCTTCTTCTCCAGTATTTCGCGCCTGTTGCCTCAGCTGCCCACTAGTTCGAATGATAACTCCGGCTGCGACTGCGGACACAAGGATGAGAGCTATGAAAATTATTAGCGTACCGATACCAACAAGCCCTTTTTCATCGGTGAGTTGGTGCCTTACGCAACTGCGCTTCTCCAAAATTTTCACCTTTTACTTAGTAAAATTAATTTTACTAATAGTATATAAATCTTTAGTTAATTTAACTTTAGCTAAAAAGTTCTTAACCAGAAAAAGGAGTGAGTGTTTTAGTTTAACTCGACAACTTCTTTGCCAACTATCGAAATTGGAACTCTTAACCCAACCCTGGTTTCAAACCCTACCTCGGGAACCAATTTGAGTGTTACTTCATCTTCCTCTTGCAATGCTTTATCTCCTTCTATTTTGTCAGTGTTTATCCATATTTCGACCACGTCCCCCGAACTACTCAGTATCTCGGGATTGGTACCGCTAATATCTTGAACTTTTACGACAGAAAATTCATCCGAGTCTAGGTTGCTCCACTGAGATTCTAATTGAGCCCTGTTTTCAAAGGCCATGTCGTTTTCCCCATATTTCCCTAAAGAAAGATACTTATCAGTACTGTCAGACATATAACCAATGGTCATATCTTTGAGATCAACCTGTTTGCTTCCGGCACGAAGCTTAGTTATAATATTAATATTTTCTACATTTTCGTTGCTTTTAACTCTCCCTGTTGCTCCAATTACTTGTACCCCGGTGGAAACTTGTCGAAGAGCTTCTTCGCCGGTTTCTCTCGCTTGTTCGCTAAGGGCTCCACTTGTTCTAATGATAACCCCTGCGGCGACTATGGAGACCATGATCAAAGATATAAATATGATTAGGGTACCTATGCCTACGATGCCACGTTTTGATTGATGAAAATCTTTCATTTCAGATATCCCATACGTCCTCCTTTACTAAATTATTTTTTACCAAATGTTTATAAGATTTTAGTTAAATTTATTTTAATTAAGAAAACCGTGTTTACAAAATCTAATAAATACTTGTTAATGTTTATTAAGAAGAAGTAGAATCGATTTATATGGCGAAAGAATGGATAAGGATTTAAAGGGTGAATTAGGTGGCTTCTCTACTGAATAATCTATTGAAGAAGGTTTCAGGATCCGGTGAGGAGGATTCGTCTGAAGAAGTTGAAATGGGTGAATTGGAGTTGGAAGAGGGCGAAGACTTAGGAGAGGATGAATTTTCGGATGAATTGGAACTAGAAGATACTGAAGATCTAGGATTGGAAGAGGAGCCAGTTGAGTCCGAAGAAATGTCAGAAGAAGAATCCGGGGTAGAAGAACCCACTGGAGAGATGGAAGAAGAGGCTAGTGAAGAGGAAGCCGGGGAAGGAGAGGTGACAATTGATGATAGAGTTGTGGAGGAGGTAGAGGAACTATCAACGAGAGTTACGGATTTGGAAAGAAGTCAGAGGGAAATGGAAGATGATGTTGCCCAATTTCGTGAGAGGTCCGAGAAATTGTTCAAAGTCTATGAAATTCTCTTTAGGGGTTTAAATCCCTTCGATGAAAATGTCCAGAGTGTGGATGAAGATTTGCTCGGAGAAGATGTTTTTGAGGTTTTTAAGGAACTAACGGGAGAAGGAGCTGAGGATTTACCTTATGATATTCTCGGTAGAATAGGAAATATGGAGGACAGGATAGATGGGTTGGAAGAAAAAATCGAAAGCGGCGAGTTCGCTGCCAGACAGAAAGCTGAAACTGAAGAAGAAGTAAGCCTAGAGGAACAGTATGAAAAGGCACTTCAAGAAGGATCTGATGGATCAGATGGTGAGGGTCCTGAGAGACCCGAACCTTCTAATGGAGAAAGACCCGATCCGAAGTGGGATATTGGTTCAGTGGTCACTACTCCGGATGGGGAAGTAGTGAGGATTGCTGATAGAAGATGGGACGAATCCAGTAAGCAATGGAGTTATAAGTGCGAGCCCCTTGAAGTTGGTGAAATATCATGAAGGAATATCTTGAAGAGGAACTCGAACCGTTTGAAGGCGTCGAAAAAGAAGGAGCGGAGGAGCAAGTTGAAGCCGAAAAGAAACCATCCAAACCTGGGAAGCCTTATTTGAGAGCCTCCGATCTAGAGGGAGGACCAACTAAAGAAGTAGTGGTATTGGAATGGATGGACTTTTTACTTTCAAAGACGGATGTAGAAGGAGTCTTAAATTCCCTTTCTCACTACATCAGCATGGGTTGGATAACAAAAGGTGTCAGGACAAACCTTTTGGAATATGTAAATTACTTCTTGGAGGTCGGGCACTCTGAGTCCTTTTCGGAAGTCAAAATTGGAAATAAAAAGTATAAGTTTGGTGGGGAAGAACAGGAGGAAGGAACCTCCGAATCAGAGGGTAAATCCCCCCGGAGTAGAGGTGGCAAGAAAAAGCTAGCTCTTGAGGACCATCTTCAGTCATTAAATTACATTCTTGAACTGTCCGATAGTGTTGAAGGGGAAGAGCGGGAAGAAGCCCTGAAGAGGGCAGGACTTAGGCAGGAATAGTCTGCCCCCATTTACTTTCCTGGTACTCAAACCTTTACATCCCTTAACACTGAAATGTGGGGCTCTTTCACACCTATGGCGGATCGTTACCAGGATTGACGGTCTCCCCTCCGGGCGAATCGCCTTCGCCCGGACACCTTTCGGTTGGACTACTTGTTCCCAAACTTTCCACCCCGGTCGTCTCGGAGGATTGACCCGGGTACATGTAGCCCGTCCCTTTGCGGGAGGGTAGGTCCCTCGTCAGTCTCCACAGGCTCCACGAATGCACCCGGCGATCGGGCACACGCTCTCCCTCTCCTCCTGCTTCCATCGCTTCGGAGAGCGGAGTCTTCAACCCGTTGAGGTGTTCGGAGAGACCCTGTCCACGGCGAGCCACGACAAGCGCAGCTGCCTGATGGATCGTGATGTGATAATATGAACAATACTTAT
>CAYNPN010000030.1:0-22700 GCA_964399085.1 Hadarchaeota archaeon (SeqCode) | reverse complement strand
CGAATGGGGCTGGAAGCTCCTTCCAAACCGTGTTTGGTGGGAGAGGAAGTCACTTTTGGATTTCAGACGTCAAGTTTGCAGGCAACCAGGGACCTTTTTGTTTTCTTAAAAGTACCTTACCTCCAATAGTAGACTGGGATTTTTATTCAGGAAAATGGACAATTGATGGGAGTCCCGATAAAGCTGGTTATAGCTCTCGTTATTGGTGTAATGTCTATGGGAATACTGACTCAGTTTGTTGATACTGCGGATAGGACCATGCTCAGGGACATGGATGTGGACTTCGACTTCCATGGTAACAATGTTAGGGTAACCGTATACGACGCCCAAAGTCAGGAACCTTTGAACGGCCCGACGATAGTTGTAGATTATCCCGGTGGAACTCTGGCCAAGACCTTAGGAAAGGATTCGAGCAGCCATTCGTTTTCTATTCCATTAAAAGAAAAGGAAGTGGCTGTTGTCAACGTTCGAGTTACTCATAGTGGGTATATTCCCTGGGAAGGGGAAGCTGCTGTAACAGCATAGGGTTTTCCAATGCAAATTTCCGATGAGCATGGGATAATGGATTTTCCGGTGATTTTAATCCTATGTATACTTCTAGCGTCGTTTGCGATTGGTTTGGGCCTGAGAGGGCTTGAAGAGTTTGGAAGACTCCGTAAACGTCGAAATTCGATTAGAAAATTTGACAGGTTGATAGAGACCGCCACTGAGGTAGCTTATGGGGATATTGGGGGTAATCAAAAAATTAATCTGGAGCTTAATGGGGAGAAGATAACAATCGATGGGAGGCTTGTTCAACTTCGAAAGGATAAAGAGGTTTTGAAATCTGAGTTGTTACCTCTACCTTTCCGAAGAGAGGAGAAGGATAACTTCACGATCTGCGGCGGAAAATTTTCTATAGGCCTCCGGACTTCTGATAGTTATTTCGATAAGAATGAAAATTCCCTCTTTTTGAAATTATCGGAGCAATACTCATGAATGAAGAAGGCACATTATCCGGTTTCCTGACGAGCAAGTTTGTGGTTGCTTTTGCCTGTGTTCTTTTAATTGGCTCTACCACTGCATCCTATCTTAGGTTCAGTGAGAGCGTTCGGAAGAGGAAGTTGCGCCACGTTATTAACACCTTAGCTATTAGTTTACGAGAAGCCGAATCGACTCCCGGAAATGTCCACATCAACAGGAGACTGCCCTCTGTTGGTAAGTCCTATACCGTACTTATCAGGGGTAAGTTGCATGGAAATCAGATGGTAGAATTTAGAGTAAAATCAATAGATGGCCTTCGGAAAACGATTTTTCTCAGCAGCGAGGTGAATGATGGAGATTTTTTAATCGAGGAGAGGAACCCCGACGAGATAGATCTGAGAAAATCTGAACACATTTCTATGGAGATTATATAGATGTCTCAAGTTACGGTAGGCCAGGATATTGGAGTTTTTTTGATAGCGATGGGTCTAATTGTAGGTTTTACTATGGTGTTAATGGACTCTTACTCCGAGTTTAAGGAAGTCCATAGTTCCGAGGAAAAGAAGCGTTTGCTTTTCTACGTCCATGACTTCCTCAGGAACAGATCTAATAGAGGTATTATAGCTGAGAATATGTTAGGAGAAAATAAACTCCAGTTAATCGAACGGTTGAGAAAGGAAGGACATGAAATCGAGCTAAAAATATGTTCTCGAGAGGGTAAGGAATTCTACAGAGCAGGGAAAATCAGTGGGAGTGAAATTCGGACCATTTCTTTGCCGGTTGCATACGAGTCGACGGGCGGGAGAATTCCAGCCAGAATAATAATTTCTATCGGAGCTGGATAGATTGAGGGAAGAGGGTGTAGGATCCACTGCTGATCTTGTCTTTTTCACTCTAATGATAACAACAGCTTGTCTTGTTGTGTGGGGCGTACCTTATCACAAGACCGAGGAGATAGATGCTTCTTATGCAAAGAGAACTGCCCAAAATGCTTTATTAGCACTTCAGAACATTCCTGTTAAGGAATTTGAAAGTCTTTCGTATACACCTGATTTACCGATTTTTAACTCCTCCAGAAGAAATTTGAGGGAAAAAACACTTGCGAAATTAATTATAGAAGAAGTTTTGATTAATCCCCCCTCTGGAGTTTTCTATGATATCGAATCTAAAAACGACCCCTATCAGTTCAGCAAAGAATTGAGAGAAATACTTGAGGAAGCACTCGATCGGTTGATCGGAGGAAGATTTGGATATCGAATGATAGTTCGTCTAAAACCAATTCCTGTCAGTAAGGCGGAAACACTTCGATTAAAGAGAGTGATTCAGGATTTTGACGGGGATTTACAAAAGCTATGTTCTGAGTCCGTCCGTCTCAATTTCGCTATTCCACAAGTTTGGCTTGATTATACTCAGCAATCTGATGATAAACTTTCCGATTTTCAGTTATCCGGATATCCAAAATCGAGGATTGGAACCCTAATATTGAATTTGGAACTGTGGTCTAAATGAAGAATAAAGGATTTCTTCCTCTAACTGCTGTAGGATTGATAGTAATCCTATTGGCATCAGCCTTTGTGGGTTATTGTCAGTGGGATAGACACAATAGTAAAATGAGGTCAATATCTTCCGATGCTAGCTCCTCCTTGAATACATCCGTCGCTACAAAGCAGAATGATATTAGGACCTTGGCTCTCGAAAGTTTGCATAATGCACTTTGGAGATTCGGGAAGGAGTTGAAAAAAACCGAAAATGTAGAAAATCATGAGAGATTGATAGAGAATATAGCAGAAGAAAAATTCAATGAAAGGATGAAATATCTCTGCTGTAAATCCGGAGAGGCATTTCCTACTATAATTATAGATGAAGATAATATTGCATCCCAATTCAATTTATCGCGTAGGAAAAACGGATCCGTGGGGGCTCATATCAAGTTACCCTCCGGAACTGAGATACTTGAGAACTTACCCGACAATTCCTTTTTGATGAGATTATCCTGTGAAGATCTCAATATTTCCGGAAATTCTAGATTCTATCAGCTTCAAGATAGAATGAAAAATTTCGGAGAAAAATTTGGAAGAATTGGAAGAAGATGGATGTTTGCCGAGTATGCAATGGCGTATGTCGAGGCTTGGTGGAAGGGCAATATTCATCTCAGGGAAAATCGCTCCCGGGCTCTTTTCCAGTTGGCTTTAGCAACTCATGAAATTCAAAATTTTGGCTCAACCGATTATCGTGCGATTATAGAGGATTTTTTGGGATTTTCGCTCCCTCTGGAGAAAATAATCGACGGATTCAACTCCGAATTTACTGAGAAGTCCATAGAAAGAGAGGAATTACAAGTCGTTATCGATTGTATTGAAAATTGTGTTGAAGGGGTAGTCGAATCACAGACCGATTTGAAAACAGCATCAAGAAATATTGGAAGATTAGAAGATTTCCAACCAGAAGAATGGTTTGAACGGAGGCACGAAGAGCTCTCCCATCTTATAGAAAGATCGGAAAATGCAAGTCCGGCGAGACTTAGGCAAGATTTTCAGGCAATATGTGAAGATTTCAAGAGAATATATACCTTTCCCGATAGATCATTGGCAGGAACTATCTCAAAAATTCAGGAGGCTGGGGATATGGTAAATTATTCTCAAATACAGTTTGAGGAGGGAATGAATTATATCAAAAAATTGGGGCGGGAAAACCCCCTGATGGAGAAATTATATGAGGATATGAGGGAAGGAGAGGAAGTGCCGAGCATCGCCGAACAAGTTAAATCTGGAGTTACGAATGTTTTAGAGAACCTATCCTTTATGGAGAGTAAAGCAAAAGACTTGAAGGATTCATTCCAATCCTCGTCCGAATATACCAATGTGTTCCCAGCGGATTTTGAAAAACGGTTAAGGAAGGCTCTGAGGGAAAATAATAGGAAAAATGCGAAAGGAGTGTTGTCGGAAGCTCTTAATTCGGCTGAACAATCCTTTCAGGACTTTGAAATGGATATCCATAATTCCTCCCAAGGGCTTCAGAGTTTTACGGGACTGCTTTCAAAAGAAATTAAAAACCAGAGCGAGGAACCAGATGCAAATTGGGAGAAGACTTACACCGAGTATCCAGGTCCTGGAGAGGGCAGCAAAGCCGATCCTAAAGAGAAAGTTGCCGAGAAATATGTAATCTACCCGAACGAAGGAACGCTCGCTGGACTCGAAAAAATATTCCGAAAATGTAAATCCGATCTCAGACGATTACGAGATTTGAATGAAAAATTTGAGAATAGAAGAAAGAAAATGGAGAAATTCGGCATAAATGAAGAATTAAAAGAATATCTGATGAAAGGTTCGTGCCCCGTAACTTCGAAAAAAGTTTCTCGTGAGAAATCATACGAACTGTCACCCCCCAAGCCTCTTCTCCCCAATCCCGGAATTTCCGTATATCATGATATCCAAATTGAAAATGTTGCATATAGCCGATATGACCCCTTGGGAGCTGTCAATGAATCTGCCCCGCCAACTCCCATTTATCTCTGGTTTGTCGATACTGTGATTTATTGGGCACAGTGGGACGTTAAAATCGAGATCAAGGAACCTATCGTCGAGGAGATTTTTGATTACAGGAATCAAGTCATTCCGAGGCCGATTCTTGAGAACTCAAAAAGATACGTCCATAAGGCTCTCCCATATAAGAGAAAATTTCGTAAGTCTAAATTCAGTTTCCCTTTAATTGTTTTCTCTCTGAGGAAATTTTCGATTTCCACGAATTAACCCGTTTATTTTTCCCCGTACTTCATTTCTTGGACCTTATCCCATGCCGATTTGAGGTTTTAAAATTCCAAGGCTTTAAGAATTTCCGTGTAAATCTCAGTTGAGCATCTCCAGCCTTCTTTAATTACCTCGTCCAGAATTTTTCTGGCTTCCTATTTGGAGGGGTGACCCTTTTCCCAACGTGGACAGGTGGTCCATCCGTGAAAGCCCCGCTCAGCAATCGGATCTTATCACTTGATGGGTCCTTGGCGGCCCAATTCTCCGGGGCATCATCCCATAAACCCTGCTTCCGTTCTCCGATCTAACGTTCTAGAACGGAAAGTGGTAAGAGAAAGGGCGAGGAGAATGTAAGCATCATGAAGCCCGCCAAGAAACCAAAGGCCGTGGCCAAAGAGCACAGATGAATGGGGGATAGGAAGGCAAGCCAGGTCCGAAAGGAATGTTTTACCTTTTTCTGACCCGGCTCTTCAATCACAAACGAGTCTGATGAGAGGCTGGTCGGCTTGATTCCCATTATCCCGCTTATTGAGGGTATGTTTGGCTCCAGGCGAACGAAAGTTTTATTTCACTTGTGAAATATATGTTTCACTTGTGTAATGAGGTTTTGGGATGTATCTCCCTAAGAGTGAGGAGGAGCTGGAAGTCATTAAAACGTTTTTGGACTATCCCGAGAGGGACTGGGTTTTGAGCGAACTGTCAGAGGAGTCAGGTGTATCCAAGACCACAGTTTGGCGGGCTGTGAATAGGCTGGACGAAAGGGGACTTGTGGAAAAGTCTATGGCAGGTAAAACCTCGATTGTTAAGGTTAAGAAAAGGCGTGTATTGGAGAGAATTGTGAAGATGGCCTTTGCTGAGGTAAAGGAGATGAGAGAAACTGCAGAGGAGTACGCGGAAGAGGTAGGGCAAATTGACGGAGTGAAGAGCTGTATACTTTTCGGGTCGGTGGCAAGAGGTACGGCTGATTTTGAGAGTGATATAGATATCTTGGTTCTCGTGGCTGATGAAAGTGTGGAGGCCGAAGTGGGTGTGATAACCGACCGTTTCAATTCCGAAAAATCGGTGCGGATAATGCCCGATGTACTGGAGAAGTCGAGGTTCGAGGAGATGAAGGATTATGGAGAGGATTTCGCCGAAGAGATAAAGAGAGAAGGAGTCGTGTTGTGGGGCCAGGACGACAATGAATGAACATTTGAAAGATGCAGACGCTTGGCTGAACGCCGGAGAAAAAATAATGGAGGAAAACCCCCGAGTGGCCTGTGCTCAATTCTCGCACGCGATGATAAAGGCGCTGGACGCCTTGTTCGAGGAAAAATTGGGCAAAACACCGACGAGACACGACCAGGCAGGAGACTTTTTCAAGGAACTTTTAAGAAAGAACTTGATCAAAGGGGAAGAAAGCAGATACAGGAGCACCATCCAAACCATACTCCAAAGAAAAAGTGCGGCCGAATACCACACGGAATACTTCAGTAAAAGCGATGCGGAAAAATGGAGAAAACAAGTGAGGAGGATAATTCGGATGGTGAAAAAATACGTCGCCTGATTTTTCCGAGGTTGAGACATCGAGGCGAGCTAATCGGCAACACGGCAAAAAAGCAAGGACCTTTCAAAATCTTTCGGCAGAAAGATCCATGATTTTTGAGAGAAATCAATTCTTACCTCCCCTTCTAAAACTCGCTAAAGATTCGGCTTTGAAGAAAAAGGTTGTGAAATCGCCGTTAGCTTGGTCTTTTGTAAACTCCTTGAATTCCTTCTGCTCGGGGTTCACTCGTTCCGTATCGAAGTCTACAACCTAAATGGGGAGCCCCTCGCAGATGGGACGGGTAAGCGAGCGAGGAGTAAGGGATTGGTTCTGGCCCCGACCCCAGCCGACACACTCCGTGGACAGGTGGTCCGTTCGCGAAAGCCCCGCTCGGAAATCGGATCTTATCACCTGATGGGGCCCTCGGCGGCCCGATTCTTCGAGGCATCATCCCATAAACCCCGCTTCCGTTTCCCGACCCAACGGTCTAGAACGGAAAAGGGTGAAGCGAAAGGGAGAGGAATGGAATCAGCAAGGTGTCATAAACCCCCAAAAACGTCGAAGAGAGCCGTCAGGGCTCACTAGATTTAAATAACAAAATCAAAAAACCCTGTCACCATTAGATCCCTCCAGAAATATTCCCTCCAAATTAAGAGCCTTTTTTAACTTCTATTCTTAAAGCCAGAGTGAGAAGATCCATAGCTAAAAGTACTTTAAAGGAAAATAGGGGAAACCCCAAACACCCGCTTTTAATCGCCCCGTCCTTTCCAGAGAGCGTTCGCCACTACGTATGCAGAAATGTTATTAATTTTTTGATATAAATAGGAAAATAGATGACGCCATGGGGTGATGGAAATGTCGGATGGAGATAGTCCCATACAGGGGGAGAACCTTATCTACGTCGATATTTTGTTGTTAGTGAGTTTCACAATTTTTCTCAGCTTGACTTTCCTTGGATATTTGGAAATGAGTGTTACCCAGTGGATAATCAGCCCTTTGGTCCTGGCAATGGGTTTCGGGAGCATTCTGTTTTCATTCGGTATTAGGAAGGGAGTCGTGAGCAAAGTCCCCGAGGATAAAGGGCGAGAGTTAATCCAACTAGCAGTAGCGACAATAGTAGCTTCGGCGGCCGTGCTTCTGGTTTCTCTTCTGTAGAGGGCACCCGGGTTGGTTTCTTTGGGAATGGAAATAACCACGGGCACCTGAGTAAGGAGTTAACAACTTTCCTAATATTCCAAATTCGGGAAACTCTTTTTGTCGGTTCGATGGTACATTGATGTAGCTACCAATCAATCTCTGGTTTATCGATACTGTGATTTATTGGGCACAGTGGGACGTTAAAATCGAGATCAAGGAACCTATCGTCGAGGAGATTTTTGATTACAGGAATCAAGTCATTCCGAGGCCGATTCTTGAGAACTCAAAAAGATACGTCCATAAGGCTCTCCCATATAAGAGAAAATTTCGTAAGTCTAAATTCAGTTTCCCTTTAATTGTTTTCTCTCTGAGGAAATTTTCGATTTCCACGAATTAGCCAGATTATTTTCCCCGGGACTTCATTTCTTGAACCTTATCCCATGCCGATTTGAGATGTTCGGAGAGAGCTAAGAGGGAACTACCTGTGGGTAGATAGAGTCTATTTGATCTCCAATTTCCCGAATCATCCCTGCGGTTTTCTTCAAGAGTGATACTGGGAGAGTCATATTTTTCTCCGGGAGGCCAAACGGTTATTCCCAAGTTTCGGTCTTCAGAAATCCATATTTTCCTTTTCCATTCTGGCCCTTCCTTTCCTTGGGTCGTTTTACCTTCGATAGTGGGGGTCCCTTCCTCTATTTTCTCTCCATATCCTTTTTCTATGACGCTTTTGGCAACCGAATCAGGTAGCTCTATAATATCGCCGCTTTCGTATTTTCTACCTTTATATTGAAATGTTTCGGATACCTTAATTTTCATTCAATCACCTGTGTTATTGGTTCCTCGCCGGAAGGTATAAAATTTGATTTTTTCATTCCCTCTTTCCCCCTCCGTCTTCGATTTCCCCTTCGATGCAAATTTTTTGGAGCTCAATTATCTGCTCCAAAAGCCCTTCAATAGAACTCTCCAGAGAATCCAATTTTCTTTTTAAGATCCGGAATTCGGAGTTCATTTTTATCTCGGTTCCATTAAGTCTATTCTCGAATATTTCCTCTACTTCGCTTCCCAGCCTTGAAGTTTTGGGTTCGAATTCCATATCCTGAAAATTTATTTCCACCCTTTCCATTAGCAATTCCACTTCTTCCCCCTGCAGTCCAGCTCCCGTAAGGGTATCATAAATTTCTCCTCGCGAGAAGCCCAGCCTCTTCATCGATCTGATAAAGTCAGTCGGAGCTGGCTCGGTATTTGATTGCCTCATGGTTTTCATTCGAGACTTGGTGAAGACTTTCTAAAAAACTGAAAAAGGATTTAAATGAGCTAGAAATGTTAAAAGGACCTATAAGCCGACTTTTATGAATGGAGCGTTTTAAACAAGTTAAAATTAAGTTGATGATGAGGGATACGTTTGGATAGATATCTTGTTCGAGGATTTATAGATGGTCTTTTGTCTACTCTGGGAATCGTTATTGGAGCAAGCACTGCGATTGGCACGACAATGGGAGCAGGTGGAGGGATAGAGGCAAGCCGCATAATCGTAGCTGCAGGTCTAGGAGGTGGAGTGGCAAACGGCCTTTCAAATCTTTTGGGGGCCTTTATGGGAGAGAAGGCCGCCCTTTATGAGCGATTTAAGAAGGTCGAAAAGGCCATGTTGAAGGAAGAGGCCCTCCGTGGCTCGAAAGTAGTCGAGAGTCAGGAAAGTAATATTATCTCTAGTGGAGTTGCCGACGGATTAGCGACTATAGGGGGAGCTGTAGTCCCAGTAATACCGTTTATCTTCACTTCAATAATCACTTTTGATCCTTTAATGGCTCTTTACTCCTCGATATTGATTTCTCTCATAATTTTCTTCGTGCTCGGAGCTTATATAGGCAGAATTTCAAAGGAGAACCTTATATTATCCGGATTGAAGATGACCGCTTTTGCAGGCGCGACGGCAGCCGTAGCCGCCTTAATTAGATTTGTCCTTTAACCCTTCTCGCTCCAGATAGTTCCTCCGGAGGATTCTATTTTTAGAACCCGATGGTAGGGTATTTGAACGGTCTTATCATCCCTCTTTACCCGCATAAACCCGCTTCCTAGATTTAGAATATTTTCCCCTGATATTTCGATTCTATCTCCGGGAGCTCCACGATGTCGTATTGTTATTTTCGCTCCAACGAGGTCCATATCCGGGTGCCATTTCAGCTTATTCAGAACGTCCCTAGGACCCATTAACTTATACACTCCTTCCGATTTTCTCCAAAATTTAACTCCAAAATGGAAGCCATGGAATTGACCGGTTCGACCCATTAGGCGATGAGATTTAATCCCATCTTAATATATCTCTTTGCGTCGTTTTCCGCAATTGGTCCGTGTCCGGGATAGAGCTTCTTCACATCGAGTTCGGTCAATTTCTTCAATGATTTTTTCATTTCCTCTTGATTGGAGGAGGAAAGGTCCATTCTTCCGATCCCGCTGCGGAATACCGAATCGCCTGAGAATAGAATTTTCCTTTTCGGCTCGTACAAGGAGATACAACCCTGAGTATGACCCGGAGTGGAGATTACTTTTAACTTTTCCTCACCTATTTCGATTTCGTCATTTTCGGATAGGGTACGGGAAATTGGTATGGGTTCCAGATCTCCACTTATCAACCCTGCGAGGATCTCCTCTTCGTCCGCGTTTCTGAGCGCGTTTGCAGCCGGCTCGGATGCCAAGATTTTACAATCCGATGCTTCTAGAAAATCGAGGTCTCCTCCTGTGTGATCAAAGTGGGCGTGGGTATTAATCAGGAGATCGATGTCTTCTATATTAACGCCGAAATCCTCGATTTTTCGTTTTACGGCGTCGGATCTGAGCCCGGTTCCAGCGTCGATTAGAACCGTGATTCCATTCTGAAGGAGGTATATGTTGGAATCGTATCCTCTTCCTTCGACCCATTCAATTTTCATTTAGATTACCTTATCGCGTTTCTCAAACCTATTTCGTCGGCAATCTTAAATGCTTGTTCCATTTCGTCGGTGGAGACCCGCCTCGAAAGCTCGGGAAAGTCTCTGGCCTTGGCTTCGGGCCGGTATTGTCCCATTATGTTGACTCTTACATTTTTGTCCAGTTCCGATCCAATCCATCTGAAAATATTTTCCGTACAGCATTCTAGGTGGTCGGGGAGCACGAGGTGCCGGATTATGAGTTCCGCATCTTCGAAGGCCAGTTTGTGGTTTCGAGTTAAAACTTCCCAGTAATTCCCGGCTTTCGAATATTTGGAAGCGCACTCGTTGTTTCCATACTTAAAGTCGGTGAGATAGACATCCTGAGTCCCGGATAACAGTTTCATCGATTCCTCGGATAGATACATGTTGGAGTTCCATACGCTTGGGATATTTACCTCAGTTTCCTTAAGTGAGGATAGGATGTGGTGGAGGTTAGGTGTGGGATCACCGCCAACCCAGTTGACGTTTCTAGCTCCCCCCTTTCTCTTACCGGAAATTAGAGATGCAATTTTTTCGGGTTTATATTTGACCCCGGAATTTGGATTCTGAGAGATGTCCCAGTTTTGACAGAATTGGCACATGAACGTACAGCCGCTGAAGAAAATTGTGTAAGAAGGAACCAATTCGCTTTCCTCCCCTACGTGGATGAAATTTGATGAAACCTTTGGCACCCTCCCGACACCGCAGACCCCCGTCTCTCCCTCCTTTCTATTTACGCCGCAGTTTCGTTCACAGAAGTGGCAGGATTCCAAGATCCTCTCGGCCAATTCGATCTTCAGATCTAGCAGGGATTTTTCCGGAGTATTTATATCTGTGATATCAGTTTCTTTCCTATCGACTTTCTCGAGCAATTCTTCGAATTCATCCATTGCCCTATCATGAGATTTCCACAGTAAATTTCCTTCCGAATTTAGATCGATTGAGATGGGAACCTTATTACATATTTGGAATTTAGCCGGGACTTCATTTTCCACCACTGAAAAATATCTTTCTAGAGATTCCACTGTTTCAGCTTCCTTATTCTTTCCTAATTCTCCCGTTATGAAACGTCTCATTGCCGTCAATTATCATTTATCCTTAAGCTTGGTTATAACGGCTGGAGGGGTTAATTAGCGGGTTCACAAGCTGCATTTAGATAGAAAAAGCAAAAATTGAAATTCCGGGGAGTAGAGTTTGAATTGATGAAATGACGGAAAAAATACAGCCACATATTTGTGTCAAAGAGGGAGATGTGGCAAGGAACGTAATTTTAGGAGGGGATCCGGGTAGAATTGAGAAGATTGCTACTTACCTAGATGATTCGGAAAAGGTTGCGGACCATCGGGGATTTGTTACTTACACTGGAAAATATAATGGGATAGAGATTTCGGCTTCTTGTCATGGTATAGGTGCTCCTTCTGCGGCTATAGTTTTCGAGGAACTTTCCGAGGCTGGAGCAGAAAACTTTATCCGAGTCGGAACGACTGGAGCCATACAAGCAAGAATAGGGATAGGAGATTTGATTATTCCAGAGGCAGCTATCAGGGGAGAAAACCTCGCCTCTGCTTATGTAGACAAAGAATATCCGGCAGCTGCCGACATTGGGGTAACTAGAGCGTTGGTTGAAGCCGCTTCGAATATGGATGTAGAGTTTCTGCGAGGGGTAGTACTTACGGAGGACGCTTTTCATGCGTCTAGGTGGGATAAGTGGGCGGATACAAATGCGCTATCCGTCGAAATGGAATGCTCCGCAATTTTCACCTTGTCGAGGCTGAGGGGTTTGAGAGCAGGGGGTATTCTTACGGTCGATGGTAACCTTCCAGAGGGAACTAAGAAGAGCGAATTTGAACCCGAAGAGGGACCTGGCGACTTTGATAATCGCGTTATCGAGGGGATAGGAAATAGCATTGAGATTTCCTTAGAGGCTTTTGAGATATTAAGAGGCCGATAATATGGAACCGACTATAAAATGTGAAGACCTTTCCGGAAGATATGCTCTTTTGCCAGGAGATCCAAAGAGAGCCGAATTTATTTCCGAGTATTTGGATAATGCTCGGGAAGTTGCCAAGAATAGAGAGTTCCGGACATTTGAAGGGACCTATAAAGGAGTGAATGTGGTTGTGACATCTACAGGTATAGGTGGTCCCTCTTCTCTCATGGCAGTTAATGAGCTTTCTAACCTTGGAGTCGATACTTTCATTAGAGTTGGAACCTGCGGTTTCATCGATCCCGAAATTGAAGCGGGAGATTTAATTATCGCCGACTCCGCTGTGAGAAAGGATGGTGCAAGCTCATTTTCTGCACCTATTGAATATCCGGCGAATGCTTCATTTGATGTCGAAAAAGCACTTTTCGAGGCCTCGGATGCTTCTAATCGCTCTTGTCACTGTGGCACGGTGCTGACAGCCGATGCTTTCTATGAAATCGGCCCTACCCTTGAAAAGTTCGATATGGTTAAGGCCTTTGAAATGGAATGTGCACCTATTTTCGTTAAGTGCTCTGTAAATGATATGAGAGCGGGGGCTATTTTGGCGGTTGATGGGGAGGCAGGAGCTGTAGAGGCGATATCGAAGTACAGCTCTAATGAGGAGATTATCTGGGATGCTGTTGAAGAGGAGATAAAAATAGCACTTGAAGCAGTTAATATTCTCGAAAGCTAAATGTTGAAAATGTTCTTTATTCCCTCCGCTTCGAAAGCTTCCTCGTATTCCTTTAGCTCAAAGTGACCGGAAATGAGCTCCTTTACTCTAATTTTCCCCTCTTCTAGATAAGAGATTGCTTCATCGAAGGGACCGCATCTTGAACCCTGTATAGTGATTTCCTTTTGAGCGACTAAGGACATGTCGACCTCGAAGGGGATTCCAGGTGTGCTCTTAAGTGCAATAGTCCCCGTTGGTTTTACTATTTCGAGAGCTTGGTTGAGCGCTTTCGGATTCCCAGTCGATTCGACGATTACATCAAATCCTGGTAGACTTTCATCATCTAAAGACACGATTTTGGCTCCCAGTGAGGATGCTATTTCTAGCTTTTCCTCATTTCTATCGGACGCGTATACTTCTGCACCTTTAATCCCCATGATTTGCAAAACTAGCAGCCCCAGTCTTCCACATCCGAGGATTAGGACGTTATCTTCTTCCGTCTCCGTTCTTTTCGCAGTCTGAATTGCTGCGGCTACAGGCTCCACAAAGCTTCCCATTTCGTAGGAAAACGGGATTTCATGTAGATTCTCTTCCGGTACTTTTACATAATCGGCAAAACATCCGTTCACAGTTATTCCAAGTGCCTCCCGATTTTCACAGTGATGAGACATACCTTTCTTACAGAAATAGCATTTTCCACAGGTGATGTTTATCTCGGATGTAACATCCTTGTCAATCCAATCTACATCTCCGGCTTTCACGATTCCGGAAAATTCGTGCCCCATGATAAGGGGCTCTGGAGTTTCAAAATTATCGTTGTATATAGCGAGATCCGTTCCACAGATTCCAGCTTTTTTTACCTCCACGAGTACTTCGGAATCTTCGATATTTGGCGTAGAAACCTCTTGGATTTCAACCCCTCTACCAGTCTTGACTAAGGCTCTCATATCTTCTGGAATTGTTTCCATAGCTATTACTCTCTTATATACGGTTCGCCGAGGGCTTTTGGGACCTTAATATCGCCTATGAATCCGGCAAGTACTACCACTGTTGCTATATAGGGTAACATCTGGGCAAATTGTGAGGGTATAAATTCTTGGAGAACAAACTGGAGCGCCCAGACGAATCCGAATAAGTAAGCGCTCCCGAATGCCCAGAGCGGCACGTAACCTCCCACTACTGCTGCAGCTATCCCCATATATCCTCTTCCATTTACTATCCCTGCACTAAATAACCCAGCATCACTTACTAGAAATGCTCCAGCTAATCCACATAGAATACCGTTAACCAACGAAGCCATGTATCGTATTTTGTGCACGTCCCATCCAGCTATATCCACTGCTTCGGGTTGCTCTCCTGTAGTCCTCAGCCGTAAACCCCACAATGTCTTAAATAATACATATTGGGCAATTATTAAGATTGCTAAAATTATTAGAATTAAGATCCAAAGGTCTGCTGTTTGCGGAAGCGAATCTGAAACTCCCCGCCTCTGCCAAACTTGATTTGGAATTACATAAGCAAGACCCATAGCGACTATATTTATTGCAATTCCGCTGACGATTTGATTTGCTCTCCACCTTACACACCAAAAAGCGTGTAAAAGCCCCAATCCACCTCCGACAATCAGACCTCCCAGAATTCCTATCCAAGGATTGCCTGAGATAAAGGTAACCCAAGCAGTGGCTAGGCCACCTGATAGGGCCGTGCCTTCAACTCCTACATTTATTATTCCAGCTCTCTCTGAGATAACTTCCCCTATCGCGATTATACCGATAGGGGCGGCAAGAATTAATCCTTGCCTAAATGTAAAGAAAGAATTGATATCCAATTTTTCCAAAAAATAAACGGTGATAATAATAAGTACGGCTATGATGAGGAGTTGAGAAACCCTCTTAGAGGTATTTTCGGACTTTAGATGAGTCAATATTTTTTCAGTATCCACTTTCTCAAACCTCCTAATAGGCTATGGATTTTTTCAAATTTTTTGGAATGCCTATGATTACTGTATTTTGACATCCTTTTCCCCTCCGATGTATTTCAATAAGGTAGGGACAATCACTAAGAAAATTATAAGTCCTTCAATTACCATCGTAATGTCGTAAGGAATGTTGGTTACACGGTTCAGTCTCATAGACCCGGCTCTTAAAGCACCTAACAGTAAACCTGCTAAGACAGCCCCGAGAGGATGCCCCCTCCCGATGAGCGCCCCTGCTATTCCGTCCCATCCGTATCCTGGCGAGAATCGATTGACGAATCCATGGAGGTTTCCCAGAACGACTCCTGCCCCAGAAAGTCCAGCTAGAGCTCCGCCCAAGACAAAGGAGAGTACCATAGACCTACTTACGTTAATTCCTGCAAATTTAGCCGCTTCCTGGTTGGTTCCAACCACTCTCATTTCAAACCCAAATGTGGTATATTGTAGTAGATAGAAAATTAGAAAGGCGGCAATTATAGCGAGAATGAAGGCGACGGAAAGTTGGGAGGGTTCTAAAATTTTAGGCAGCCTAGCTGTACCGGCTATAGGGGGTGTCCGGGCAGCTTGACTAGCTGGGTCATTAAAAGGTCCTTTTGGACTCACAAACCAGCTAGTGAGAAGAATCGCTACATAAGTGAGCATTAAACTCGTAACGAACTCATTTGCACCACGTTTCGCTCTAAGGATTCCGGGGATGAATCCCCATAAAGCCCCCGCCCCTATTCCGAAGAGAAGTGCTACTGTCAAATGAATAAAGGGTGGTAAATTTAGAGCAAAGCCAGCCCAAGCCGCTGCAAAAGCTCCGATGTAGAGCTGTCCCTCGGCCCCTATGTTGAATAGACCACACTTTAAAACAATTATGAAAGCTAATGAGGTTAGAATTATTGGAGAGGAATGAGAGAGCCAAGTCCCAATTTCAAATTTTCCCGAAAAAGCACCCTCTAAGAGGCTATTATATAGAACCCATGGCGAATATCCAGCCAACCAAATTATTAATCCGCCAATTAAGAAACCTAGAGCTATTGCTAAGAGAGTATAACCGACCATCTCCCAATTGACATGAAATAACCGTGATTCAAAAAAACGTGTTAAAGGTTCATTTTCACCCGATTCATCCATGATAACCAACTATTTTTACTTCGATTTTAAATCTAGAATCTTGGTAAATTTTCCTAATGTCTATCTAATAAAATAAAAAAATAAAAAGGAGTTTCGCTCGCTTGTCTTTTGCGGTAGCGAGACCATTACTCATAGATCATGGATGCTCAATTTGAATTGTTCCGTTTTTAATGCCTTCTACTGCGTTTTCTACTGCCTCTATTACGTTATCCGGTATATCGACTTTTGAATGACTTGCTCTGATATACTGGTTTATGTTTTCGTCACCGACAGCTATTCCTGTTCCAAAACCTACTCCTTTTTCTGTTATTCCATAATGGATGGTCCCTGGTTTGAAATTATCGTTGACTGATCTCTCAATTTGATTGTATACCGCTTGGTCGACTCTTTTTAGACCGCTAGCTAAGATAACGTTTTCGTATTCGGGAGAAGACCAAGCTTGGTCAACATCCGTTCCTATCGCCCATCTGTCTTCCTCTTCTTTGGCTGCTTGGAAAACTCCTAGATGTGATTTTCCGGCCGCACCATATATTATGTCAGCACCTTGGTTATACATTGTTTCAGCAAGCGATTTACCGGTAGCAGGGTCATCCCATGCACCTACATATCTCACTAAAACATCGTCGTTTTCCATATTTTCGTTCGCCCAAAGAACGCCCTGTCTGTATCCGTAGACAAATCTATTGATCAAGGGAATGTCCATTCCACCTTCGATTCCAACTTTGTTGGTTTCTGTCATTTTACCAGCTACGACACCGCAAAGAAAAGACTCTTCCCAATCGTTGAAGCGCAAAGATGCGACGTTGTTTTCACCGGTTGCGGTAGCATCTACAATAGCGAAATCTTGATTTGGATATTCTTCAGCGACATTTTCCAAGGCTCCAGCTTGGTCAAAACCTATGCACACAATTAGGTCGTATTCTCCTGATTCGGCGTATTGGGTTTGGAAACCTTCATATTCGGCTACTGACTCGGGCTCCGAGTAATCGAAATTGACATTAAAGTCTTCAGCGGCCCTTTGAGCGCCCCAATAGCCTTGGTCATTGAAAGATCTATCTCCGAGCCCACCGGTAGCAAGGATTAGGCCGATCTTTTCGTTCTCTTCTTGACCGCCATTCATGCTCAGATATATTCCAGCGCCAGCTACTACTATCAAAATAACGATTATACCTATCATAGCACCAGTTGATATACCTTTGGTGTATTTATTCATCTTTCACCCCATTAACCAAATTTTCACAATTTTTAATAAAGTGATTGGTTCGAGCATTGGTATTTCGAACCGTTTAATCTAGAAGAAAATTAGTTTCGTTAAGAATTTTCTTGGCTGAGAGAGTTTTTCCGATCATATTTTTTGAAAGTCCAAGAGTTTGACTACGCCAATCAGAAACTATTTTGATTAATTCCATCATTATTTCTCTAAATTCTGCTAGGTCAAGGCATGATGGAAGCTTTTTCTTTCTTCGGAATCAAATAAATTGTTCATTTTAGTTTCTCTATCGTCAGCTCTTCCTCATATTTGAATTTCATCTTCCTCCCTCCAGGCAGGAATCGAGCAAACAATAATTTTTAGAGTTGAGTTTTCCGAAGGGATGATTCTATGAACCGTATTAGGATGAATCATCACAAAAGTATCCTTCTCTAATTTTTCTTTGTTCCCATCTAATTCGATTTTCCCCTCCCCTGATAATACAAAGTACATTTCTGTAGTTTCTTCGTGATAATGGGCTTCTGTTGTCTTTGAAGTTTCAAAATAGCTCATATTACCTTCCGATAGATCCTCCCCACTGCTAAGAGGCCATATTCTTCCACATAGTCTCTTTTGAAATTCAATTTCGTCTAGGGTTCTGATTTTGTAATTGTTCAATTGAATCACTTCGATCGGGCTCTTTTTGCTTCACTCTCTCCTTTTGCGCCCGTCATCATAAAACCAATTTCTTCCTTCTCTGCTTCTTCTGCATCAATGGTTCCTACTATTTCCCCTTCAAACATCACGGCGATTCGATCACTGAGTTCAAAAATTTCGTCTAGGTTTTCCGAAACTAAGAGAATCCCCGTTCCACTCTCTCTAGCCTCCAAGAATTGCTCGTGTGTATATCTAACTCCCCGGGGATCAAGTCCGTATGTCGGATGGACGGCTATAATTAATGGAGGGTCCTTACAGAGTTCCCTTCCTAGAATGATTCTTTGTATATTTCCTCCGGATAGGATTCGACTCTCAGTTTTCCAGAGGTCCGGCACTCGGGCTTCATGTCTGTCTATAAGATCTTTTGCATGAGAAGTTATCTCGGAATAATCCAGGTTTCCAAAATTACAATATTGTTCGTTTCTGTAATCTTTGAGAATCACGTTTTCGGCAGCTGTCAGACCTTCCGATATACCTACTTCACGACGCTCTTCTGGAATATAGGATACACCTTTCTCGATAATTTCTCGGGGTGAGGCATTAGTCATATCTTCTCCAAATATTTTGATTCCCCCTTTCTCGGCTTCTCTCATACCATTTATACATTCTACTAGCTCACTTTGCCCGTTTCCAGCAACTCCTGCGAGTCCTAATATCTCTCCCTTTCTTAGGAAAAACGATACCCCTCTCACGGCTTGGAGGTCTTCTTCGTCTCGAACATAGAGGTTTTCGACCTCTAATGCCCGGCTTCCTTTCTCGGTAGGTTTTCTCTCCGGACGAGATGGGACCTCCCGGCTTATCATCATTTCTACTAACTCCTCTCTATTTGTCTCCGAGACTTTTTTTGTTCCTATCAGCTTCCCCAACCTGAGAACACTCACTCTATCGCTAATTTCAACTGCCTCTTCCATCTTGTGAGTGATGAACATAATTCCCTTATTTTGATCTGCCAGCTTCTCGACTACCGAGAACAGGTTTTCGGTTTCGTGAGGAGTCAGCATAGATGCGGGTTCATCTAGGAGAAGGATATCGGGCTCGTAGTAGAGGGCTTTTATAATTTCTACCCTCTGTTGTTCTCCTGCCGATAGATCACCGACTCTTGCTTTTGGATTTATACCGAAATCGTATTTATCCGATAATTCTTTAGCCTTCTTCTCTACTTTGGACATCGGATGAGAAAATCCAGGTTCGGGAAGAGAGAGAGCTATGTTTTCGGCGACAGTGAATCTTTTAGCTAGAGAAAGCTCTTGGTGAACCATTCCTATCCCGAGCTTTAATGCATCGTCGGGTGAATCTATCGAGACTTTCTCCCCTCTGACAAAAATTTCCCCCTCTGTCAAACTATAAAATCCGGAAAGAATGTTCGCTAGCACGGTTTTACCCGCCCCGTTTTCGCCTAGAAGTCCATGAACTTCGCCAGCTTTTAAATCGAAATCTACATTATCCAATATTAGCTCTTTCCAAACACTAGGGAATTGCTTTACTATTCCCTTAGCCTCCAGTAACATCTCTCCTTCTTTGGGTTTTTCAAAATCTGAATGTTGCATTTCATTTTTACTTGAAGGGGAAAGTCCCCTCAGGAAGTCCAACATCAAATGATAATATCTGTTCTTGTCGGTTTAAGAATTACGAGAAGCCCACGTAATCTATCTTTTAAGATATCGAATGAATATCCTCCATGAAAACTCGAACACGTTTTTAATGATTGAGTCCAAATTCCTCAAGGGTGAAAAATGTTAGTAGTTGGAGGTTCTGCATCTGAGGATCTCTCCAAGAAAGCTTCTGAGGAATTGGCCTGCGATTTTGTCCCTGTTGAAAGCAAGAGATTCCCCGATGGTGAGATTTACGTACGATTGACCGAAGAAGTCGAGGGGGAAGAAGTGGTCGTTATACAGTCCACCTGCCACCCCCCAAATCAGAACTATATGGAACTTTTCCTTCTCCTGGATGCGGTTAGAGATCTCGGAGCCGAGAAAGTGACGGCGGTCATCCCATATCTCGCATACGCCAGACAGGACGAGCGATTCGAGCCCGGTGAAGCTGTCAGCCTGGAGACTGTGGCGAAGCTGATCGAATGTGCGGGAGCAGAAGAGATATGTCTCATAGATTTGCACGCTCACAGGATTGGTAGCGCCCCTGAAGTTTTCGATGTTCCCACCCGTAATTTGACGGCTTCTCCTCTTCTCGCCCAGTACTTTGACGATAATTATCCACTCAATGATCCGGTAGTTATGGGCCCTGATGGCGAGGCACAGCAGTGGGCCGAAAAGGCCGGAAATGCCATAGGAGCAGAATGGGACTATATGATAAAGGAGAGGCTTGGCGACGAAGAGGTCGAGATTTCCCCCAGGGAACTGGATGTCGAAGGGAGAGATGTGATTATTGTGGATGACATAATTAGCACCGGAGGAACGATGACCGAGGCTATTGGAATTCTAAAGGATCATGGGGCCGAGGATATCTACACTGGCTGCACCCATCCAGTTTTGTCCGGTGATGCCCTGCAAAATATGAAGGGCGCCGGGGCACGGGAAGTCATAGGTACGGATACCATCGATAGTGAAATTAGCAAAGTATCCGTTGCGCCAGTAATTGCGGAAGCGGTAAGACAGTGAGTTAGATGAGAAGACTCACGTTTATGCTCTCCGGCGAACATCCATCTATTCCCTCTTCCGAGGTCTGTGCTTCCATCGAGGCGGAAGGTTTTTCGCATGAGATTGACATGGAATTGGATCAGGTCTTGACCGTTAAGACCGACGCTGACCCGCATATTCTTTCCAGGAGGTTGGCTATGAGCCATTGGGTCGGGGAGCATTTTTGTAATTCCGAAGTTGAGGATCTGAGGGAGTCTATCGCGAATTCGGACCTCGTCGACTTTTTACCTCAATCGGAAAGTTTCTCCGTCAGAGTGAGGAGGATAAAAAATTACCTCTCGGAGGTAGACACTCAGGGACTGGCGGAGGAAATAGCCAACGTCATTTTGGAAAGCTACGATTATGAAGTCGATTTGGAAAATCCCGATAATGAGCTGGTTTGCATCCTCTCCGATGAAAAGTGTGTATTGTCCCTAATTTGTGCCGAGATAAATAGATCAAGATTTGAGGAGAGGAAGCCTCAAGAGAGAGCTGCCGTCCATCCCAGCACGATGCAGCCGAATTTTGCAAGGGGCCTCGTCAACTTGGCTAGGACTACTAGTGATGATACTTTTCTCGATCCATTTTGTGGAGTCGGCGGAATTTTGATAGAGGCCGGTCTACTTGGTGCCGAAGTTATCGGCATGGATATAAATCCCGAACTTTTGGAGGGGGCGAAAGAAAATCTCGAGGAAGCAGGGATAGATGATTTTGAGCTTACCGAGAGCGATGCGAGGGGATTGGATATAGAAGAGGTTGATGCTATAGCCACGGATCCACCCTATGGCCGACAGGCGAGTACCGGCGGCACCGAAGTCGGAGAGCTGTATAGAGAAACAATACCAAAGCTCAAGGAGGCAATAAAGCCGGGTGGATACATCTGCATGACGGCGCCGGCAGAATTGGATTTGGAGAAAATGGCAAAGGATACCTCTTTAATTATCGAGGAGACCCACCTCGAGAGAGTGCATAAAAGCCTTTCACGTAAGGTTTATGTAATGAGGAAGAGGGAAAAATGAAGGTTATATTTTTAGGAACTGGTGGGAGCTTCCCCACAAAGGAAAGGAACCCGACCTCTATAGCCGTACGTCGGCAGGGAGAAGTTCTATTATTCGATTGTGCAGAGGGGACTCAGAGACAGATGACTCATACTAATATCAGTCCCATGAAGGTAGGAACCATTTTCCTTACGCATTTCCACGGTGATCATTTTCTCGGCATCCCGGGCCTAGTTCAAACTATGTCCTTGATGGATAGGGAGGAGGAGCTTGAGATCTTTGGCCCCCCCGGAACTGAAGAGAAGATTTCAAAACTACTGGAAATCCCAGTGTTCGGTCTTAAATTCGATATTAAGATTCAGGATATCCCACTCGGTGAAACGGTCCGCCGGAGTGGCTATGAAATCAAGACCGCCGAAATAGATCACTCCGCTCCTGGGATAGCTTACGCGATCGTCGAGGATGAAAGACCAGGCAAGTTCTACCCTGAAAAGGCTAAGGAGCTGGGACTTCAGCCCGGCCCGGATTACTCCAGATTACAGCAGGGGGAGGAGATAGAGCTTCCCGACGGGAGCATCGTAAAGCCAAGTCAGGTTATGGGCCCACCACGGCCGGGTAGGAAGATAGTTTATTCCGGTGATACCAGACCCTCCGAGGATATAGTCAAACTGGCCGAGGATGCGGATCTGTTGATTCATGATGGTACTTTTTCTGCGGAGTTGGAGGACGAGGCAGACAAAGGTGGTCACTCCACCGTGAAAGAAGCGGCGGAAATTGCCAAAAAAGCTAGTGTTGAGAGGCTTGTACTAACTCATGTCAGTCCTAGGCATACTGATATTTCGAAATTGGAAGAAGAAGCCGAAGAGGTATTTCCCAATTCAGTTTTCGCCGAGGACTTTTTGGAACTTGAAGTTGAATTAAAGAATTGAGGGCTCAGAAAGAGAGTTAAAATCATCCGTTGTCATTTAACCCCCTTATCATCACTGCCCATTTTATTCCAAGCTATACCCTTTTATGAATCTTTTTATCTCTTTTGTCGGAGAAGACACCTTCCCAATAAAAGATTGGGTGGGTGATGAATCCGACACATTTTTTTAACTTCAAAGCCGAAAGG
>CAYNPN010000029.1:0-23619 GCA_964399085.1 Hadarchaeota archaeon (SeqCode) | reverse complement strand
CTTTCGGACAAGGAATCCCGAAAGGTAGACCAAAAACTACACGAAATAGCCAAAGAACTCGTGGAAGAAGCCGACCAAAACGACGAGTTGATAGTCGTCGGAGACCTTGAAGGATTGAGGAAAGGCAGCGGCGATATGGGGGAGAGGATGAATCGGATGATCGGCAATTTCCCCTACCACAAGCTCGCCAAATATCTCGAATATAAGGCTAACGAGAGGGGGATACAGGTCCTAAAGATGAACGAGCACTACACGAGTCGAGAATGTAGCAGGTGCGGTGCTAAAGGCAAAAGACCGAACCAAGGGTCGTTTAAGTGTCCCCGGTGCGGATACGAGATAAATGCCGACTTCAACGGCGCCAAGAACATCTTCCAAAGGACAAAGGTGGCGTCGGGTAACATTCCCGGCGTCGGGGCTGTGAGTGAGCCAGCCCTTAACCCTTCCGATATGGTCTCCACCTCTGGCTCTACAAGTGGAGAGACCGAGAAGGGAAGCCTCTTCCTAACGAGCGAGGCGAGTTAGGTGGAGGTAGTTCACTTTTTGTAAAATATAATCTTGGAATGCTTCTAATTTTTTCTTAAAAAATTTTTAACTTAAACTTTTGGAGCTATTTCGCCAGCGTGGGTCAGGATCCCTATGCTACCATCCATTTCTTTAAGAGCATCTTCCACACTTTCGGCATATTTGAATCCCATTTTTTCGGCTTCCTCTCTACTTATTCCTTCGGTCACGAATGTGCATTCAACATCCCCCTTCAGTGTTTGTAGCGATAGGAGACCGGAGCACCCCACTTCGTCTTCAACTTCCTCATTTTCCACATTTTCCAAGATTTCCATAAGTGAATCCCCTCCTCTATCGATCAAGATTGGATGTTCATTCGAGACGCCCTCCGTGCAAGGCGAAAGAAAAACAATATCGCTTTCACCTTCTGTCAGCACATATGCATCGTTTATGGCCTTTTGTCCCTGCCATAGGTTTCTCTCGTTGGGATATGAGTTGGCGACGACGACATCGGGAATTTCTGGAACTTCAACGGAGTATACTTCCTCCGCATATTCCACCCCTCTTTGAAATGCTTCAACTGGATGTCCTGCCACGGCTTCGTAAATTTCACCGTCGAGATTCAAAACTGCGTTGATAATAAAATCGAGCCCTGACTCGAGAGCTATCCTATCTATTTCTCCCCTGATCGGGTTCTCCGCTTCTCCGAGGCTTCTGCCCACTCCCTTCCTGATGGCCATTAGGTGAGTGTAGCCAGTCGTTTCTTCTCCGGAAACACCCGGCTGTATCATTTTGGATCCTCCACTCCAGCCCGTTAGAACGTGAGGCAAAATGCTTCCAATTGAGATGGATAAATCGGCCTCGTAGTATTCTTTGTTGACATATATCGGATGTCCCTCATCTTTCTCTACTAGGACTAGTTCGTCCTTATCCTCGGATTCGTGATTCACGATTTCGACTCTATTCTCGACACCAAACCTTTCATCTATTTCTTCCTCTCTCATTTTTCTGTGAGTTCCGAGCCCTATGATTAGTTTGATGTTCTCATCACCTAGCCCGGCTTTATTGAGCCTGTCCAAAACTATGGGAAGGATATCACTTTGCGGTGTGGGTCTCGTGTTGTCGTCTACCAAAATAACCGCTTTTTTTGCTTTACTAGCTAGCTCTTCCAAGGATTCACTGCCGATTGGTTTGTCTAGTGCTTTTTTGATCGCATCCTCACCCTTACCCGCCGGATTGTTCGGCGATATGGTCCAAAGGAGACGTTCGTCTTCGACCTCTATTTTTTTGGTTTCTCCTTTGTACGGAACTTCAATTTCCATAATAAATCACAACTTTGAGAATGCC
The DNA here is from genome assembly GCA_964399085.1 of Hadarchaeota archaeon (SeqCode). Taxonomy (GTDB): domain Archaea; phylum Hadarchaeota; class Hadarchaeia; order Hadarchaeales; family JAGGTB01; genus CAYLJV01. Next base: position 21,771 of record CAYNPN010000029.1, on the reverse strand, counting down.
GGATATCATTTTTCAGGGAATATCTTTCCCGGATTCAAAATCCCATTTGGATCGAAAGCTTTCTTAATTCTCTTCATGAGTTCTATTTCTTCTTCGCTCATAGCAATGGAAAGGTAATCCGTTTTTTCACATCCTATACCATGTTCGGCCGATATTGTTCCTCCAAGGGAAACTCCAGCCTTAAATACTTCCTCCATGGCTTTGGGATATTTTTCCCGGAATTCCTCCTCTTCCATCCCCATCCCGATTACGCTGATGTGAACGTTCCCGTCGCCGGCATGTCCGCTTCCGGCGACAGTTAGCCCTTCCATCCCCGAGATTTCGTTTATTTCCTCCATGAAATCAGGGATTTTACTTCTTGGCACGACTACGTCCGCAAGATCTAGAGGGCCCAGTTTTTGAATTGCGTAATAAAGGTCTTCTCTGGCCTGCAGTATTTCATCCCTTTCCTTTTTCGTGCCCGGAATGAAGACGTCGACGGCACCGTTTTCAATACAGATGTCACTTGCCCGATCTATGAGGTCTTTAACCTCTTCGTCTCGATTGCCTTCAATTATAATTATTAGATAAGCGTCCTTTTCCGGGACAGGAATGTTAATACCGGAATGGTCCTGACAAAGATTCAGGGCGATTTTACTCATGAATTCTATGCCGGTTAGGGGGATACCCTCTCTGAGGAGATCGGGCGCAGTTTCTAGTGCCCGGTTCATATCCTCGAAAGGTACTATGAGCATTCTCCTCCTTTCCGGCTTTACGGTGAGTTTCAGTATTACTTTCGTTATTATGGCCAGAGTTCCCTCCGAACCAGTTATCAGGTGTCTCAGATCATAACCGGTCGAAGATTTGATATATTTGCCTCCCGCCTTGATGATTTCTCCATTAGGGAGGACCGCTTCCAGACCTGCGACTTGGTCCCTCGTAACACCATATTTGACGGCTTTTATTCCTCCTGCGTTTGTGGCGATTGTGCCGCCTACTGTCGCCGTATTTTCACCCGGATAAACTGGATAGTAAAATCCTTTTTCTTCCACGGCATTATAGAGGTCGGTTATTTCCACTCCTGGTTCGACGATAGCCATGAAGTCATCTTCATCTATTTCCAATATTCTATCCATATTTTCCAATGAAAGTAGGATACCTCCATAGATCGGCGTTGCACCTCCGGAAAGTCCAGTCCCGCCGCCTCGAGGAGTCACCGGGATTTTCTCCTCGTTAGCGTATGAAAGTAATTCTGAAACTTCCTCCCTGTTGTTGGGCTTTACTACCAGATCAGGTTCACAGCTTTCTACTTGAGGAGCTTCGTCCGAGCAATAATCTTCCTTCTCTATATCTTCAAAGCAAACATTATCTTCTCCGACGACATCCTTGATATTTTTGATGTCCTCTTCGGATATTTCCTTATAATTTTTCATATCGATTTCCTCAATATCATTTTTCCCCCACGGCTTCTATTCCCTTCTCCAAGGCCTTCAGGTTTATTTCTGCGTTTCCTTCAGAGAAAGTTTCGGATATTGCAAGTTCAAAAGTATCTCTTGAAAAAGGTGTCCATCCAGATCCGGTTAAGCATCCAACCATTATCATGTTGTGGACGACAGGGGCTCCTAATTCCTCGGCTATTTCAGTAGCTTGCACTACTCTCAATTCCTCGCTATAGTCTTCACAGAAATTGATTATTTCATCCACATCAGGGTAGTCCATAACCCTCCCCGATAGGTCAGTTAAAAAGGAAGGGTGAGGATTAAGTATAATTTTAACATCCGGATTTCCAAATTTCTTGATACTTTTAACCGTTTCTATGGGTTCAAAACCTATGATTACATCGGCAGCTCCCTCGGAAACAAGAGGGCCATGATTTCCTTCTTCGGAAACTCTGATGTGACTTGTTACGGAACCCCCTCTTTGCGATGCCCCGTATATTTCAGCTTCAGTAGCTTCAAAGTCTCTCAACTTAGCGACATTTACTATCAGCCTAGATGCGAGTAAATTGCCCTGTCCTCCGACCCCCGATATTATTAGGTTTAGTATTTCATTCATTCCAAAATCTCCTCTTTTTCGATCGCTTCCCCTGGACATAAGTCAACACATAGCCCACAACCTGTGCAGACGGACTCGTCTATCTCACAGACGCCTTTCTGAGAATTCCAGATAATTCCTGGGCAATCGAATACTCTCGATAAAAATCTTGCGCATCCACATTCATCGCCAATACATTTGTCCTCATCTATACTAATCGATATTTCTTTCTCTCTTTCTCTCGATTCTTTGAGTTCACAGGGGTGCCGCAATATTAATGTTTTAACTCCTCCCTCTTGTAACAGTTGATAAGCAGTTTCCGTCGCTTCTTCAATATCAAATGGATCCTCAATGACCGTTTCTATGTCAAGGGCCCTTGTAATTTTCTCCGGCTTAGTGACGGGTGCTGCTTTCCCAGTTCCCTTTTCCCCGGTGCCAGCATGAGGCTGATGTCCCGTCATAGCGGTAGTTTCATTATCAAGAATTACGAGGAGAATATCACCCTCGTTATACTTTGCATTAATCAGCCCTGGTAGACATGCATGATAAAAAGTGGAGTCACCAGCAAAAGCAACTACGGGGCGATCGAAATCAAATTCTTTCAATTTGCTGAATCCATGCGCAACGCTGATGCCAGAACCCATGCAATGAAGAGAATTTAGAAGGAAGAATCCTCCAGGACCTAAACCCATCGCATAGCATCCTATGTCCCCTGTTACAACGCTTTCTCCCCCGAACCAATCCAAGGCTCTCTTTATTACCCAGAATGAGGCACGATGTGGACACCCGGCGCAGAAAGTAATCATTCGATCGGTTGAGTATTTATCAGCGAATTCCTCAACTTCCTCGGTGTAATCCTCTGGCCGCGTTCTGTAATCCATATCCTTCAAATCGTTTAGAGCTTCCACTACCATCTTTGGATCTATTTCACCTACTCCTGGTGTCATGCCCTCCTGGGAGATATGTCCGGTCTTTTTTCCGTAGAACTCAATAGATCCCAATTCTCCCATATAATCACCAGCGACTGCTTTCACGTTTTCTTCAAGGAAAGGGTCGATTTCTTCGACGAAAAGAACCCTTTCCGCGTGGGAAAGATGATTTTTTATGAATTTTTCCGGAAGTGGCCAACCAGTTCCGACCTTCAAAACTCCTACTTCATCATCCAGATTGAGAGTATTTATTGCCTCAAGACTGTAGAGCCAGCCTAAGCCGCATGCTACTATAATGAGTTCGGCTTCATCTGGTCCTACGTATTTGTTGAAATCCGATTCTTCGAATAAACTCTTAGCTTCATTCATTTTGCCATGATGTTCGGCATGACTTAGCATGGGAAGCTGTGAGGTATACCACTCGTCATCCTCAAAATCAGGCACTCTTCTTTCCGAAGTTATATCGCTGAGTTCGACTATTTCGCCCGAGTGTGAAATCCGAGTAACTGTTCTTAATAAGACGATTACTCCTAGTTCTTCAGAGATATCGAAGGCTCTTTTTGCCATCTCCTTAGCTTCTTGGGGGCATGAAGGTTCCAGTAAAGGTAGGTCGGCCATTTTGGCGTAGTGCCTAGTATCAAATTCCGTGGTGGTTGAATGAGCGCTGGGATCATCGGCTACGGCTAATACTAACCCTCCTTTTGTCCCAGCTAGGCTTGCTGACATGAGAAAGTCAGACGCGACGTTCAAACCCTGGCATTTCATAGTACAAATCGATCTTAACCCTGTTGTCGCAGCCGCTCCAGCTGCTTCCAGTGCGACTTTTTCGTTCACGGACCACTCGGCGTAATGATCATATTCTTCTGTAGCTTCGAGCAAAGTCTCCATTATTTCAGTAGATGGGGTTCCTGGATAACCTGTACAAAAATCTACCCCCGCTTCGAGAGCGCCTCTGGCGATAGCTTCGTTACCCAACAGAAAATCTTTTTCTTTTCCGCCACCGTAATTCATACTTCCATCCCCATAATTTTCTCAAGGTCCACATCCTTCATCTCAAAATTAATTTCTTCTTCTTCTGATAGTATTCTTTTCTTTCTACCGCTCGATGCTTCCTTGAGATGATTTAATCTTTTCTCGTCTAATTCCCCGACTTCTATAACTCCTCCTTTTATTGCATGTTCGAAGATTTCCCTGCCGTACTCACTTCTCACAATCACTGTATTCCAGTCCGACTTACCCTCTACCTGACCTACCGAAATGTCCGCTAACTCGGAAGTCATGTCCATACAAGAATTACAGGTAGGCATCATAAATTCTCTAACCTTTTCCAGCGGAATTTCTTTTGTTTCTCCGTTGGAATGAATCAACATTTTTTCAGCAGGTGGCGGAGGAATATCAAATTTCTCTATTTCTTTGAGATCTATAATCCCTTTTACATAATCCAAAAATTCTTCTTTTAATCCCCAAGTACAAAAGAGCCCTATAAGTGGTCCAAGTTCGAAATCATTATAAATCTCCATCTTTCTTGCTGCTGTTATTTGACAGGGCGTTCCGACCAAACCTATTCTATTATCCTCTTCTTCCATTTCATTCAGTTTTGAGATAACAGGACTTGCTGTATATTTCGATTTTGTGTATTTAGCCACGTTTTCCGGTTTCTCTACTAGCACGGGTTTCGGTTTCCAGTTTTCAGTTCTGGCAGTGAGTATAAATCCTTCCGTTTCTCCTTCTTCGAGTAAATACCTGACAAGTGCAGAGGCGACTCCCCCATATTGTGATTTTTTCTGAATATGTTCATCAGTGGCTTTCCCTCTTTTAATTTTCTCAAAATGTCCCAAAATTGGATTTTCTCTTTCAACCCCGAAGATTTCCTTTTCCATTTCTGGAATATTCACAAGTGTCATTGGGCAGAATTTATAGCAATCTCCTTCTTCTTGATCACAATTGGCGATGAAAATAGATTTACCTTTAATAACATCTATATAAGGGCAAATATTTTCGCAAGCACCACATCCACAACATAAATCCTGATTGATTATCTCTGCTTCCAGTTCGTCTGCTCCCTTACCTTTAAAGTTATTCATTTTATTTCACTTTTGTAGAAGATTTACAAGGCTACTTAAGGGATTTGTATTATTTTTATGAGCTGGGATTAATAGTTTTTCGAAACCCACATTCGCAATAGCGATTTTTCCGTTATTAAATGAAGTTTTTTTGAGGTTCTGAGTCGGCGTTTTCTACCCTAAAATAATGTCTTTCAATTCCAAGGTTGTAGTACTAAATAAGATTTAACTAGATTTCAAATACTCCACATAAGAACTAAATTTATGTTTTTGAGCAATGTAGGCCGTTTATATCTTATATTTAATATCATCTAAGGAACAAGAAAATATTATAAATTGATAGAAAGTTAAAAAAAAGAAAAAAATTGTTTTTATTTTTATTCCGAGTCTTTTCCTTTTTCCAAAGCTTCCACTCATGCCATTACTGGGGGTGTGTTTTTAAAGCCCCTTTTCCGACTTAGATGATATTTTTTGAAGCAGATCAGTCCTCAAGCTCTAGATCCTTGTATTCTTCTTTAAGCTTTGCTTTGTCAATCTTGGAAGTAGCAGTCTTTGGAAGTTGGTCTCTGAAGATTACTTTATCAGGTATCCACCACTTCGGCATACTACCTTCTTCAACGTGGTTCATGAGGTAATCTTTTACTTCCTCTTCTTGGATAGTTTTACCTTCCTCTAGCGAAACAATTGCAACCGGTCTCTCGTTCCATTTTGGATGTGGTACTCCAATTGTTGCAACTTCAGCAATTGCCTGGTGCTTAGATATGAAGCCCTCTAATCGGGATGAGGGTACCCACTCACCACCACTCTTGATTACGTCCTTGGTTCTGTCTACAAAGTTTACGGATCCATACTCGTCGATTGTAACTATGTCATTTACGTCAAAATATCCATACTCCCATGCTTCTTTCGTCTTTTCAAAGTTCTCGTAATACTCCTTTGTGATAGTTGGAGATCTAAATAAGAACCTGCCGGTAGATTCACCGTCATGTGGGAGTTCTTCGCCATCTTCGTCGACTACTTTTCCATCTACGAACGGTACCAAAGTACCTAAGGTATTATTCCTGACATAGTGGTCCGTCATCTTTTCGGGATCCCATCCCATCTTCATCCACATTCTGGGAGTGAAGCTTGCCCTTGTTATGGCCGTCGTCCCCGTTTCCGTAGGTCCATATCCCGTGGTAACTATCACTCCCATTTCTTTTAATTCCTCATAAAGTGATAAGGGAAGCGCTGCTCCTCCATATACTGCGAAAAGGTGGTTCTCGAGGTCATTAACGCCCAACTTTTTGAGTTCTTGGGCTATTTCGTATATCATCGTTGGAACCCCTGCTATGAGGATTCTTGAATCGAGTCTTTTTGCTTCAGGTAAGTATTCCTTAATTAATTGGGCAATGTGGTCAAACTCGTATTTTTCTTGAAAGATGTACTTATTCCCTCTACAGAAATATTTGAAGGGGGACAACCAGCCAAGTATGTGGAAATATGGCGTTAGTGTTATAATTATGTCCCTACTAGTCAAGTTAAAAGGAGACTCACCCTCAGCTACCAATGTTTGTAGGGTTCCTAACATTAGATTCCTATGTGTATGGTAGACTGGCTTTGGCTTTCCTGTTGTCCCACTCGTAAAGTGTAAGGCGGCAATAACCTTTTCATCCAAATTTGGCCACTCACACTCCGGTTCCCCAATATTTTCCAGTAGGTCTTCGTACTCGTACAACTTTACTTCAGCTGGCACTTCGATTTCCGGAATCTCTCCACTTTCGGTACATGTAGTTTGATTGGACATAACAACTACATTTCTTATTGTTTCGACGTGATCGAGGATCTCATTCAAATATGGAAGGAAGTCTTTACCTATGAAAAGCACTTCAGGTTCGCTAACTTTCATGCAGTACAGCTGGTCCTCGGGAGGTAACCTAATATTAATAGAATTAATTGTTGCTCCTTTCATCATTACAGCATACATAAGTTCTTGGTACCGGGTGGTGTTCCATTCCATTACAGCAACTCTTGACCCCATTTCGTGGGCCTTTCTTGCATACTCGAGGTCGAATTCTTCAAGGGCCGATCCGAGGCGCTCGACGCGCTCACCAAACTCAGTATATGTGTATTCAATTTTTGGGTGTTCAGGCGGGGCGAAAACGAGCTTTTGCTCAGGTGCTATCCACTGTCCGTACTCAAAAACCTTGTCGACAGTTAATTCATATTCTTTGTATCCCGTAGCTTTCTTGATCTCTTCAATTTTTTCAGATAAATCTTCTAACCCACTCATCGTAATATTCTTTGTATTTATTTAATTTTTAATTTTTTGTATTCCTGGTCTTTCGACTGACAGATTTAGATAAATGGTAGATAATCCGATCTCTGGTGAGATAACTTCAAACGAGATCAAGGTGGCCATCTCAGAAGATGTAGAGGAAATCCTGAATAAGGAGGTGACGTTCTTTGGAAACGGTGCTAAGGTTGGATGTCCCAAGTAACACCTTGGAAAAACGGTTTACCTTGTGGTGTGCAAGGAGTGAGTTCCCGGGTTTTTAGTTTTTCCCGAGTGCTCTTCAATTTTCCGCGAATTTCCGAGCTTTAGGGAGGAATGAGAAACTTAAGGAGAATATTACTCTCAGAGATGAGAGGGTTAAGCGGTTATGGAAGAAATTGCGGAAATATCGGAACCTTAACACCGAATTCAAGCAAGTGGTGAGGGATTACATGGTCGAAATCTTTGGAGTCTGATCGGTAGAAGAGAGGCGGTGGGAAGATTACGAGAAAACAATCTGGTCGAAGCCCGAACACGAGAAGCGATCGTGACCGAGAAGGAGAAATATTCTGATGAGGGCGGCTTTGTTTTGGATGAACCGGAAGAGGTCGAATCGAAGATTTTGGAGAATGTTCCAGGACCAGAGAAGGTCTTGGCGAAAGAGTTTCGAGAGAACGCGCAGTTCATCGAAAAATTGTTGTCGTACTCAGAAGTGAAAAGGGCATACAAATTCACGAAATAATCATTAAACTACTAACAACTCGAAAACGACAAGACCTAGCTCATACCGGGAGATAGTCAAAGCAGTCAAAGGCTACACAAACATGAAAAATAAAAAGGAGAAGTTGCCCCTTCGAGCATTGAGTGACTCTTGTTTTTCGGAATTTTAACCTTTTTTGAAGGGGCGTTAGCGAAGGTCTTATTCTTCCATTTCTGCCAATGGATGTTTGACGAGAGGTCTACCTGCAGGAATATCCATACCGACCGATTCACCTAAGTAATGTGCCAACATATAGAAGGCCCATATTGTAAAGATATAGAATAGATAGGCAGCTATTTGAGTCAACATTTCGTTCGCGAGTAAGTTGCCCAATCCCGTGATGAGTAGAGCGGTTCCTCCAACAGGGCTAATCAAGAATTCGACCCATCCACCGTATATCAATGTTATACCCCAGAAATACAGGATTAGTCCAAGGAGGATATTCCACACTCCAAGTAAAAAGTGGAATGCATGAGGAGTTGTAAGCCCAAGGCTCAACATAAAGAACATTGCCGATGGTCCCCCTAGGAAGAATAGACCGAAGGCCGTAAACAGGCCTCCTGCCGGCGTATTACCTTTCTTCAAAAGTATTATTCCTGTTAAAAACTGTGCAATACCTCCTACTATAGCGAAGACCAACATCAGAGGATATGCGTGGTGAGGCAGTCTACCGTCCAGTAGCAATGCAAACAGAACCACTACAAATATTAGGGCCACAAATCCTACAGGTCGGGGATCTCCCCAATCACTATTAGATATGTTTATCACCTCTTACACTGTTTTATCAAGCTTTCTTATTAATCTATATGCTTCCTAGTGATTTTATAAAATCTCTTTCTGTTTTCTTTATAGAAAATGACCACTCTGGAATCCCTGAGACGGATTTATGAGATGGAAAAGACTTCTTTAAAAAATTTTGGGATTTTAAAAGACGATTATTCTTACCAAAAAGTTCTATTCTGTGTTAGTAAGTGGAATTTCTCTGCCTATGGTGAGTTGAAGAATCCCTCTCAGTAAAATCAGCATATTTCAGTATGTCTCCTATCTTGATCAATTTAAGGTCAAAAATCCGCAATCTTCCCCTGAGCCATTCCACCTCGAAAAATATATCCCTAAACCCTTTCCTAAATTCTTTAATAAAAATAATAGCTCTTTTTCAATAGAATGGAGCCTGAAAATTTTTCCTGAAGTTTTCAAGTTACTGGTGGTTATTTGTAGGAGGAAGTTAATGACCCCTGAAACCCGACTCATAATCCCCGTGAAAGATTTGCAAAAGACGAAAGCTACTTTCACTGATGTATTAACAGATGAACAAAGGAGAGAAATGACTCTCTCTATGTTGGAAGACATATTATCGGTTTCCCGAGAAGTTCAAAAGATTGAGCCCGTGGTTGTGACACCCGATGAGACCGTAGAAAAATTTGTTCAAGATTTAGGTTTTGATAACATTTTGGAACCAGATGTTGGTTTAAATAGGGCATTAGAAATAGCCATAGGGGATTCCGTGGAATCAAAATTTAAACAGGTTCTTATCCTCCCTGCGGATGTCCCGCTGATAAAGTCGGAAGATATAGAAGGAATATTGGACCTGGCATCGGGTGACCGGGCAATGGTAATTACCCCTTCAAAGGAGAAGGGTACAAATGCTCTCCTTTTAAGACCTCCCGATTTGATTGATTTGAAGTTCGGAGGAGAAAGTTTCTCGGACCACATTGAAGAAGCTCGGTCTCGAAATATAAGTCCAAGAATATATAGATCGGAAAATCTGGAAAGGGATATTGATACTCCCCCAGATCTCTTGAAAGTTGAGACTATGGGAAAGGGATCCAAAACCCATTCCTTTCTGATTGACTTTAAGTCTGAATAGTCAGGTCGTTTCAGTTTATCAAATCCTAACTTCTAGGGAGAAACCCTAGAACAACCTTTGAACTTATTTACAGTAAATTTGACCTTCACACGAGTTGGTGGATGAAAATACCTTTAATTGTAAATTACCATTATCCTATGTATGAAAAAGATATTAGTTGCAGTAGATGACTCAAACTATAGCAGAAAGGTATTTGACTATTTTGTGGATAGGGCAAAGAAGTTAGAGGATCAACTGACTTTCTTTCATGTCGTCCGTGCCCCTAAGTTTTACGATTCTTTTGCAGGAGAAGCTATAGATGAGGAGATAGAAGAGGCAGAAGAATTTACGCGAGAGATGAAGTATGATGCCCAAGAGATCGGTATAGAGGCAGACTCCGAAGTCATAACTGATTCGAACATTGCTACGGGTATAATAAAGTTTGCTAATGAGAACAATTACGATATGATAGGTATTGGGGCGAAAGGTAAATCGAATTTAGGCACGATTCATCTGGGGTCCGTTACTGAAGAGGTAGTTACGAGAGCTCATTGCCCCGTTCTTATAGTTAGGTAATTTAGACCTCTTATTTTTAGTTTTCAGGTCATAAATGTATTTATTATACCTTTCAGTTCTATTTAAGAGATAAAATCATAATATACTTAAAAAGCCAAAGGTTTTTATTTCCCCCTCAGCGACTGGTGTGTGGCTGGGTCGAGGTGCTATTGATGGGTAAATGTTGCATCTGCGGAAAGGAAGGAGAGCGTTTATTCCACGGAATGTGGTGGTGCGAAGAGCATTACAAAATGGTAAAGGAAAATCCGGAGAGAGTAACCAAATCAAAATCCGAGAAAAATACTATAGCTCAATCTTCCTCAGTGGATTTGGGTTTGTCCTGGGTTTAGATATTTACCATTTTTGCTGGGAAAATGAAACAGCGGGATGCTCTCACTTTAGATGCTCAAAATTTTTGGTAGATATTCAACTAGGAGATAAACTTAATCCAAGTCCTTTGACAAATATTAGCTCTTTGAACAGTTTTGTACTCCGAAGGTTTAAATGGGTCCTTTGGGATTGAATAAGGGAGAAAGATGGATAAAACTAAGATTCAACTTGAGGATAAAGAAATACCTGAAAATTGGTATAATATACAGGCTGACATGCCGTCTCTTCCGGATCCACCTATTAACCCTGAGACGAAGGAACCCGCAGGGCCGGAGGATTTGTCTCCTATTTTCCCGGAAAGGGTCGTAGAGCAAGAACTGAGCCAAGAAAAATGGATTTCTATCCCAGATGCTGTAAGGGAAATCTACAGCTTGTGGAGGCCTACACCCCTTTACAGGGCAAAGAGGCTGGAAAATGAACTCGAGACGCCCGCAAAGATATATTACAAATGGGAAGGAGTGAGCCCCCCGGGTAGCCATAAGCCAAACACGGCAGTTCCACAGGTTTACTACAATGCCAAAGAAGGAGTAAAAAGGCTCTCAACGGAGACTGGAGCTGGACAGTGGGGCAGCGCCCTAGCTTTCGGGGCCTCCTTCTTCGATCTCGAGGCCAGAGTCTATATGGTGAGGATAAGTTACGATCAAAAACCGTACCGACGGGCTCTAATGAGAATATGGGGCGCCGACTGCGTTCCGAGTCCTAGCGAACACACCGAATACGGAAGGAAGATGTTGGAGGAGGATCCGGATACCTCTGGCAGTCTGGGAATGGCGATTGGGGAAGCGATAGAGGATGCAGTAAACCATGAAAATACCAAGTATTCGATAGGGAGTGTTCTTAATCATGTAATTTTACATCAGACAATCCAGGGGCTTGAGGCTAAGAAGCAATTTGAAAAAACTGATGATTATCCTGATGCTATGTTCGGTTGTGTAGGTGGAGGAAGTAACTTTGCAGGAGCTGTATTTCCGTTTGTTCAGGACAAACTTTCTGGGAAAAAGCCGGATTTGGAGATCGTAGGTTGTGAACCGGAAGCCTGTCCAACCCTAACAAGAGCACCTTATGCTTACGATCATGGGGATTCGGCCGGTCTTACCCCTCTTTTGAAAATGTATACTCTGGGCCACGATTTCGTCCCCCCTCCAGTACATGCGGGAGGCCTGCGCTACCATGGGGATTCCCCGTTGTTATGTAAATTGGTCAAGGACGGATATGTAGATGCCTCCGCTTACCATCAAAACGAGGTCTTTGACGCCGCTGTCAAGTTTGCCAGGACGGAGGGCTTCGTGATAGCGCCCGAGACAGCTCATGCTGTAAGAGGAGCCATAGATGAGGCGCTAAAATGCAAGGAAAATGGAGAGAAAAAGACGATATTCTTTGCCAATAGCGGACATGGTCATTTCGACCTTTCAGCGTACGAGGAATACTTTTCCGGCGAGTTGGAGGATTTCAAATACCCGGCTGAGCTTGCCAAAGAATCTCTCGAGAAGATCTCCGATATAGAGTAGGCAACTAATAAACTTCGAGTTTAATTTCGATTTTCCAAAGATTAGATTAAACTTAATAGACATATAGTCAGAGAAAAGTTTTAACCAAGAAAATCCTTTTTCGGATAAGAATAGAATATAATTAAGTGAACCCCCTATATGGTGGGAACCTGATGAATGATGAGATAGAGGATTTGGAAATAAAACTCTCCAAATTACACGGAAATTTAGATGAGATAAAGGCAGATATTCGTATATCCGTTAAGAGAGAAAACTGGAACAAACTTGAGGAGGAATTAGCGGAATATGAGGGGTTACTTACGGATATCCAGGATTTGTCTTCTAAAATACGTGGAAAAGTTAAAAGCCTTCAAAAAAATGAGAAAATAAAATAGCATGCATTTCTTTTTAACCCTTAAATCCCGGAATTGAATTTCTGAGAAAATATGTGAAATATTTGTAGTATATTTTTGTAATTTAGTAAGATAATCTGAAATTGGGGAAGGTTTTGAAGAATAGCGGAAAAATTGTATTTTGTTTTCTTGTCGGTGCTGGACTAATATGTTTATGCTATTTTTATTTGAATAAGGATGTAAGATGGATTCAGCATGAATTCTTAAGAGTTCATCCTTATGATATTCTGGTTTTGCTGGTATTAGTGCTAGCTGCTTCTACCTTTCTCATCTTAGGATTGAGATATCTAATTGAGGGTAGGAAGTCGGCGGAGAATCTGAAATCCCCAGATTGAGAAAAGGGCGATATGTTCAATATCTAGGTCTGATTTTCCTTTTTAATGGCACGTCAGACCGCCCATCATTGTATTCATCGCACAAGGGCTCAGACGATGTCGGTAACATCATCCGTGCCAAGGAGTCCTTTTTTCTTACACCATTTATTTTTTTGGAATGTTTCGTACAGCTTTTTTACAGCCCGAATTCCTTAGATGTCTACTTTGAATGTTTACATTTTCCAAAAAATATAGAGTCCATCGGTCACGTAGAGGAGAAGTTCAAGGAGATGTCTGAATTCTCGTAGTCTAGCGAGTCAACTGAGAGGTAACGAACCTCTATTTTCATATTTCTAAACTCCCCCTCATCTATCTCCTGAGTTGGGCTTGTTATTGATTTTCCAAGTTTCAAATTTTCTATAATCCCTTGGGGGATTATCATAGATTTTGCTTTTATTAGGACATCCGATACATGTGTGCTATCCAATTTAATATTAGCTTCAATTTCTGTTTCCCCCAGTCCAATGGTTTTAATAAAATTTTGTCCTTTAGGGCATTCGAGTTTTCCTATTTCTTGTATTATTCCAACCTTGTTTTCTCCCTCTTTATAATCACTGTTGTACATTTTTAGGTTATTTATGTCAGCTTCGGGGGCCGAAATAACGATAGGCCCTGGTATCGGATTAGCTATTATCTCACCAGATAAGGTTAAGAGGATCATTATTCCAAGGGCTGCTGCGATGCTCACCCTCAACATTTTCCCATTCGGAAGTTTTATTCCTATTGGGGGTGCAAGCTTTTTCTCAGGGATATTATTATAATTTCCCTTTTCTTCATTTTTTATGGAAATTAATTTTTCCCCCGAAAATTTCATTGCCCCCCCTCTTTCATGAAAATTTAAATTTGATTCGAAATTGACTTCTGAAGAGTTCTTAACTTCCTATTTCCTGTTTATATATAATAAATTCCACGCATCTGATCCGTTGAAACTGTTTTTATCTGTATAAATTGTCATATTATTTATTTTCTAAAAGATTCTTGGCTGGAGTTATCTCCTCTCCAATGTCTCAAGGGGAGATTTTCAGGCTGGGACATTATTGGGTTTATATATACACCCATGTTTGCCAAAATGGATGTTTGAATTTTTAAATTATCTGCCTCTCCTTGCCTTGGGAGCTGGAGATAAAAAATGGGAAATTGGGGATTTTAGAAGTCCGTTCTCCATCGAAATTGTTCTATATCGCCGAATTTTCCCTCTTTAATACTGGAAACCGCATTACCTATTGCTTCAAGGAAATCCCGGGTCTTCGATTTCGGATCTTTTGAGTTCGCTATCGCTCTTCCGACAACCAGGATATCGGCCTCTGACTTCAAGGCCTCTTTAATTGTATCCATAGTAATTCCTCCGGCAACGGCGACGAGATTTTCCTTCGTCATGTCCTTTAGGTTAGGGATATCTCCCCATGCCGAGTGATCTTTCCCGGCGTATTCCTCGTCGATCCCTCTATGAAGCTCGACTATATGAGGTTTCTCTTCGAGACTCTCTAAAAGTCCGCCCGGATTGTCCACGTTCAATGTATCCACGATACAATAGATTCCGCATTTATCGGCTTCTCTTATTGCTTTCTCAATGGTATTGTTGTCTGCGAGACCCGAAATAACTACTCCATCAGCTCCAGCATCTCCCGCCATCCTGGCCTCTAGATGTCCGGTGTCCAGGGTCTTCAAGTCGGCGATAATGAAGGCGTTTTCCTTCTTCTCTCGGAGTTTTTCAATCACGCTCACTCCATGTTTTTTGATCAGAGGGGTACCGGCCTCCATTATCAGATGATCGCTTTCGGGTACCTCCTCCATAAGTTGGAGCTGTTGTTCTAGGGAAGGTTTGTCCATTGCTATTTGGAGATATGGCGGATTTCTCAATTTCACGGTTCTGGTACCCATGAGAGGATGACCCGCTTTGTCCTTTTCTTCTTTCAAAGTTTCAGTGTCCGGGAACTCATCCATAGCCCGTTGAATGGCTAATCGAGTGGCTCCGTAGTTAAATCGGTTTAGCTTTTGGAAATCATCGGCTTCGGGATGAATAAATGCACTGACGATAAGAACGAGTTCCTCGGCTTTATCTTCCGGAATTACTCTCTCCTCGACCGAGTCGGCTACGGCTCTAGCGACTCCTTCCTGCACGGGACCAAATATCTTATCGGCATCCTCCATACCTTCCACGGTAACTTTGGGGACTAGTAGGGTAGATGGTTTGGTAGGAAGGTTAGGTCGAATTACACTAAGGAGAGGTGTGTGACCTTCTGATGGCTGAGATATACCATTCAGAAAAGCTTCACCTGCAGGCCCTCCCTTTTCTCCTATTATCAGGTCTATATGGGCGAGGTTAGGTTCGTCTCCGACTAGGGCTTCACCAACTTTAAACATATTATTAAACACCCCCAGTAGCGGGTATATTAAGGTCGGTAAAGCTTTAATTTTTTTGGTGAAGAAAGCAATTTCATCTACTCTTTGGAAGATATGAGGAAGATTCTATCCGAACATCACCGTAGGACCTTCCGAATCTCTTCCCGTCATTACTTTGGAGATGGCTTGATTGAAGTCGGAATGTGTGACTTTATCCTTATCTTCTCGGATAGCGTACATTCCGGCCTCCGTACAGATAGCCTTTATATCTGCCCCGGTTGCTCCTTCGGTCTTCATGACCAGCTGATCTAGGCTGACGCTATCATCCAAGGTCATCCCT
Organism: Hadarchaeota archaeon (SeqCode); assembly: GCA_964399085.1. Taxonomy (GTDB): domain Archaea; phylum Hadarchaeota; class Hadarchaeia; order Hadarchaeales; family JAGGTB01; genus CAYLJV01. The sequence goes on along the minus strand of CAYNPN010000029.1, from coordinate 6,004 downwards.
CGTGTGTGTATTTCGAATATCGCTCTTCTTTCGTTCTTTCCGGGAATGGGGAATTCGATCATCCTGTCGAAACGGCCAGGTCGGAGAATCGCTCTGTCCAAAATGTCCGGTCTGTTGGTAGCAGCGAGGATTTTAACATCTCCTCTGGGTTCAAACCCGTCTAGCTTGGCTAAGAACTGCATCATTGTTCTCTGAACTTCTCTATCACCACTAGTGGATGATTTTCTCCTCTTCGATGCTATTGCATCTATTTCGTCTATGAAAACTATACTGGGAGAATTTTCTTTTGCTAAATCGAACATTTCACGGACCATCCTGCTTCCTTCACCTATATATTTTTGAACTAGTTCTGAGCCAATGAGCTTTATGAAAGTAGAGTTCGTTTCGTTGGCTACTGCGCGTGCAACGAGTGTTTTACCAGTCCCTGGTGCTCCGTGGAGTAAAACTCCATTTGGAGGCTCTACTCCTATTTTTTCAAAGGATTCAGGACGAGTTAAGGGAAGTTCTACTGTTTCTTTAATCTCTTGGATTTGCCTCTCGAGCCCTCCTACATCAGCGTAACTTACGTCTATCGATTCCTCTATTTCCATTCCGGTGACCTGCGGATCCTTTTCCGGTGGAAGGACTTCCATCACGTTGAGAGTTCTCTGGTTTAGACCCACTCTCGCTCCCGGCTGTAGTTCGTCCTGTTCTATGAATTTCGAAACTTCTACCAGGAATTCGGGCCCGGAGGTACTTTTGACAATGGCCTTACCCTCTTCCGTTGTATCCAGGATTGTAGCCGCAACAAGAGGAGGAGATTTCAGTTTTTCAAATTCGGACCTCAAATCCTTTAATTCCTTCTCCAAGCGGGCTCTTTCTGACTCGATTGCACCTCTCTCGTTTTCAAGCCCTCTAATACGTTCTTCCAATTGCTTCACATAGTTTGCAAGATAAGAATCATCTTTTATTTTCGGTTGATCTGATTCCGAATAATCCGTCAATTTCGACTCCTCGTTTCCTTAAGAATTATTGTTTATTAGTGTATTAAAAATTTCCAGTGTATTTATCTCCACCGATTTAGCCTTCTTGAAAAATGATAAGGCCCTTCGTACCATTAATGAATTCTCCACAAAAAGCAAAATAGTTAAACCAATTTATTACAATATGATTTCGACCGGAAGGAGGGATTAATAATGGATAAAAGTGCAATCAACTCAATTTCGATTTTCGTTTTTGTTGTAGTTGCTGTTTTGATGCTGTGGGGAGTGGGTATTATTCCTACCAATCTTACTATCTCCTATACGACGGCAATAATCGCCCTGATTGGTGGTGTTGTGAGCATTCAAACCCTGAGGACTGGAGAATCGGAGAGACCGATATGGCTAACTCTAGCCTTCGTGTTTTCTTCTATAATTCTCTTGGTCTTAGGGGGTTTCCTTTTGTATAATCTTCTCCTCTAGGAGTTCCAGATCCGGTAGAGGGGTCCGAATTTTTAATTTTTGTTGGTTTTCGTTGTAACCCCCCGAAAAATCCAAATTCTTTTTGATATTTTGTATCATATAGATTAATTGATATTCCATGCGAGCAGTATTGGTTGAAAGGCTTTCACCCCGTGAATCGCCGAGACTTGATGAATTATCTGCCCTAGCCGAGACTTTGGACTACGAAGTTGTAGGAAAGTTGGATCAAACCAGAAAACCAGATCCAGCCTACCATATTGGAAAGGGGAAGGTAGAGGAACTGGCAGATCTGGTAGATTCGGTCGATGCTGAACGGGTTATATTTGCCAATCCTCTCAAACCCTCTCAGGCTTTCAAATTGGAGAAAAAAGTAGGAGTGAAGGTAATTGACCGTTTTCAGCTTATCCTGGAGATTTTTGCAATGAGAGCAAGTTCACCCGAGGCAAAACTGCAAGTTGAGTACGCTCGCTTGAATTATGAACTTCCCCGGGTAAAGGAGAGTGTCAAGAGGGCCAAGTTGGATGAGTTTCCAGGTTTGAGAGGCGGAGGAGAATATGGGGAGAGGCCGAGAGTTGAATCTATTAAACAAAAGATGAATTCCTTGGAAAAGAAATTAGAATCATTTGAGAAGGCACGAGAACAACGTAGAAAGAGAAGGAGAGAAAGTGGATTCAATTTAGTTGCACTAGCAGGGTATACAAACGCCGGCAAGAGTACTCTCTTAAATGCACTTTCCTCGGCAAATGTTGAAGTCGACGACAGACTCTTTACCACTCTTTCTCCTCGGACTAGAGTCTTGGATGGAGATTCCCAGAAAATTTTGATAACGGATACAGTAGGTTTCATCGATGATCTGCCCCCTTGGCTGATTGAAGCGTTTAAGGCCGCTTTGGAGGAAGTTTATTTAGCCGACTTAGTATTTCTGGTTGTAGATGCATCGGAACCGTTCAAAGAAATCTTGAGGAAATTTAGAATCTCAAGGGAAATTTTGGCGGACTCGTCTGCGAAAATTGTAACCCTTCTAAATAAAATAGATCTAGTATCGGACGAAACTTTGCAGAGAAAGACGAGTGCTCTGAAAAATATAGCTTCTAAAGTTATTCCAATTTCCGCAAGAGAAGGGACGAATCTTGATGAATTAAAGGAATTTATCAGATCTGAGCTCATAGAGCAAGTACACGCCAAGCTGACCACTACCCGGAGAAAGGGAGTTGAAAAGCTCTTGCACCGATTGCACGAAGAGACCGAAGTTGAAGATGTAAAATATTCCAATCCCACGGAGGTTACTTTCTGGGCCGACGAGAAGTCAATCGGAAAATTGAGAAAGAGTTTGGACGACGGAACAACGATTGAAGTGCTCGGTGATGGAGCTTGAGTGAAGTAGTCGTATTGAGAATCGGACATCGTCCATTCAGAGATCAAAGGATTAGCACCCACGTGGGACTCGTTGCGAGAGCTTTCGGAGCAGAAGGAATTATTTTTGCACAGCACAACGTCAAGAACGTGAAGGAAAGTTTGGAAAAGGTAAATGATAGATGGGGGAACTCCTTTTTTATCGAAAGTGGGAAATCTTGGAAAGAGGCGATCGAGGAGTGGAAATCTTCAGGTGGAAAAGTAGCACATCTGACAATGTATGGAGTTCCGATTGGTGGAGAGATTTCCAAAATAAAAAATGAGAATATTCTCGTCATAGTGGGAGCTGAAAAGGTACCGAGTGAGGTTTACGAATTGACGGATTTTAACATTGCAGTAGGAAATCAACCCCATTCTGAGGTTTCGGCCTTGGCTGTATTTCTCGACAGGTTTTTTGAGGGAGAGGAATTGAAAAAGGATTTTTCCAATCCGAAGCGGAAAATAATCCCTTCTAAGTCAGGGAAAGAAGTTAAGAAATTAGATGAATGAAATCTCGGGTTAGTTTTAAATACAAATGCTTGAACATTTAACGTTCGAATGGACGTTGTGATTTCATGGCTTCGTCAGAAGAACTAGCAAATTCTCCTGCCTTTGAAAGGATTCTGAATCGGGTTGCCGGTGAACACGGATCTGAGGTGGCGGAAGTTTTGCTGGAGAAGGAAGAGGCAACAGATGAAGAAATAGCAAATGAGATAGAGGTAAGGCTCAATTTAGTCAGAAAGATATTGTACGATCTATATGATAATCAGGTGGTAGATTACAGGAGAACTCGAGATGAGGAAACAGGGTGGTACGTTTATTACTGGCATGTCGAGCCGGAAAAGGCCTTGGAAATGATGAATGAGAATAAACGAGAATTATTGAATAAGCTTAAGGATAGATTGGAACATGAACGTTCGACCTTGTTCTTTACCTGTGGAGATGACTGTCCTAGGGTTGAGTTTGATGAAGCGGTTGAACAGGGATTTGAGTGTCCAAATTGTGGAGACGAGATGGAAGAGTTCGATAATTCCGGAATCATCAACGCTCTTGAGAGACAGATAGAAACCCTTGAGCAGGAACTAATGGGGAGCTAGTTGATATCGCCTGATGAAGCCCTCGACCTGCTTAGAGAGGAAGGTTGTTCCGAGAGCGTCATTCGGCATGTGAAAGCCGTGAAAGTAGTTTCTACTCGAATAGCTCAAAGAATAGTTGAGAGCGGTCACCACTTGAACTTGGAATTAGTAAAGGTAGGAGCTCTTTTGCACGACATCGGTAGATGTGAGACCCACGATATATCCCACGGTATAGAGGGCGCACGTATACTGAGAGAAAAGGGTCTTGAAAGGATAGCCCCCTTCGCCGAAAATCATTTAGGTGCAGGTATAACTGCGGAGGAAGCGGAAAAATTGGACATTCCCAAAAGGGATTACCTCCCGAATTCACTCGAAGAGAAGATAGTTACCTATGGAGATAATCTTATTAGAGGTTCCGAGGTTCAGAGCTTTGAAGATGCTCTTGAGGAACTCAGGAAAGAACTGGGGCCGGATCACCCATCCTTAGAAAGATTCAAAGACATTCACCAGGAGCTACAAAGTCTTGGCGGGGTGGAAGAATAACTAAGATAGACGGCGATAGGATATCATTCCTGACTTACAATCTCTCGCCAGAAAGCCCACTTCCTTTATTAGTGGGATGAACGGCGAATATTTTCACAGACCTCACTGGAAATTCCTTTTTAATTGCCTCGGTCATACACATTTTCGGAGTTTCGGGTAAGCTCCGAGTCCCCGAAGCCTGTTGAGGGCACTGGGACGGGGAGAAATAAATACCCTCTCTGCATGCTCAAAGCCTCTATCCGGAACGGGGGCCCCACTGGCCGGACCCTGAACCCCGAACCGCCGAATCCATCCTCTGCAAACCCATCTTTGGTAGGTCAAGCTGGTTTCCCTCCCTGACGGCAAACAGGAGGTATCGGGGAACCTGCAAGAAGACCCGTCCGTGGCGGGGACGGTTTCCACCGGTAGCACGAAATCCGGATGGTACGGGCGAGTGGGTGGAACCCCACGAATTTATTCGTGTGAGGAGGTCAGTTGTAAGAGTCAATTAAGGCTCCAAGAAGGAGACCTATACAGGTCCCTATTCCGGCGTAATAAATAGGTGTGTTTAATAGAATGCACGCGACTGTTCCCAGCCCGGTTCCGAGAACGAGGCCGATTCCCGCCCATAATGTTCTTGGTTTGTTCCCGTTTTCCAAACCTTTTCCCTCCTAGGCTAGAGTTCCGTCTCTCGCTTTTTTATATAATCATTTTTAGTTTCTTTATTATTCAGGGAAAAGACAAGAAGGGCATAATTATTTGTGGGAAATTTTTCATTTTGAATCAGGATAGCCTGTTTCTGGGGATTAAAAAGTGGGCCCGGTGTCTACCCTACTAAAAGTTCGTAACCCCCACTCAATTTCCGGGGATCGAGAATTTCTTTCTCTGTGGATACTTCGGCAACTCCAATGCTAAACGGAGAATATACCATCGTGTCTGGCCTTCTAGTGAAAATATCCGTAAGAATATAGATGCCTGTAGAAAATGCGATTACTTTAAACGGATCCACAACAACCATGTCGTCTGTGCCAACTGATTCTATCGAGAGGGTGCTCCTCCCGGTATTCATTTCCCCCAGTTTGTTGCGCATCCGTTTGTGTTGTGGTTCGTCCCGCCGGTCAGTTTGTGGACCGTGTCAGCGTTTGAGGGCCTTTGGTGGTAAGGGGTTATGACTAACTGCCAAGGGAGTGAGCGAAGCGAACGAGTGCGGAGCGGAGCATTGATTGGAGGGCAGGATTAGAAACTTCATTTGTCAGACCTCAACGCCCTAATAGGAAGAAGCTTTCAGAGAAATACGTAAAAACCGTTCTATTTATAAAACAAACGTTCTAAAATTAGAACACATGTTCGATAAAAAAAGCACAGAAAAGATAGCGGAAATTTTCTTCAAAGAGCCACGGAAGAAATATCACCTGAGAGAAATCGCAAGAGAGGCAGAAATTTCGGTCTCCACAGCCTCCCTAGCAGTAGATGAGCTGGAGAAAAGAAACCTTGTAAAAGTCGAAAAAGGTGCAACAAAGGAAATTGAAGCAAACAAAAATGAGAATTTTAAAGATCTAAAAAGAATTTACA